>DJRT01000015.1:11656-45366 GCA_002437905.1 Ruminococcaceae bacterium UBA6353 | reverse complement strand
CATGAAACGCTTTTTTACATACCTTAAAACGGAGCTGAAACTCAGTCTGCGGGACATGAATATGCCTATCTTTGCAATTTTCATGCCGCTTGTGATCTTTATCATCCTCGGCATCATTTACGGGACAAAGCCCGCCTATGACGGTGCGGACTATACATTCATGGAGCAGTCTTTCGGAGCCGTCAGCGCAGTTGCCATTTGTGCAAGCGGACTGATGGGTCTGCCGCTGGCAGTATCAGGTCTACGAGAGATGAAGATCCTCAAGCGGCTGCGTGTCACGCCGGTCAGCCCGGTATTCGTTCTGGGCGTTGAGCTGTCCATGTATATTGTCTACTGTGCTGTGTCTCTTGCGACACTGTCAGTTGCGGCGCTTTTGTGGGGCGTGCAGCTGCATGGTTCGCTCCTCGCTTTTCTTGGGAGCTGGGCACTTACCATGCTCTCGACCCTGTCCGTCGGTATGCTGGTGGGCGGCGTAGCAAAGGACACCAAGCAGGCAAGCGTCATTGCATCGGTTCTCTATTTCCCCATGCTGGTCTTTTCCGGCACAACGCTGCCGATCGAGGTTATGCCAAAGGCGATGCAGAAGATCGTCAGCTTCTTCCCACTGACGCAGGGGCTTACGATGATGAAAAACACATTTTTAGGTGTCAGCACGGGAAGCATTCTGTTACCGCTTTGTGTAATGATTGGAGTTGCCGCACTTTGCACCGTTCTTGCCGTTCGCTTCTTCCGATGGGAATAAGGTACCATAAAAAGTCCCTTTCGTACTACGGTGCGAAAGGGACTTTTTTGTGATGTCTTTTAAAATGTTCGGCTCAATACAAATTATTTTCTGCCACTTAATAAGTGAGGGAATTTGAAAAATGCAAGGTATATGTTCACATGCTGCTAAACTGCATTATCGTCCGTCCTCTTGAGGATAAGCCTGATGAATACGAAATCATATCGGGACACCGCAGAGTGCACGCCGCCGAGCTTCTTGAAATGAAAGAGATTCCGGCGGTTATTCATTTTATCGACCGGGATCAAGCCACAATTTTAATGGTAGATTCAAACTGTCAGCGTGAAAACCTATCCCTTATGGAAAAGGCGCGGTCATATAGAATGAAGCTTGATGCGATTAAGCACCAAGGCACTTCTCGACAGAATGTCGAGAAGTCAGAAGTGAGTGCGGAGTTGATTTCAGAAAACGACAGCGGAAGAACTGTGCAGCGCCTAATCCGTTTGACCTATCTAATGCCCGAACTTCAAGAATATTTAGATAACGGCAAAATGAAAATGCTCCCGGCTTACGAATTGTCTTTTCTAAATGAAGAAGCACAAAGAGATGTGATAGACCGCATTGACGAAACCGAAAATTTTCCGTCCCACGCACAAGCTCGCCGTATACGCGCCGCTTTTGAAGAAGGCAAACTTGACTACGATACCGTGACCGAAATTATGGCAGAGGTCAAACCAAATCAGGTGGAAAAACTAAAAATCCCGATGGACGATATTCGCAAATATGTGCCGTCCTCTATGACACCGGCTGAAATGTTGGAATACCTGCTTAAGCTTGTCAAAAAAGAATATGACCGACAGCATAACCGCGACGCGAGATAAGGAGGGCTTATGAATAAGTTTATCGTAGACTTTGGCGCCGCACCGCAGGAATATGTTATTAACGGCGTAAGATATGTGGTTGAGTCGAGATTTCAAAATCCCAACTACAAAGAACCCAAAGAGAATACTATGCTGAATAACCGCATAGGGAGTTATCTCACAAGCGATTTCGCAGATTTGCCGTCCGTCAGTACAAGTAATATAATAAACACCGAATATGATTGTACAGGCTGCTGGACATCTGACGATGTCCGAAAGGAGGATACTAATGCAGCCGAAAAAGAATAACAAAATCGGGACAAACGGCACTTTATTGCCGTTTGTCCCGTGATGACGGAATGGACGGTGAAAGCAATTCAATCGTCAATCAAAAAACGCTGCTTTCGCAAAAAGCAAAGGAAAAAGGTTTGACCGATATAAAATTCTATGTGGACGACGGATACACAGGTACAAATTTCAACCGACCGGGATTCGGGCAGTTAATATCGGATATTGAAATGGGATATATCTACGCCGTGATGGTAAAAGACCTATCCCGTCTCGGAGGAGATTATGTTTCAGTCGGTAATTATACCGATGTGTATTTTCCCAATCACGATATTCGGTTTATCGCCGTAAATGACGGAATAGACAGCGAGGAGGGCGAAAGCGAAATTGCCCCTTTCAAAAACATCTTAAACGAAATGTATGCACGGGATATATCTAAGAAAATTCGTTCATCACACAGACTGAGGGGCAGTATGGGTGAGCCTTTATCTCAACCGCCATACGGATATATGAAATCCGCTGAGAACAAAAAGAAGTGGGTTATTGACCCAGAGGCGGCAGAGGTGGTAAAAAGCGTTTTCAAAATGTGTCTTGAGGGCAAGGGCAACGAAACTATCGCACGAATATTACAGGAGAAGCAAATACTTGTTCCTATGGCGTATTGGCAAAGCAAAGGACTGCCGAGAGGCGGCAAGAAAACACAGCCTAATCCGTACAAATGGTGCAAAACAACAATTCAAAAGATTTTGTCCCAGCAGGAATACTGCGGTGATGTAATCAACTTCAAGACCTGCTCAAAGTCTTTTAAGAACAAAACAAGACTTCCGAACGATCCGGAGAATTGGGCGATATTCAAGGATGTTCACGAGCCAATTATTGCACGGGGCGATTTTGAAAAGGTACAAACGCTCATAGCCAAAACAAAACGCCGTGCGCCAAAACCGAAAAACGGCGAGAAAAGCATATTTTGTGATTTGCTGTTCTGCGGGGATTGCCACGGTAAGCTCCGCCATCATACGAATACTATCAATAAGGATATTCACTATTTTGTATGTGCCAACAACAAGGTGGATTACCGAGGAGAATGTTCCGGCAGGCACTATGTCAGAGCAGACGCCATTGAGCAGGTGGTAATGCTTGAACTGCGAAGGATGGCAGATTTTTTGGCTGCGGATGAAGAAGCCTTTGCCGAGCTGCTTGCTCAAAAGACCGACAAAGAGCTTTTGAAGGAAAAAAAGCACGACGAAGCAGAACTTCAGAAAGCAATCGCCAGAAACGATACCGTATCCCGTCTATACGAAAAGCTTTATGAGGACAACGCTGTCGGCAAGGTGAGTGACGAATGGTTTATGCAGTTGTCCCACAAGTATGAAGCGGAAAGATTGGAACTGAAGGCAAAAATAAAGGTGCTTCGGCAAAAGCTTTCCGAATGCGGACAGCGAGAACAGGAACGCGAGAACTTCACTTCGGCAATCCGCAGATTTATGCGAATGGACAGACTGACCGCACCGCTGCTTCGTGAACTCATCGACCATATTGATGTTTTTGAAACAGAGGGCAAAGGCAAAAGCAGAACCCAAAGAATCGTTATCTATTACCGCTTTGTCGGGTATGTGGAGATACCCGAAGTATCTCGCAGACCGAATATCGTCGCCGACACCAGAAAAGGTGTCGCAGTTGAGTATTTAACCGAGCCGAAAACGGCTTAACAAAAAGGAGCAGGCAAAAACCTGCTCCGTACATAAAACCGTATCAAAATAGAAAAATCGAGTATTCATAAAGTCAAATCCCTTATGAATACTCGATATGGTGCGGGCGGCGGGACTTGAACCCGCACGCACAGGGCATTGGCTCCTAAGACCAACGTGTCTGCCATTCCACCACGCCCGCATGCCCATGCATGATAGTGTAGCACAGCGGGGGCGAAAAAGCAAGTCCTATTTACCGCGGGGCGGTCGGTCAAAAAACGGCGTTTTTTGGCTTGAAAAGGCGAAAAGGGTGTGCTATACTATCTACTTGTATCGGGATACAAGGGGGACTTTTCTTGGAGCATACGGTTTCTTTGCGGCGGCTGCGGGGCGATCTGCTGCTGCTGTTGACGGCCCTGATCTGGGGCGTGGCTTTTGTTGCACAGAAGAGCGGCGGCGAGGGCATGGGTGCCCTCACCTGCAATGGTGTGCGCTCGCTGATCTGCGTGTGCGGACTGCTGGTGGCTATCCCGGTTTTCGATCACTTTGGGCTTGGGCATAAGCCGCAGAACGCGCAGCAGCGCCGTCTGCTGTGGAAGGCTGGTGTGCTGTGCGGGCTGGCAATGTTTTCGGCAACCAATCTGCAGCAGATCGGGCTGGCAATGCCCGGTGTATCCGAGGGGAAAGGCGCCTTTGTGACGGCGTTGTATATTGTGCTGGTGCCCCTGCTGGGCAGCTTTTTCGGTCGCCGCCCCGGTGTGCGCACATGGCTTGGCGTCGGCATTGCCGTGGTGGGGCTGTATCTGCTGTGTGCCAAGGGCGAAAGCGGCTTTGGCCGGGCGGATGTCCTGCTGCTGCTGTGCGCGCTGATGTTTGCCGTGCAGATCATGCTGGTGGATCGCTATTCGCCGCTGGTGGATGGTGTGCGCCTGTCCTGCATTCAATTTCTTGTGGTGGGCATACTGAATTTGCCGCTGATGTTTTTGTTTGAAACGCCGACCGTGGCCGCGCTCGGTGCGCATATCGGTGAGCTGCTGTACCTTGGTCTGCTTTCCAGCGGGGTGGGCTACACCCTGCAGATTATTGCCCAAAAGGATGCTGCGCCCACCGCCGCCTCGCTGATCATGAGTCTTGAGTCGGTTTTCGGCGCTTTGGCCGGCTGGCTGATTGCCGGGCATCCGCTGGGAATTTACGAGATCATCGGCTGTGTGCTGATGTTCGGCGCCATCATTCTGGCGCAGCTTCCGGCCTCCGGCCGTAAAAAGAGGGAGAACACATGACCTACGAGGGTATTACCGCCGACAGCCTGTTCCTGCTGGCGGAAAATCGTTTCCAGAACAGCAAAAGCTACTACGAGGAGCACAAGCCGGCAATCCGGCAGGGGGTTATTGAGCCGCTGCGCCATTTGGCGGCGGATCTTGCCCCGGCGGTGCTGGCGATTGACCCGCTGCTGGTGGTTGATCCGATGAAAAATGGCTGTGTCAGCCGGGTGCGGCGGGATACCCGCTTTACCCTGGATAAGTGCCTGTACCGCGAGAATATGTGGGTGGCTTTCCTGCGCGATAAACGGGCGTGGGACTATTGCCTGCCGGCTTTCTATGTGGATTTTTCCATCCAGCGGGTGGAATACGGCGTTGGCTTTTACAGCGCCGAGCCGGCGGTGATGCAGCTTCTGCGCCGCCATGCGCAGGAGCAGCCGCAGGTATTCCTGAGAGCGCTGCGCCGGGCGCAGCGTGCCGGCTTTCCGCTGTCCGGGCAGCCGTATGCCCGCCCGCGCAGCACAGAGGAGACCCCGGCGCTGCTGCGTCCCCTGTATGATTGCCGGAATGTGGAGCTTTCCCGCACCGCGGGGCCGGAAATGATGGCGGATCCTGCCCTGCCGGAGCGGCTGGCTGCAGAGTTTGAGGCGTTGGCGCCGATCTACCGTCTGCTGATCGCGGCGGTAGAAGAACACCACCGTCTGAAAGGATGAGATAAGTATGAGTGAAGCCTTGGAACAAATTCGTCGGCAGGCAGCCGCAGCGGTGGACGAGCTGCTGACGGTGGCGCGTCTGCAGCCGGGGGATATTCTGGTGGTCGGCTGCTCCTCCAGCGAGATCCTGGGGGAGAAGATCGGCACCGGCTCCAGCATGGAGGCGGCCGGCGCTGTGATGGACGGCATCCTGCCGATCCTGCAGGCGCAGGGGATCTATCTGGCGGCGCAGTGCTGTGAGCACCTTAACCGTGCGATCATCCTGGAGCGCGCGGCGGCAAAGGCCTATGGCCTGGAGCCGGTGAATGTGCTGCCGCAGCCCAAGGCCGGCGGCTCCTTTGCCACCACTGCCTGGCAGCGCATGGCGGCACCGGTGGCGGTGGAGGGTGTGCGCGCCCACGCCGGCCTGGATATCGGCGGTACGCTGATTGGGATGCATCTGCGGCCGGTGGCGGTGCCGGTGCGTCTGCAGACAAAGCACATCGGTGAGGCGATACTCCTGTGCGCGCGTACCCGGCCGAAATTCATCGGCGGCTGCCGGGCGCACTATGATGAAAGTCAGCTCTGAAAAATTTGAGATAAAGGAAGCGAGAGTATGAGTGAATGTACCCACGATTGCGGCTCCTGCGGGGAAAACTGCGGTGAGCGGGATATGCGTGCCAAGCTGAATGCTTACAGCCACATCAAAAAGGTGGTGGCGGTCAGCAGCGGCAAGGGCGGTGTCGGTAAATCCTCGGTTACGGCCATGCTGGCCACGATGATGGCGCGCCGGGGCTATAAGGTCGGCGTGCTGGACGCGGATATCACCGGCCCCTCGATCCCCAAGGCCTTTGGTATCACCCGCAAGGCGCAGGCGAACGACCTCGGCATTCTGCCGGAGGAAACCCACATGGGCATCAAGGTGATGTCGGTCAACCTGCTGCTGGAGGATGAAAACCAGCCGGTGGTGTGGCGCGGTCCGGTGCTGGCCGGTGCTGTTACCCAGTTCTGGACAGATGTGGTGTGGGGCGACCTGGATGTGCTGTTTATTGATATGCCCCCCGGCACCGGCGATGTGCCGCTGACGGTCTACCAGAGCATCCAGCTGGACGGCAATATCATTGTTTCCACCCCGCAGAGCCTGGTGCAGATGGTGGTGGGCAAGGCACAGCGCATGGCCGATATGCTGAACATCCCCGTGCTGGGCTTTGTGGAGAATATGAGCTATATCCGTTGCCCCGACTGCGGCAAGGAAATCCCGTTGTTCGGCGACGGCAAGGGGCTGGAGCAGGCGGCACAGGCCCTCGGCCTGCCGATCCTGGCGCGCCTGCCGATGGACGCCAGCGTGGCGGCCCTGTGTGACAGCGGCGAGATCGAGCGTGTCGTCTGCGAGGAACTTTCCGGCGCGGTCGATGCCGTGGAAAACCTGCTGAAGTAAAAACAAAAACCGTTTTCAGGAACCGGCAGCGGTGGCTGCCGGTTCCTTTTTAGCGCGCAGCGGATGACAAGGCAATCGCCTTGTCATCCGCTGCGCCATTTGCGGGAGCAAAAAAGTCGCCTGCGTGCCATTTTGCCTCTTGCAATTTTCCGAATATATGCTATAATGATGAAAAAGTGTTCCAAATGGAACACTTTTCGGGAGGCGAATAGGTGGATAATCCGATAGCGGAGGGGGTTCCTTTCTTCCTGTTCAGCGGTCTGCCGGCATCCCGGCAGGCCAGGCTGCTGGCGCAGGCGGCGCCGCAGGAGCGACTGTATGAGAAGGGGGAAACCATCTACGACAGCCGTCTGGCGCAGCGGGCGCTGGCCCTGGTGCTGGAGGGCGAAGTGCGGGTACTGCACGGCCGGGTGGTGATGAACGATCTGCATCCGGGCGATGTGTTCGGTGCGGCGGCACTCTTTGGCGAGGATGAGCCGTATCCCTCGCGGGTGGTGGCTGTCAGCCGCTGCCGGGTGGCGCTGTTCACACAGGCTACGGTATCGGCACTGATGGCGGCAGATCCGCGCATCGCGGAGAATTACATCCGCTTTCTTTCCGGCCGTATTCGCTTTCTTAATCGCCGTCTTTCTGCCTTAACGGCCGGGCAGACGGATGGCCGCCTGTGGCGTTTTTTGCGCACACACTGCGATGCGCAGGGGCGGGTATGCTTGCCGGGCGGGATGAAGGAGCTGGCCGAGGCGCTTGGTATGGGGCGTACCAGCCTGTACCGGGCACTGGACGGATTGGTGGCCGATGGCCGTATCCGTCGCAACGGAAAGGAAATTTTGGTATTGAATCGGGAGGAAGAGTAAGATGAAAAAATGGACAAGCCTGTTGGCGGCTGCTCTGCTGACGCTGACGCTGGCTGCCGGGTGTGGCAAGACGCCGGTAACATCCACCGTGGTGCCGGATGACACCATTGTGACGACCACTACGGGAACGGATGCCACGACGACTACGGAGCAGGCAGATGTGACTACCACGACCACCACAGCGGCGGCAACCAAGAAGCCGACTACGGCCAAGCAGACCACGGCCAAAAAGCCGACAACCACCGCGAAGAATAGTACGCCGGCCACGACTACGGCCGCTCCGGTGACAACGCCGACCACGCAGCCGAAAGCCAAGACAAAGGTGCGGATCACCACCATTGCCGGCCCCACCGGGGTGGGCATGGTCAACCTGATGGAGGGACAGGATGCTGGTACAACAAAGAATGCGTATACATTTGATCTGGTAAGCGACCCTACGCAGGCGGTTTCGGCCATTAGCGGCGGCAGCACGGATATTGCTGCGGTGCCGACCAACCTGGCCTCCACGCTGTATAACAAAACCGGCGGCAAGGTGACTATTCTGGCGGTCAATACGCTGGGTGTGCTGCACATTATGGAGAATGGCAACACGATCAACTCGGTCGCCGACCTGAAGGGCAAGGAGATCTATACCTCCGGGCAGGGGGCCAATCCGGAATATGTGCTGCGCTATGTGCTGGAGAAGAACGGGCTGGATCCCGATAAGGATGTCACCATCCATTTTGTGGCGGATAATACGGCGCTGACGGCGGCCGTGGTGACCGGACAGGCGGCTGTGGCGATGGTGCCGGAGCCGGTGGCGACCTCCTGTCGTGTACAGGCAAAGGCCAAGGGTCTGACCGTCCGCATGGCACTGGATATGACGGCGGAGTGGGATAAGGTCTCGAATGGCAGCAGCCAACTGATGATGGGCTGCGTGATCGCCCGTCGGGCGTTCGTTGAGGAAAATCCGGAGGCGGTCAAGCTGTTCCTGGCGGAGTATGAGGCTTCTATCGCAACGGTTAAGGCGGATGTTGATGTCGCTGCTGCCCTGTGCGAGAAGTACACAGTCATTCCGAAGGCAGCGGTTGCCAAGCAGGCAATCCCCAATTGCAATCTGACCTTTGTGGCCGGCAGTGCGATGAAAGAGCAGCTTTCCGGCTATCTGCAGGTGCTGTATGGGTACAATCCGCAGGCGGTTGGCGGCAAGCTGCCGGCCGGAGATTTCTACTATGGCTCGTAAGCTGAAGCGGGCTGCCACGGCGTTGGCTGTGGCAGCCTTCTGGCTGTGTGTATGGGCGCTGCTCAGCCGGGCGATCGATCAGGAGATCCTGCTGCCCAGCCCCGCGGCGGTGGCCGCCACCCTTTGGCGGCTGTGGCAGACGGCGGCTTTCTGGCAGGCTGTGGGCTGCAGCCTGCTGCGGGTGATGTGCGGCTTTCTGGCGGCGGTGGCGATCGGCACGCTGCTGGCGGTGCTGACCACCCGCTGGCGGCCGGCGGAGCTGGCGCTCAGCCCGCTGCTGCACATTGTGCGGGCGGCGCCGGTGGCCTCCTTCATTTTGCTGGCGTATTTCTGGATCCGCCTGCAGCTTTTGCCCGGCTTTATTGCCTCGCTGATGGTGGTGCCGCTGGTGTGGGAGAATGTCTGCCAGGGCATCCGGCAAACGGATCGCCGGCTGCTGGAGATGGCGCGCGTGTACCACTTTGGCGCCCTCCGCACGCTGCGGCAGGTGTGGCTGCCCTCTGTGCAGCCGTATTTTGCCTCGGCATGTGTTGTGGGGCTTGGCTTTGCCTGGAAATCCGGCATCGCTGCTGAGGTGATCTGCAGCCCGGCGCGTTCGATCGGTCAGCAGATGTTCAATGCCAAGGCTTATCTGGAAATGCCGGAGGTATTTGCCTGGACGGCCACGGTGGTGCTGCTGAGTGTGCTGATGGAACGGATTCTTCGCCGCCTGATCGACCGGCAGAGGGGGGCAAAGACATGAGTATCGAACTGCAAAAGGTGGATTTTGCCTACGGAAATACGGCCGTGTGCCGGGAGCTGAGCTGGCGGCTTCCGCCGCAGGGGATTGTTTGCCTGTGGGGAGCCTCCGGCTGCGGCAAGACCACACTGCTGCGGCTGCTGTGCGGGCTGGAGCAGCCGCAGGCCGGCCGCATCGTCCGGCCGGCTGGTCTGCGGACGGCTGTTTGCTTCCAGGAGGATCGGCTGCTGCCGTGGCGCACTGCGCTGGAGAATGTGTGCATTGCCGCCGGCTGCGGCAGGGAAGAGGCAGCGGCGCTGCTGGCGCGTATGGGGCTGGCCGACTGTGCCGGGCAGTACCCCGCTTCCCTTAGTGGCGGCCAGTGCCGCCGGGTGGCTCTGGCACGGGCGCTGGCCATGCCGGCCGGCCTGCTGCTGCTGGATGAACCGTTTACCGGCTTGGATGCCGCCGCCTGGCGGGCGATTCTACCCCTGATCCGGGAGCGGGCAGCGCAGTGCCCGGTTGTGCTGGTGACGCATGTGGCCGAGGAGGCGCAGGCGCTGGGGGCAGCGGTGCTGCCGCTGGATACCATTCCGCTCACCGGAACACTGAAAATCCCGGATTAGGGCTTGACTTGCCTGCTGTAATGGTGTACAATCGGGCAAAACGCTGTTATGCGTCTGTCAGGAGGAAACGATTTTATGGATATTCAGCACTATTTCCCGGAAAATGAGCAGCCCCTGGATCAGCTGCTGCCGGATGGCGGCTTCTGCGGAATTCTCCGCACCATTGCCTGCGTGGGCGATAGCCTCTCTTCCGGCGAGTTTGAGACCTGCGATGAGAAGGATGAGCATCACTACTTTGATATGTTTGACTATTCCTGGGGACAGTTCATGGCGCGCATCTGCGGCAATACCGTCTACAATTTTTCCCGCGGCGGCATGACGGCCTGGGAGTATGTACATAACTTTGCGGAGCAGTCCGGCTTCTGGGCACCGGAAAAGGCCGCACAGGCGTATATTATCGCGCTGGGCGTAAACGATATATCATCGGCGCTGCGCGGCGATATCGAGCTTGGTACGGTGGCGGATATCGACCTGTCCGACCCCGAAAAGAACCGGGAGACCTTTGCCGGCTACTACGGCCGCATTATTCAGCGCTACCGTGCCATCAGCCCGGATGCCAAATTCTTCATCATGACCCCGCCGCGCGGGGAGCAGAGCGAGGATCGCGTCAAAATGGCTGACCAGCTCTCTGACCTGCTGCGGGATATCGCCGCCCTGTGGCCGGAGGCGTATGTCATGGACCTGCACCGCTATGCGCCGGTATACGACGCGCAGTTCCGCGCCAAATTCTACCTCAACGGGCATCTCAATCCCTGCGGCTATGTGCTGACCGCCAAGATGGTGGTCAGCTACCTGGACTACATTATCCGGCACAATATAAAGGATTTTGAGTTCATCTGGCAGAAAAACCTGCCGGCGGCGCAGAAATAAGGGCGTATTCCTTGACTTTTTTCTCCCGGCGTGGTACAATCATTCCACACTATGATGTATAAGGAGGCTGTTCCCTATGAATAGATCCAAGACGATGAAGTGGCTTATTGTTGCCGGCGTGGCAGCGGCTGTTGCGGCGGCCACCACGGCTGTGCTGCTGTATCTGCGTGCCCGTTCCAGAAAGAAAGCCTGGTACGAGAAGGACGCCGACTTTGGCTATGATCTGGAGGACGGCGATGTAGATAATTGGGACGGTATTGAGGGCGCCGGCGATGAGACGGAGCCTGCCGCCGAGTAAATGAGGAAAAACGGGACAGACGGTTCGTCTGTCCCGTTTTTTGGGGCAATGCCCCCAAAGAGCTTACAGGAGGGCGGAAAAACCATGTGGCTGTGTCCGGTGTGCGGTGCGCCGCTGAAAGAGAATACGAGCGGCTATGCCTGTGCCCGCGGCCACAGCTTTGACCGCAGCCGCAGCGGCTATGTGCACCTGCTGCCGGCCAACCGGATGCATGGGAAAAATCCGGGGGATAACCGCCTGATGGTGGAGGCGCGCCAGCGTTTTTTATCCGGCGGCGCTTACAGGCCGCTGGCGGAGCAGATTGCCGATTGTGCCGTGCGCCTTGTGCCGGATGGCTGTTTGCTGGATATCGGGTGCGGCGAGGGCTACTATACGGCGCTGATCGCGCAGGCGCTGCAGCAAAATGCGCGCCGGGTTTCCTGCTATGGGATTGATATTTCCAAGATCGCCCTGGCTAAGGCGGCCAGAGCCTGCCCGCAGGCCGGATTTGCCGTAGCCAGCGCTTTCCACCTGCCGGTGGCGGACGGCAGCCTCGCCGGTGCGGTCAATATTTTTGCGCCCTATTGCGGAGAGGAGATCAGCCGTACGCTGGCACCCGGCGGTGTCTTTCTGATGGCTATTCCCGGAGCGGAGCATCTGTGGGAGCTGAAGCAGGCGCTGTATACCGTGCCCTATAAAAATCAGGTCAAGCCCTTCGCTTTGGAGGGGCTTGACCTGCTGGAAACACATGAGCTGCACTATGGGATGCACCTGCCGGATAGGCAGTGCGTGCAGGATCTGTTTATGATGACGCCGTACTATTACAAAACCGGCCGCGAGGATCAGCAGAAGCTGGAGACCGCCACGCTTCCAATGGTCACGGCACACTTCTTTGTGCTGGCCTATCGGGTGCAGAAGTGAGCAGCCTGTTCAAGCGCTGTATAGGCTGGTGTGCATCCGGCCGCCGTGGCGGGCGGTGCGCTGCGAGAAGGAAACACTGAGTACCAGGCCGATGCCGAGGTACAGGGTGGCCACAGAGCTGCCGCCGGCGCTGAAAAACGGCAGGGTGATGCCGATCACCGGCAGCAGCCGCAGGTTCATCCCCAGGTTGATAATGGACTGGGAGCCGACCAGCGCCAGCATACCGACGCACAGATAGGTGCCGAGTGTATCCTGTGACCGCTTGGCGCAGCGCAGCAGCTCAAACCACAGCAATCCCAGCAGCACCAGCAGCAGCAGCGCGCCGATGAAGCCGAATTCCTCACCGGCAACAGTAAAGATGAGGTCGTTATTCCGGGCAAAGGAGAAACCGTTGCCCCCCTTGAGATACCCAAGCCCCGTCAGCTGGCCGGAGCCGATGGCTTTCAGCCCCTCGTACTGCTGCCAGCCGATCGTGCCCAGATATTTTTCGATATAGGGCGGCAGGATGCAAAGGAACCGCGCCCGCTTGCTGTCGTCCAGCACATAGTTCCAGATCAGCGGCACCGCCGCACAGACGCCGGCCAGCCCAAGCAGATAATACACCAGGTGCACACCACTGACAAACAGCATGGTCAGGAAGATCATAATAAACACCAGCGCCGTACCGTCGTCCCCCTGCAGGAATACCAGACCGATGGGCACTATGGCGTGCAGGCAGAGCAGCAGCAGTGTGCGGAATTCGTGGATGCGCTCCTGCACCCGTGTCAGGTGAACGGAAAAGGTGATGATAAAGACGATCTTCATCAGCTCGGAGGGCTGAAAGGTGAGCTGGAATGAGCCGATGCTGATGGCCAGCCAGGCGGTATCGTCTGTACCGGCCACATTCAGGCCAAGCGGGGTGTAGGTCAGCAGCATCAGCAGCAGGGCTATACCGGCCCATATCGGCCACAGGGAGCACAGGTTTTCATAATCAATCTGGGAGAGTACGATGGCGATGAGCAGTCCCAGTGCGGAGGCGCCGATCTGTACGATGGCGCCGCTCAGGCCGCGGCCGGCGCTGTATGAGGCGGAATAGACCAGCAGGCAGCCGTAGGTGGAAACCAGCAGGCACAGCAGGATCAGCCGTTTGTTGGAGTAGGTGATCAGTGAACGCAGCGATGCTTTGAGTGTGCCTTTCATGCTCGGTGCCGCCTCCTTTCCGTAAGATCACCGCTACATTATAGCGGATTTTTTCCCGATATGCAAGTTTTCCTTTGATTATTCCCGAAAATATGCTATAATACCCTCAGCGCTGCTCCGGTACTGCCCGGCGCGGCAGAATCGGGATACAAAAAGAAAGGAGGCCGCCGTTTTATGGAGCATAAACCGGCATTTTTTTCTGCCTGCGCCGCCGATACGGAGGCGTATGGCGAACAGCTGGCCGGTGAGCTGCATGCCGGCTCGGTGGTGGCCATGTACGGCGGCCTCGGTATGGGCAAAACGGCGCTTGTGCGGGGCATTGCCCGCGGCCTTTCGCTGGATGCTGAGGTCTCCAGCCCCACCTTTGCCCTTGTGCACGATTACGGCGGCGATCCGCCGCTGGTGCATTTTGATATGTACCGGGTGACCGGCTGGGAGGATCTGTATTCCACCGGCTATTACGATTATCTGGATGCCGGCGCCATTCTGGCAGTGGAGTGGAGTGAGCACATTGAGGCGGCACTGCCGGCGGACGCCATACGCCTGCACTTGACGGCGGTGGACGAGCATACCCGTAGGATCGAAAGAGAGTGACATGACCATGACAACGCTATTGGCGATTGATACTTCTGCTGCACCGGTGTCCTGCGCCGTTTGGCGGGATGGCCGCCTGCTGGCCACATATTATTCCCACACGGCGCGCACCCACAGCCAGACGCTGATGCCCATGGTGCAGAACGCCCTGGAAACGGCCGGTCTGACGATGCAGCAGATTGATGCGCTGGCGGTCAGCCACGGTCCCGGCTCCTTTACCGGTGTGCGCATCGGCGTGGCTGCTGTAAAGGGACTTGCCTTTGCAGAAAACAAGCCATGTGTGGCCGTATCGACCCTGGAGGCAATGGCGCGGCCACTGGCCGGGCTGCCGTTTGAGGGACTGATCTGCTGCGTGATGGATGCCCGCTGCGGGCAGGTGTATACCGCGGCTTTTACCCAGAATGCCGATGGCACGCAGTGCCGGCAGACGCCGGATGAGGCTGTGCCGATCGAAAATGTGAAAAATCGGCTGCTTTCGCAAAAAAAATCCGTGATTTTGGTTGGCGATGGCAGCGAAATGTGTTATAATGCACTGAAAGATGTTGTGCCGCATCTGTTTTTGGCGCCGGCAGGGCTGCGTTTCCAGTCTGCGGCCGGCGTGGCGGCGGTGGCCGCTGAGCGGCTGGCAGCGGGGGAGACCGTGGAGGCGGCGGCGCTTTTGCCGCTGTATCTGCGTCTGCCGCAGGCCGAGCGGGAGCTGCGCGCCCGCCAGGCCGCAGCAGACCGCCCGCAGCCGTGAGTGTTTGTCAACAATGCGTTCGCGCATGGAATAAATGGAGGTATGAAAATTATGGCTACTCAGTCCAATCCCTTTATCGCGGATCATCCCCTGATCCAGCACAAGGTAACGCTGCTGCGCAACAAGGACACCAGCTCCAAGCAGTTCCGTGAGCTGATCAAAGAGATCACCGAGCTGATGGTGTACGAGGCGACCCGCGATCTGCCCGTGGAAGAGGTGGCTGTGGAGACGCCGATCACCACCGCAAAGAGCAAGGTGATCGCCGGCCGCAAGCTGGCGTTTGTGCCGATCCTGCGCGCCGGCCTGGGTATGGTGGATGGCGCTCTGGAGCTGATCCCCTCCGCCCGTGTGGGACACATTGGTATGTACCGGGACGAGGAGACGCTTATTCCGCACCCCTACTATTGCAAGCTGCCGCATGATATCGAGGAGCGCGATGTGATCGTGCTGGATCCCATGCTGGCCACCGGCGGCTCGGCCGTGGACGCGATTGATCAGATCAAGACCCGCCACCCCCGCAGCATCAAGTTTATGTGCATCATTGCTGCTCCGGAGGGCCTGAAGGTGCTGACGGAGAAGCATCCGGATGTGAAGGTGTACTGCGCCGCAGAGGACCTGCACCTGAACGAGAACGGGTACATCGTTCCCGGCCTTGGCGATGCCGGTGACCGGATCTTCGGCACAAAATAATCGACCCTTGCCGCCTTTGCCAGCCTGTTTCCGGTAAAGGCGGCTTTGTGCTTTTTCCGGCATTGGCAATGCGGGCGCTCTGCCCGCCCGCCGGACAGAAACGGAGAGCTTATGCAACCACAGAAAACGGAGCTTGCCGCCGCTGCAGCCGAAAGGCTGCTTGCGTGGTATTCCACCCATTTCCGGCCGCTGCCGTGGCGGCAGCAGCCAACCCCGTACCGGGTGTGGGTGTCGGAGATCATGCTGCAGCAGACGCGCATTGAGGCGGTGCTGCCATACTATGAACGGTTTATGCGCGCGCTGCCGGATGTGGCTGCGCTGGCGGCTGTGCCGACTGATCAGCTGCTGAAGCTGTGGGAGGGACTTGGCTATTACAGCCGTGCCCGCAACCTGCAAAAGGCGGCGCAGCAGCTTTGCCGCGAAACCGGCGGTGAGCTGCCGGCGGACTATGCCGCACTGCTGAAGCTGCCCGGCATCGGGGAGTATACGGCTGGCGCCATTGCCTCCATTGCTTTCGGGCAGGCAGTGCCGGCGGTGGATGGCAATGTGATGCGGGTGCTTGCCCGCCTGACAGGGGACAGCACGGATGTGCTTTCTGCCGGCGCCAAGGCGCACTTTGCGGCTATTGCCCGGGAAATGCTGCCGCCGCAGCAGCCCGGCCGTTTCAACCAGGCGCTGATGGAGCTGGGCGAGACTGTGTGCCTGCCCAAGGCCGCCCCTGCCTGTGACGGCTGCCCGTGGCAGCCGTTCTGTGCCGCCTGTGCCGGCGGCCTGACAGACCTGCTGCCGGTGCGCGCCAGGCGCAAACCCCGCCGCATAGAGCAGCGGCAGGTGGCCGTGGTGCTGCTGCCCGGAGAAGTGCCGCGTGTGCTGCTGCACCGGCGGCCGCCCAGCGGCCTGCTGGCCGGGCTGTGGGAGCTGCCGAATGCCATGGAGGGGCAGCCGGTATTGCCGGAGACCCTGCCTGTACAGCCGCTGCCGGAGATCCTGCCGGCAGGCAAGCACATTTTTTCGCATGTGGAGTGGCATATGACCGGTAAGCTGTACCGGTTGACCCTGCCGCCGGGGGAGGAGCTGCCGGCGGACTATGCAGCCGTGACGCTGGAGCAGCTGCAGGCAAGCTATGCGCTGCCAAGCGCTTTCCGCCTGTATGCAGCACAGCTGCCGGCCCGGATACAAAAGGAGGCAGAAATATGGACCAAAGAACCGATCATTTGAGCTGGGATGCCTATTTTATGGGGATTGCTCTGCTGTCGGCCGAACGCAGCAAGGACCCCGGTACGCAGGTGGGCGCCTGCATCGTTGGGCAGGATAAGAAGATCCTTTCGGTCGGCTATAACGGCATGCCTACCGGCTGTGCCGATGAGGTGATGCCCTGGGCGCGTGTGGGGGAACCGCAGAACACCAAATATCTGTATGTGTGCCATGCCGAGCTGAACGCCATCCTGAATTATTCTGGCGGCAGCCTGCAGGGGGCCACGATCTATACCACCCTGTTTCCCTGTAATGAGTGCGCCAAGGCGCTGATCCAATCCGGCATCAAGCGGGTGGTCTATCTGTGCGATAAGTACAGCGAAAGCGATTCTGTGCTGGCCTCAAAGATGATGTTCCGCATGACCGGCGTGGAATTTATCAAGTACGAAAAAAGCGGCAAGGAGCTGACACTGGAGCTGTGAAAACAAAGCGTGTGGCGCTGGTCACAGGATCCTCCCGCGGGATCGGCCGCGCAATTGCCGAGTGGCTGGCAGCGGACGGCTATGCCGTGGCACTGAATTGCCGCCGCGAGAGCCGACAAGCTGAAGAGCTTTACAGCCAGCTGCAGGCGGAGGGCGCCTGCTGCGGCCTGTACTATGCCGATGTGGCGGACTATGCGGCAGTGGAGCGGATGGCGGCGGATATCGCCGCCACCCTTGGGCAGGTAACGGCACTGGTGAACAACGCCGGATTTGCTGAGCAGCGGCTGTTCACCGAGCTGACGCCGGCGCAGTGGCAGCGGATGCTGGATGTGCACCTGACCGGTGCCTTTAATACCTGCCGGGTGCTGCTGCCGGAGATGCTGCGCCGGCACAGCGGTGCCATTGTCAATATTGCCTCCATGTGGGGGCAGGTGGGCGGCTCCTGCGAGGTGCACTACTCTGCGGCCAAGGCGGGGTTGATCGGCCTGACAAAAGCCCTGGCCAAGGAGGTTGGGCCGTCCGGCATACGGGTGAACTGCGTGGCACCGGGCGTGATTGATACGGAAATGATGGCCGGCTTTGACGCCGCTGTGCGGCAGCAGCTGGCCGAAGAGACGCCGCTGATGCGGCTGGGGACACCAGCGGATGTGGCGGCGGCTGTGGCCTTTTTGCTGTCGGATGCGGCAGCCTTTATCACCGGGCAGGTGCTTGCACCCAATGGTGGCCTGATCGTTTGAAAAAACCATTTTCGGGAGGTAAACTTTTATGATTGCTATTGCATGTGACCATTCGGCACTGGAGCTGAAGGCGGAGATCGAAAAGCTTCTGGAGGAGCGCGGGCTGGAATATAAGGATTTCGGCACCTACACAGCGGAAAGCTGCCATTACCCCGTTTATGCCTGCCGCGCTGCGCAGGCGGTGGCCGGCGGCGAGTGTGACCGCGGCATCGTGATCTGCGGCACCGGCATTGGGATGTCGCTGGCGGCCAACAAGGTGAAGGGGATCCGCTGTGCGCTGTGCGGCGACCCGTATTCCGCCCGGATGACCCGTGCCCATAATGACGCCAATATGCTGGCGCTTGGCGCGCGGGTGATCGGCGTGGAGCTGGCCAAGATGATCGTGGCGGAATTTTTGGATACGCCCTTTGAGGGCGGCCGCCACCAGACCCGCATTGATATGATCAATGCCATTGAGGCGGGGGAGCCGCTTGAATAAGTGAGGTGCCGATCTTGAAAAAACAACTCAAACGCGACTGTAAGCTTGCCCTGAAGACCTGGGGGCGTATCGTGGCGGCCACACTGATGTGTATTATTGTGTATGTATCGCTGTATGTCATCACCACCGCCTTTTTCTCCGAGCAGATCGGCTACCGGATCACCGGCAAGGATGAGGCCGGCAATGCGGTGCAGATTGCCGAGCATTATTACACGGCGGAGGAGGGCCCACAGACGGAGCCGGAGCTGGAGGATGGGCAGAAAAGCACGCCCATCAAGCAGCTGACGGCCGGAGCCCAGCGCGGGCTGGCGATCATCAGCTCGGTCGTGATGCTGTTTATTCTGGCCAGCTTCCCATACGACCGGCTGTGGAAGGTAGGCAGCCACGATGAAAACCTGGTGGCCTGCGGCAAGCGGCAGCGGGATCTGTGGCGCGGCGTTAAGGTTGGCTTGCTGGCGGATGTGCCGGCTATCCTGTTCTATCTGCTGCTGGTGGTGGCCAAATGCGGCGGAATGCCGCAGGGATACCTGGCGCTGTACCGCTTTGTCAATCTGCCCTATATGCCGTATATCAATGCAGTCACCGGCACCACCATGGATCCCGCTTCGCTCTCCTGGCTGCAGATGCTGGCCGTTGCGCTGCCGCTGCTGTTTGTGCCGGCGGTGTGCGGCGCTGCCTATCGGCTGGGGTATCAGCAGTTCTCCTTTGGTGAGTTCATGACCTTTGCCAAGCGGGCAGATAAACCGCCGAAGGATACGGAGATCTGAGAAAACCGTGCATATCCGCGCCGCTCCTGCTCATAGGATAGCATGAGGTGAGTGCGGGTGAATGCGGGAAAGAAACGACTATTGACTGTCAGCGGTCTGGCGGTGCTGGCCTTGGCGCTTGCGGTGGCGGTGGCGCTGCTGTGGCAGCCGGGGGTCATCCGGCCGGCCGTTGCTGACCGGCAGCCGGCAGTGATCCTGCTGGATCCGGGCCACGGCGGAGAGGATGGCGGAGCTGCCGCCGCCGACGGCACCCTGGAGAAAACCATCAATCTGGCTGTTGCGCTGGATCTGCGGGACTTTTTCCGCCTGTGGGGCTATCCTGTGCAGATGACGCGGGATACCGATGTTTCCATATACGATGCCGGCTCCTCCGGCACCCGGCAGATGAAAGTGAGCGATATGCACAACCGGCTGACCCTGTATAACCAGGCCGGCCTGGTCATCTCCATTCACCAAAATCATTTCAGCGTGCCGAAATACAGCGGTGCGCAGGTGTTCTATTCCGGCAGTCGGCCGGAAAGCTTTGCTCTGGCCACAGCGGTACGGGAACAGCTGATCCGGCAAACGCAGCCGGACAACACGCGGGAGCTGAAGAAGGCGACCGATGGCATTTTTCTGCTGCATCATACCACCAGCCCGGCCATTCTGGTCGAGTGCGGTTTTCTTTCCAACCCGCAGGAGCGGGAAAAGCTGAAAACGCCGGAATACTGCCAGCGGCTTGCCTGTGCGGTATTTGGCGGCTATTGGCAGTATCAGGCGACGGCACAGGAATAGGGCCGCCGGCAAACAAAGCAAAGGAGTGTAAAGCACCATGCCATCCAAGCAAAAGGTGACCTATGTCTGCACGGCCTGCGGTGCCGAATACGGCAAGTGGCAGGGGCGCTGCACGGCTTGCGGGGAATGGAATACCGTGGAGGAGCAGGTGCAGGTGCGCCCGGCGGCCGGCGGTGCTGTGCGCCATGCGGTGGTGCAGCGCATGACCGATATCCGTCAGGGCGACCAGCAGCGCTATCATACCGGTCTCAAGGAGCTTGACCGCGTGCTTGGCGGTGGTATCGTGCGCGGGGCGCTGATGCTGATTGGCGGTGATCCGGGCATTGGTAAATCCACCCTGCTGCTGCAGATCTGCGCCCACCTGGGCAAGCAGCTGAAGATCCTCTATGTTTCCGGCGAGGAGTCCGAGGGGCAGATCAAGCTGCGGGCGGATCGCCTGCAGGTGACCACGGACAAGCTGTATGTCCTGTGTGAGAACGATATGGATACCGTTCTGCAGGCAGTGGCGGATGAGCAGCCGGATATCCTGATTGTTGACTCCATACAAACGATGAGTCTGGCCGCGGTGGCCTCGGCGGCCGGCAGCGTGATGCAGGTGCGCGAGTGTACGGCGGCGATCATGCGCACGGTCAAGCGGCTGGGGACGCCGACCTTTATTGTGGGGCATGTGAATAAGGACGGCGCCATTGCCGGCCCGAAGGTGATGGAGCACATTGTGGACTGTGTGCTGTATTTTGAGGGTGACCGCCATTCCAGCTACCGGCTGCTGCGGTGTGTAAAAAACCGCTATGGCTCAACAAACGAGATCGGTGTATTTGAGATGGGGGAGACCGGCCTTGCGGAGGTAGAAAATCCCTCTATGATGCTGCTTTCCGGGCGGCCGCTGAATGTCAGCGGCGCCTGCGTGGCCTGCACGGTGGAGGGTTCCCGCCCAATGCTGGCAGAGGTGCAGGGGCTGGTGTCGCCTACCGGCTTCGGCAATCCGCGCCGTATGGCCACGGGCTTTGATTACAACCGCCTTTCGCTGCTGCTGGCGGTGCTGGAAAAACGCGCCGGGTATTTCTTCTCCAATCTGGATACCTATGTGAATATTGTGGGCGGTCTGTGGCTGGATGAGCCGGCAGTGGATCTGCCGGTGGCGCTGGCGCTGATCTCCGGGCTGAAGGATACGGTTATCCCGGCGGGCAATGTCGCCTTTGGCGAGATCGGCCTGACCGGCGAGATCCGATCGGTATCCAATGCTGAGCTGCGCGTGGGCGAGGCGGCTCGCCTCGGCTTCAGGCGGGTCATTCTGCCGTACCATAATCTAAAATCCATTACCCCCCGTGCGGATATCGAGATCGTCGGGGTAAAAACGATACGGGAAGCTTATGATGAAATTCAGAACGCTGCTGAATAGGCTGCGGCGGGTGATCACGGCGGAGCGGCTGATCTGGAGTGCCGCGCTGCTGGTGACCGCCATAGCATTTTTGGAGCTTGGCCGCTCCCATCCATATTCGGCGCTGTATGCGCCTACAGACTCGCTGGTGATCCGTGATGCTGCCGGGCAGGAGAGCACCGCCGACCTGCCAGCTGCTCCGGCTGCCGACTCACAGCCCGATGCAGCCGGAACGACGACTGTATCGCCGGCTGTGGGGGTGACGACCACCGGGACGGTTTCTGTGCCCTCCGTAACGGAACGGACGATTGATACGACAGCCGCCCGTACAACGGTCACAAAGGCACCGGAGGAGGTTGCCCCCGGCGAAAAGATCAACCTGAACACCGCCACCAAGGAGCAGCTTATGACGATCAAGGGGATCGGCAATACCTATGCCGAGCGCATTATCGCCTACCGCGAAAGCCATGGCGGCTTTTCCTCCCTGGAGCAGCTCAAGGAGATCGAGGGGGTCGCCGATAAGCGGTACGAAAAATGGAGCCCCTACCTGACGGTGGAATAAATTTTCCGGTTGCGGGGGCGTGCGTTTCGTGCTATACTGATAAAACAGAAATTTTTTAGATAAAAGGCTGGTGCAGGCACTATGCAGCAAACGCAGACAGATAAAGAGGAAGAGAAAAGGCAGCCGGCGACGGTAAAAAAGCAGCCGGACAAGCCGCCGGCCGAACAGCGGGGATGGGGCCCGGCCGCGCTTTCTGTGGTATTTTTTGTATTTGTTATTCTCCACCTGATTTGGGGGGATGAGCAGGATAGCGGCATTTACGCCATCACGGCCATGTTTTTTGCCTTCCTGTCGGGGGATTATTTTTCCAAGGCCCGGCAGAACCGCCGGCGTCTGACCCTGATCTGGTCAATCGCCTTTTTGCTGCTGTTCCTGTTTGCTATGGTGCAGTATATTTTGGCTATCCTGCACTGAGTGTCGGGAGTATATGAGGGGAAATAAAGGACGGATAAAACTATGCGGATCACAGCGATCATTCCCTCCCTTGATCCGGACGAAAAGCTCCGGAAGGTGGTGGAGGGGCTGCAGGCCGTCGGGTTTGACGACATCCTGCTGATCAATGACGGCAGCGACGCCGCCCATACGGCGCCGTTCATGGCGCTTGCGCAGCTTCCTGGGGTCACGGTGCTGACCCATCCGGTCAACCGCGGGAAGGGGCGGGCCCTGAAAACGGCCTTCGCCTATGTGCTGGAAAATCGCCCGGACAGCCTTGGCGTGGTGACGGTGGACGGCGACGGCCAGCACCGCCCGGCCGATGTGCTGGCTCTGGCCAGGGCGCTGGAAACGGATAACAGCCGTGTGTATCTCGGTGCACGGGACTTTGACCGGCCGGAGGTGCCGCCCCGCAGCCGTTTCGGCAACCGGACGACCAGCCTTGTCTTTCGCCTGCTGTGCGGTTTGCGCATCCGTGATACACAGACCGGTCTGCGGGCGATTCCGCGCGTGTTGCTGGCGGATTTTTGCGCGGTGCCGGGGGAGCGCTTTGAGTACGAGACCAATATGCTGCTGGAATTCCGGCAGAAAAAGCTGCCGTATACCGAACTGCCGATCGAAACAGTCTACATCGAGGACAACCAGACCAGCCACTTCCGCCCGGTGCGGGACAGTGTGCGCATTTACTGGCTAATCGTGCGGCACTTTTTGCGGTTTGCCGGGTGCAGCCTGTTGTGCTTTGGCTTGGATCTGCTGCTGTTTGCGCTGCTCAACCGGTATGTGTTCGGCTCCCTGCCGCAGGCCGGGCAGATTTTTGCCGCCACGGCGGCTGCCCGTGTCGGTTCCTCCCTGTGCAATTTCTGGCTTAATCGGCGGATGGTTTTTCATTCCGGCCGTGCTTTCGGGGCGACGCTGTGGCGGTACTATCTGCTGTGTATCTGCCAGCTGCTGACTAGTGCGCTGCTGGTGTATCTGCTGCGGTTGGCGCTTCCGCTGCCGAAAACTCTGCTCAAGGGGCTGGTGGATGCCTGCCTGTTTTTGGTCAGCTACCGTGTGCAGCAGCGTTTCGTATTCTGAAAAGGTTTTTTCCGCGCAGAGGTCTCCTCTGTGCGGAAAAATTTTGTGCCGGAAAGCTTCCGGTACTGCCGATGGCTTTCTCCTGTGAAAAACGCCACG
Source organism: Ruminococcaceae bacterium UBA6353 (assembly GCA_002437905.1). Classification (GTDB taxonomy): domain Bacteria; phylum Bacillota; class Clostridia; order Oscillospirales; family Acutalibacteraceae; genus UBA5905. The sequence continues at coordinate 21,750 of DJRT01000015.1, read as the reverse complement.
GCCGGTCATCAATGACCGGCCGTGGCTGCTTTTTTATGGATAAATTATTTGCCGGCGCTGTACCCGGCGTTTTTACAGGCTTCCACCAGCTCGCGCAGACTGCCCTGTGCAAGGCCGATGCAGGTGTCTGCGGCACCGTAATAGATGCGCAGGGTATCGGTCTGCTCATCGGCAATGCAGCCGCAGGGGAATACCACATTCTTTACGCGCCCCTCTTGCTCATAGGGGGCGCTGGGGGTCAGGATCCAGTGCGGCAGCACGCCGAGGATCTTACTGGGATCTTGCAGATCCAGCAGCATGGCGCCAATGGAATAGCAGAATTCACCATTCTCCTTATACACGCCATGGATGATCTCCAGCCAGCCGTCCTTGGTCTTCACCGGCGGGGTCGGCCCCATCTTCCAGTTGGCATAGGGGAGCGCTTCGGGATAGATCAGCGGCTTGTGCTTGCCCCAGAAAATCAGATCGGGCGAGTAGGATATCCACATGCCGGCACGCAGCTTATCGGTATCGGGGATGCACTCCGGCTCTTCCTCTGAGTGAAGATTGTACGGGCGATCCAGCCGGACATAATAGTCGCCGATCTTCTCCGGGAACAGGCTGGGCACACGGTTGGACGGCAGAGCGACGCAGCTGACAAATTCGCAGGTCTTGAAGTCGGTTGTTTTTTCCAGTACGGCGGCGGGGCCGGAATCCACTGTTTGCGCCGGCCGGATAATGTAATAGGTATCGCCGATCTTGGTCACGCGCGGGTCGATCACCCAGCAATCAAAGTTGCCGGGGCACTCGCCTGCCCAGTCGCGCTTGGAGCAGAGCGGCTCTTTTTCAATGGTAAAATGGATACCGTCATCGCTCATAGCCACATGGATGCCGGTCATGCTGCCGTGGTGGCTTTCCTTGTAGAAGGCGGCGATCAGCAGTACCGTCTTGCCCTGGTACATCGTTTGTCCGCAGTTGAATACTGCCTGCGCCGGAATGGGGAAATCGTCCACTGTCAGCAGGGGATTGCCTGCATAGCGGTGCATGATGTACTCCGACCCCTGGAATTTTTCGATCATTCTTGTTCACCTTGTCCTTTTTGTCCGAGCGGTCTATTCGTGTGCCTCTTAATGCAATGCGCACAGCAGGCGACGCCTGCTGTGCGCATTATAGCATTCATTTTTTGGGAAGTCAAGGCATATTTTGCCCTATCAATCCTCAGCGGTCGCGGATGGCGTCGATCGGCCGCTTGGCGGCAATGTGCCGCACCGGGAAGAAGCTGGCCAGTGCCGCCACCGCCAGGCTGACGGCCAGCAGCAGCAGGATCTGCCGCCCGCCAAAGTGCAGCACGGTAACCAGTACATTCAGCTCCGACCGGATATAGCGGTTGATCACGCCGGTGACAACGCCCACACCGATGGCAGAAAGCAGGAAATTGATGGCGGCGATGATGAAGCTTTCCGAGAAGAAGATCCGGAACACATCATTGCTGCGGGAGCCGATGGCGCGCAGAATACCGATCTCCTGTTTCTTATAGGCAATGCTGGTGGAGATAAAGTTCGCCAGCATGATGGCTGCAAATACCGCAAAGCCAATGCCGATATACAAAAATACGGTGGATAGGGTCTCCAGCATGGTATTGATGACATCCAGCTCATAGGTAACAGCGCTCTGCAGGGCAAACTGGGTATTGTCCCGCGCGGTGTAGCAGTAGCTGACCAGCTGATGCACGGCGGTGCGCTCGGTGGGCATGGGACCAACGGCAAAATCGTACAGTCCCTCGTCGCCGTTCAGCAGATAGTCCCGCAGGGACTGGGCGGTGATGACCGCGCTTTGCAGATGATATGCTTCAGCGTCCTGCGGGCTAATATAGCCCACAATGGTATAGCCGTCAATGGGGTTGTTCTCATCGTCCTCGGCGCGGGGACTTTCCTCCCTGAGGCTGCCAGCCGTTTGCAGCCAGGCTCTGACGGCGGCGGTCGTTTCCTCGGCGGAGGATGTCGCGTCAACCGGTTCGCCATCGGTGTCCTGCTTTGTTTGCGCGCGGTCATTCAGCAGATCGGTGGTGATGACCAGCTCCTTTTCGCCGAGAGCCGTGCGGGGATTGCCGTCCAGCCAGACGATGCTGGCTTTGTTCAGGTCGGCCAGCGTGCCGATATAGGCAGGATCCAGCACACAGTCGTTCTGGCCGATGAAGTACAAATAGCGGTGCTGCAGCCTCTGCAGGGTGGTGGCCTCTGCCGCGATCCCCCGGATGTGCCCGCTGCCGACGAAGGCGGTGCAATGCAGGCTGGAGGAGGTTGCATAATCCAGCTCCGACTGCAGGGCATAGCGTACCAGACGCTGGGCGGTGCTGAGGGTGTTATCCGTCTTTTCGGTCAGGATCTGGTAGCGGGAAAGGTCAAAGTGGGTATCCACTACACCGGTCACGGTGTAGTCCCTGCCGCCGAGGTTCAGCTTTTTGCCCACCATGTCGGCGGCTGCGGCAATCTTCACGGCCTTGCCGTCGTCGTCGGCGTAATTCATCCGCACGAAGCTTTCGGCCACATAGGCGGTTATAGCCAGCTCCGGCTGGCCGCCGTCCGGCAGCCGGCCGGCGATCAGCTCGTAGCCGAAGCGCTGCAGGGCGTCATTGTCCATTTCCGTCAGCCCGTTAAAGCCGGAGGCCAGCACGGCGCTCTGCCAGGTGTCGAAGTCTTCCGATGGCGACAGCCGGCCGGAAAGGCTGAGATCCCAGCCTGAGGGTGCGTACACCCCCTGCATCTGCACGCCGGTGTTTTCGTGGATGGCGGCAATGTCCTGCTCACTGATGTGGTAGCCGCCGTAGAAATAGGTGCTTTCGGCATTGTCGCTGCGCTCCTTGCCGACAGAGGCGTAGCCGATACCGCTGTCCAGCAGTGAATCGGTGCAGGCGCGGATATGATTGTAGGAGCCAAAGGTATCGGCCAGCCCGAACAGCCCAAAGGAAATGCAGGAGAGCAGAATGGTGATCACCAGCCGGATGCGCTTGTGCTTGAGGCTGCTGGCGCCGATCCGCACGGCGCTGCGCATGGGCAGGCGGGAGCGGATGGGGGAGAAGCTGCCGTCACCGGCCGGAATAGCCTCCTGGTCGGTGGGGGTGCCCCTTTTGGCGGTGGCGGAGCCGATGCGCAGCTCTGTGCCGGTCTGCCGGGCGTCGATATAGCGGTTGATCGCCTCGCGGTCCTCCTCTGTCAGGTGGTAGCCGCCGGCGATATGCACCGTGTCTCCGGCATAGGTCAGGCCGGGTTTCGTCTCCTCGGCTGCATCGGTGTAGGTCAGGTCACTGATCACATGACCGTCGGCCAGCTCAATGATGCGGTCAGCGTAGTTTTCGGCAAATTCCCGGTCGTGGGAGACCACGATCACCAGCCGTTCGGCCGAAAGCTTTTTCAGCGTATCGAAGATCTGTCGGCCAGTGTTGGAGTCCAGTGCGCCCGTTGGTTCGTCCGCCATAATGATGCGCGGCTGCTTGACCAGCGCGCGGGCAATGGCCACCCGCTGTTTTTGCCCGCCGGAAAGCTCGTTTGGCCGGCGGTTGCCGTAGCCGTCCAGGTCCACCTCATGCAGGATGGCGTTGATTTGGGCATCGGTTGCCTTGCGCCCCTGCAGCTCAATGGCCAGCGCGATATTGGCGCCAACGGTGAATTCCTCCAGAATATTGTATTCCTGGAAAATGAAACCGACATAGGTGTTGCGGTATGAGTCGAAATGCTGCTGCCGGAAGCTTTTGGAAGAAACGCCGTTGATCCGAATTTCGCCGTCATCGTACCGGTCAAGCCCGCCAAGCAGATTGAGCAGCGTGGATTTTCCGCTGCCGGATTTGCCCAGCAGAAAGACCATGCCCGTTGCCGGAAAGCGCAGGGAAACATCGTCAATTGCCGTCACGGGCTGCCCTTTTTTCGGGCGGTAGACCTTCGTCAGATTGCGTACCTCAAGCATGGATTTTTCTCCTTTACGGTTTGTGTATATTCTTCCCCCGCGTCGGTCACGCTAAGCCGTGAGAAAACGCAAAAAAGGGGAGCGGATGCGCTATGAAAGGGCTGCGGGAACTGGAGCTGCATGCCGAACTGACCGCTGTCGGCGGCCTGGGATATAACATGATCGAGCTGCTTTGGCGGGGGCGTACCCACTGGAGCATGTTTCTGGTGGGTGGCGTCTGCTTTGAGCTGATCGGGTGCATCCACCGCCGCCTGCAGGGGCGGCCGATGGCTCTGCGCTGTACGGCCTGTGCAGCGGCGATCACAGCGGTGGAGCTGGTCAGCGGCAGCATCCTGAATTTATGGCTGCGGCTGGGGGTGTGGGATTACAGCGGGATGCGGTTCAATATCAAGGGGCAGGTGTGTCTGCTGTATTCGTTGTTCTGGTTGGTGCTCAGCGCCGCGGCCTGCCCGTTGTACCGGCTGTGCTACCGTGTGCTGGCAGCGCGGCTGCACCGTTCTGCGTAAAGCGCATATACTTTACAGCTTTGCCTTCCCGGGACATGCTTCAGCCAGCGGACAATCGGCACAGTGGGGGGCGCGGGCGCAGCAGATATCCCGCCCGAACAGCACCAGCCGGTGGCAAAAGGCGTTGCTTTCCTCCGGCGGCAGCAGCTTTTTCAGCTGCAGCTCCACTTTGTAGGGGTCCTTGGTTCCGTCGGTCAGGCCAAGCCTGCCGCTGATGCGGATGCAATGGGTATCCGCGACCACGGCGGGCTTTCCGTATACATCGCCGCAGACCAGGTTGGCGGTCTTGCGGCCAACGCCGGGCAGCTTGATCAGTTCCTCCACCGTGTCGGGGATCGCGCCGCCGTAGGTATCTCGCAGCATAGTGCACATGGCGACGATGTCCCGCGCCTTGGTTTTGTACAGGCCGCAGGAATGGATATATTCGCCCACCTGTTCCGGCGTGGCCTCGGCAAAGGCCTCCAGCGTCGGAAACTGTGCGAACAGCGCCGGTGTGACCAGGTTTACGCGCGCATCGGTGCATTGGGCAGACAGGCGCGTGGCGATCAGCAGCTGCAGCGGATTATCGGAGCGCAGGGAGCACACGGCGTCCGGGTAAAGCTTTTTCAGTGCCTCAATGGCTTGCAGGGCACGGTCTTTTTTGTTCATGCAGTCGTATCTCCTTATACAGAATATACAGGGGGATTTCCTGCCTTACAGGATACCACATGGCCGACCGGCTGTCAATTTTCAGTATCAGTATAGCCGCATGTTCCTTAAGATACAAGTGAGGGCACCTTAAGAAGTGTTTAAGATAGCACCGAACAAACATTCTTGACAAAACGGCTGTTTTGCAGTATCATGGCAATGTTGACCCATTGACTTGATAGAGGGAGGTATGGCCTATGGCGGCACCTCTGGCAGACCGTATCCGGCCGGCATCGCTGGATGAGGTGGTCGGGCAGAAGCATATTTTGGGCGAGGGGAAGGCGCTGCGCCGGATCCTCGATTCCGGCAATATCCCCAACCTGATTTTTTACGGCCCCTCCGGTGTTGGCAAGACCACCGTGGCGCGGATCATTGCCGAGCGGGCGGACATGCGCCTACATAAGCTCAATGGTACAACGGCCAGCACCGCCGATATCAAGGCGGTGGTGGAGGAGCTGGACACGCTGTCGGCGGTCAATGGCGTGCTGCTGTATCTGGATGAGATCCAATATTTCAATAAGCGGCAGCAGCAGACCCTGCTGGAGTTTATCGAGAATGGGCGCATTACGCTGATCGCCTCCACAACGGAAAATCCGTATTTTTATGTGTACAATGCCATCCTCAGCCGTTCCACCGTGTTTGAATTTAAGGCCGTGGAGCCGGAAGAGGTGGAGAAAGCGGTTTTGCGGGCATTTCAGCTGCTGGAAAAGGAGCGCAGCGTGCATATTACGGTCGGGGAGGGCGTGTGTGCGCAGATCGCCCGCGCCTGCGGCGGGGATGTGCGCAAGGCGCTGAATGCCGTGGAGCTGTGTGTGCTGGCCGGTGAGGTGGATGACGAGGGAAACATCACAGTAACACCGCAGACGGCCGGGCAGCTGGCGCAGCGCAGTGCCATGCGGTACGACCGGGCGGGGGATGAGCACTACGATATCGTTTCGGCGTACCAGAAATCCATGCGCGGCTCGGATCCGGATGCGGCGCTGCATTACCTTGCCCGTCTGCTGGAGGCCGGCGATCTTCCCTCGGCCTGCCGCCGGCTGATGGTATGCGCCAGCGAGGATGTCGGGCTGGCCTATCCGCAGATCCTGCCGATCGTCAAGGCGGCGGTGGATATTGCCCAGCAGGTGGGTCTGCCGGAGGCGCGTATTCCGCTGGCGGACGCGGTGGTGCTGGTGTGTCAGGCGCCGAAGTCGAATGCGGCGTATAACGCGATCAATGCTGCCATGGCAGATGTGCAGGCCGGCAAGAGCGGCCCAATCCCGCGGCAGCTGCAGAATAAGCACTACGATGGTGCCGAGGTGGAGAAAAAGGGGCAGTTTTATCAGTATCCGCACAGCTTTCCGGGGCATTGGGTGCAGCAGCAGTATCTGCCGGATGCTTTGCGCGGCACCGTGTACTATACGCCGGGGGATAATAAGATGGAGCAATCCTTTGCAGCGTATTGGCAGGAAATTAAGAAAAAGTGAGCGAAAAGCCCGCCGGTTTTTCCGGCGGGTTTTCAGATTTTTTGGATGATGACGGAAAAATATTGCATATATGCCTTGACAAACGGCACGAAATTCAGTATAATAACTGAGCGCTTGAGAGAGCGTACATTTTTTGAATAGCGTTGTATGGAGAAGTCGCCTAGTCCGGTCGAGGGCGCACGATTGGAAATCGTGTAACTGTTAATCGCAGTTCGAGGGTTCGAATCCCTCCTTCTCCGCCATCGGTCCACCATAATTCTATCGGAATTATGGTGGACTTTTTTAGGCTCAATATGCTATAATGAGCTTGATAAACCGGAGCCGATGGAGGAAACGCGGGATGAAAAACAGCGCATTGGTCGTGATCGACCTTCAAAATGATATCACAAAAAATTACAGGGAAATCATTGAACGCGTCAATCAGGCGATTGACTGGGCTGTTAGCAGAGAAAGGTATGTGGTTTCCTATGGGTACGATAAAAGAAATTCTGCATAAAAAAAGAAAAACAACCGAAAAACACATCCAACAGCTCCAGCAGGAAGGAAAACAGGGCGTCCGCTATACGGCTATGATGCCGGATATACCATTTCTGGTATTCGGGCTGGCCAATGATATTGGCTGGATCCTCCATCTGATCGCCGGCATTCTTTTCTTTTGCCGAAACGGCTTTCATCATGTATTGGACTATCTGGCGCTCATTGCCTTGGCAGCTGTCCTGTTTGGTGTTGCCTATATTGTTTACCTGAACAAAATACACGAAAAGGAAATGGCCACAAAACGGCAAAAGGATCTTAGCTTTGGTATGACGGTTTATTCCGGATTAGCAGGGGCGATTATCGGCGTATGGCAGATGGTGATTACAGGCGTCTCATCCGAACTGGTATGGATCGTCATTGGCGGCTTTTTGAACTTTGCCTCGGGATTGCCAATTTACCTCTCGTTCAAAAGAGGCATTTTTTACGGAGTCAAATGACATCCGCGAAGCAGCAGACAGCGCGAAATTTACGGAGGCAATGGGAAATATGCTTTTTTGTTTTTCTGGAACCGGCAACAGCCGCTATATCGCAAGGCGGATTTCGGAAGCATTGCCAGATGAAGTGATTGATCTGAATGAAAAAATCAAAGCAAATGACAATTCACCGATACAGACAGGGCGTGATGTGATCGTTGTCACTCCGACCTATGCGTGGCGAATTCCGCGGATCGTCTCCCGTTGGCTTTCCGGAACGAAGCTTGTTGGTGCGGAGCGCATTTGGTTCGTAATGGATTGCGGCGGCGAGATTGGAAATGCGGCAAAGTACAACCGTCGGCTTGCCAAACAAAAGGAACTGCGTTATATGGGAACTACGCAGATCCTGATGCCGGAAAACTATATTGCGATGTTCAACGCGCCGCAGATTGCGGAAGCCGAAAAAATTGTTGAGAGAGCAGAATCGGCTATTGTGGATGGTATTACCCATATCAAGGCAGGGCAGCGTTTTTCTGTGCCGCGAAATACCCTCTATGATCGCTTTATGAGCGGCCCGGTAAATCCGATCTTCTATCGTTTCTTTGTGAAAGCTTCGGCATTTCAGGCAAGCGACGCCTGTATCGGTTGCGGTGGATGCGCCAAGAGGTGCCCGATGAACAACATTCGCCTCAATAACGGAAAACCCGTGTGGGGAAAGGACTGTACGCATTGTATGGCGTGTATCTGTTACTGCCCGACGGAGGCGATCGAGTATGGGAAAAAGAGTATCGGAAAGCCGCGTTACCGCTTTGAACAATTAAGAATTAAGTGATTTTTTATTCGAATTTCGGCTTGCAGAAGAAACACATACCAAAAGATTGATACTAATCATGAAAAAATCCACCGCAATTCCACTGGAATTACGGTGGATTTTTTGTCTACACAACTGCCGCAGACAATATCCCTCGGCGAAGCCGAATATCCCTGCGAAGCAATAACACTCGCCATAGGCGAATAGAACTGAAAAAGCACTTGCAAATGCAAGTGCTTTTTCTGGCGGAGAAGGGGAGACTCGAACTCCCGCGCCGGTTACCCGACCTACGCCCTTAGCAGGGGCGCCTCGTCACCAACTTGAGTACTTCTCCGTGTTGCACAGACCGGGCGTGGTGACCGACCGATCCATCCGATGAAATTGTGGACAGCTTCGGAAAAATGTGGCGGAGAGGAAGGGATTCGAACCCTTGGCTCTTTCGAGTCACCGGTTTTCAAGACCGGCTCCTTAAACCGCTCGGACACCTCTCCGTGTAGCTGACGGATAGTATTCTACCATCCCGTCGCCGCTTTGTCAAGAAGAAAAACGGGATATTTTCCGGTTTTGGGAAACAATTTTTCCTTTCTACCGAAATTGCCCTGCGGGCGCACGCGTCTGTTTGGCGCACCCGCAGGGCAAATGTCAGCTGTAAAGGTTGTGGGGTTTACACAACACCCTGGGCCATCATGGCATCGGCAACCTTCTGGAAGCCGGCGATGTTTGCGCCCATGACATAGTCGCCTTCGTGGCCGTAGGCCTTGGCTGCTTCATAGGCGTTCTTGTGGATGCCAACCATGATATCGTGCAGCTTGGCATCTACCTCGTCGAAGCTCCAGCTCAGGCGCATGGAATTCTGGCTCATCTCCAGGGCGGAGGTGGCAACGCCGCCGGCGTTGGCCGCCTTGCCGGGGGCAAAGGCAACGCCGTGCTCCTGCAGGTAGGCGGTAGCCTCCAGCGTGGTGGGCATATTGGCGCCCTCGGCTACATACTTCACGCCGTTCTTCACCAGCACCTCGGCGTCCTCCAGCAGCAGCTCATTCTGCGTGGCACAGGGCAGCGCCACATCACAGGGGATGGTCCACACGCCGCGTCCCTCATGGTATTCGGCGTTCGGACGGTAGTTCTTGTATTCGGTCAGGCGGGCACGCTTGACCTCCTTGATCTCCTTCAGGGCAGCCAGATCAATGCCATCCTTGTCATACACCCAGCCGGTGGAATCGCTGACGGTGACCACATTGGCACCAAGCTGCTGTGCTTTTTCCACCGCATAAATGGCCACATTGCCGGCGCCGGAGACCACAACTGTCTTGCCGGCCAGGGGGTCGCCCTTGACCTTCAGCATTTCTGCCGTGAAGTAGACCAGGCCGTAGCCGGTGGCCTGCGTACGGGCCAGCGAACCGCCGTAGGTGAGCCCTTTGCCGGTCAGCACACCCTCATAGCGGTTGCGCAGGCGCTTATACTGGCCGAACAGGTAGCCGATCTCGCGGCCGCCGACACCAATATCACCGGCGGGCACATCCGTATCGGCGCCGATGTGCCGGTACAGCTCGGTCATGAAGCTCTGGCAGAAGGCCATGATCTCGCGGTCGGATTTGCCCTTGGGGTCGAAATCGCTGCCGCCCTTGCCGCCGCCGATGGGCAGGCCGGTCAGGCTGTTCTTGAAGATCTGCTCGAACCCGAGGAATTTGATGATGCCCAGGTTGACAGAGGGGTGCAGACGCAGACCGCCCTTGTA
>DJRT01000015.1:0-11611 GCA_002437905.1 Ruminococcaceae bacterium UBA6353 | reverse complement strand
CGATGGCGCTGTTGAACTGCACACGGAAGCCGCGGTTGACCTGCACCTTGCCTGCATCATCCACCCACGGTACGCGGAACAGGATGGCGCGCTCCGGCTCCACCAGACGCTCCAGCAGGCCGGCAGCCTCGTATTCGGGGTGGGCGTCGATCACCGGACGCAGGGACTGCAGCACCTCGGTGGCAGCCTGCAGAAATTCCTTCTGTTCGCCGTAACGGGCTTTCAGTCCGTCCAGCACACGATCAATGTACGACATGAGCAACAACTCCTTGAAAAGTTAGATAGGGTAAATAGTTATCGGCTGCGGCAGGGGCGCCGCAACAACGGAAACTATTATAGCACAGCTTGTTTGCGGATGGCAAGAGATACGGCAGAAAAAACTGTCGTTTTTTCCATTTTTCAGCGGGGTTTCCGGCTGCCGGGGTTTGCTTTTTTGCCAGGGATATGGTACACTGAAAAAAAGGACGGTGGATGCAGTGAAAATCATGGCGGTGGATCTGGGGGTCGCGCGTACCGGCTTGGCCGTATGTGACCGGCGGGAGATCCTGGCCTCCCCGGTGGGGACGGTGCAGGAGCACAACCCGGAGCGCCTGGCGGCGCGGGTGGCGGCCGCCGCACAGGAGCAGGGTGCCGAGCAGCTGGTGGTCGGACATCCGCTGAATATGGACGGCACCTGCGGCGAAAGTGCCCGGCGTGCCGAGGCCTTTGCACAGCGGCTGCGGGAGCTGACCGGGCTGCCGGTTTCTCTGTGGGACGAACGCATGACCACCGTTACCGCCATCGGCTACCTGAACGAGACGGATGTGCGGGGAAAAAAGCGCAAGCAGGTTGTGGACAGCGTGGCGGCGACGGTCATTCTGCAGAATTACCTGGAGGCACGGCGGCTGCAGGGCTGAGCGCCGGTATTTGGTTGCAGAAAACGGTTGCAATATCGGCCCGCATGGTGTATAATCAGCGGTGTAGTTCTGTGCAAAGGGGAAGCGGCGGAAACAATGGCGGCAGTGTATCTGGATAACAGCGCAACCACCCGCGTGTGCCGGGCGGCGGCGGATAAAGCCTATGAGATGATGACGGAAACCTACGGCAATCCAAGCTCACTGCACACGCTGGGGTTCCGCGCGGAGCGCGAGATCGCGCAGGCGCGTGAGGCAGTCGGCCGGCTGCTGGGGGCGCCGCCGGAATGTCTTGTGTTTACCTCTGGCGGCACAGAGGCCAATAATCTGGCCGTGCTGGGCAGTGTGGCGGCACATCCGCGCGGCGGAAGGCATGTGGTCACCACCGCGGTTGAACATTCCTCGGTGGCCGCGGCCTGTGACCGCCTGGAAAAGCAGGGGTATGAGATCACCCGTCTGCTGCCGGCCGCCGATGGCAGCATAACTGCGCAGCAGATCGTACAGGCCTGCCGGCCGGATACTGCGCTGGTGGCGGTGATGCTGGTAAATAACGAGACCGGTGCCCGCTTTCCGCTGGAGCAGGCGGTGGCCGGCATCCGCCGCGCCGCGCCCGGCGCCCACATCCACTGTGATGCGGTGCAGGCCGCCGGCAAGCTGCCGCTGCAGGCGGTGCGCTGGGGATTTGATTCTCTCTCCGCCAGCGCCCACAAGCTGCATGGCCCCAAGGGCTGCGGCGTGCTGTATCTGCGCCGCGGAGTGCGGGTGCAGCCCCGCAATATCGGCGGCAAGCAGGAGGGCGGCATCCGGTGCGGCACAGAGGCGGCGCCGCTGATCGCCGCTTTCGGTACGGCGGCTTCGCTGGTGCCGCCGTGGAGCGCCCAGCAGCCACACTTCGAGCAGCTGCGGCAGCGGCTGCTGGAGGGGCTTGCGGGGCAGGCGGATATCCGGTTCCACCTGCCGGCGGGCGGCGTGCCGTACATCATCCATCTGTCGGTGCCCGGCCTGCGCAGCGAGACGCTGCTGCACTATCTGGCGCAGCAGGAAATCTATGTTTCCAGCGGCTCTGCCTGCGCAAAAGGGGCCAAGAGCCCGGTGCTGACCGCTATGGGGCTGCCGGCGGAGGAGATTGACAGCGCGCTGCGTGTCAGTCTGGATCATGAGAACACGATACGGGAGATAGAGTCCTTTATAAAGGTGCTGCTGGAGGCGGCAGAAACTCTTGTCAGACGCTGAGGAGGGGAGAGGCGTGAGCGATTTGAATACACCGCACCCGGAAAACAAGCCGGATGCGGAGCAGCAGGTGGCTTCCTTGTTGCGGGAGCTGCATGAAAAAACGGCCGATAAGCCCGTGACGGAGACCTATGTCCCTCCGGAGGATCTGAGCAGCTACCTTTTTCTGCAGGATATTGATGAAATACCGCCGGCGGAGGGGCCGTCGGACGAGGAGAATATGCCGGATGAGGATATGCCGGATGCCGGTGATTGGCTGATTTTCGGCTCGGATGAGCTGCCGGAGCCGGAGGATGGGGATGAGGATACCACCGATGTCTTTCTGGCCGGCGAGCCGGAGCCGGAGCGCCGGCGGGCGCTTTCGCCGATCGGCCGCTTTATCCGTGGAAATGCCTTCCGCCGTGGAGACGAGCCGATGGAATGGCTGCGCAAGAGCCTGTTCTGGATCGCGGTGGCGGTGTTGCTGGCGTGGTGCATTTATATGCTGGTGGCTGTCTGGTGGCAGCCGGCCATCGAGAAGCACCGGGCCGCACAGATCACCGCCAGCTTTCTTTCCGGGAGCAGCGGCGATACGGCGACGCTGCCCTCTGGTGCGCTGCCGGCTTACGCCGCCCTGTATGCGCAGAATCCGGAAGTGGCCGGATGGCTGCAGTTTCACGCTTCTGCGGAAGAGGATTTTTTGCACATTGATAGCCCGCTGATGTATTCCGGCGATAACCTGAAGTATATGGCGGCCGGCGTGGATGGGCGTCCGTCCGCGGGCGGCAGCCTTTTTTTTGACGCCCGCTGCACCGTTGGTGCGGGGCAGCAGGATAAGGTGCGCGTGATCTATGGCCGCGATACGGCCTTTGGCGGCGCTCTTTCCGGATTGAGTACCCTGGTCGGCAGCGTTTACCGGGCACGGGCGGCCGCGTCGCTGTCGGTAAGCACGCTGTTCCGCACCGAAAGCTGTGCGGTGTTTGCGGTGCTGCTCACGGATGAGGATGCCGCCGGTGAGCACTATTTCAATACCCGGCGGATGGCCTTTTCCTCTGATGCGGAGTTTATGGCGTATGTGGAGGCGGTGCGCGCCCGCTCACTGTTTGATTATCCGGTCGAGGTGACGGCGAAGGACTCGCTGGTGGTCATCACGACCAATGCGCCGCAGAGCGTTTCCAAGCTGCCGAACGCCCGCCTGACGGTCTATGCCCGGGTTTCCCACGGTGACGACGGGGCTGTGAACACGCAGGAGATCGTGAAAAATTCCGATGCGATCATGCCCTATGCCTGGTATATACGCCAGGGGCTGACGCCGCACCCCTACTATACCGATGGGCACCTGCCGGAGCAGACCACGGCGGTGACCACGACTGCCGTTACGACACTACCGGAAGCAACGCTGCCGGAGACCACTGCATCAACGACTGCGGCTACAACCACCACAACCCGCGGCCGGCGCGTGACCACTGTGCCCCGCCGGCAGCCGACTACGGCAACGCCTACCGCGCCGGATACGCCGACTACTGCGCAGCCCGTGCAAACGGAGCCGCCGACCACGGAGGCTGCACCGACCACTGTGACCGAGCCGACCGAGCCACCCACCACGGCCGAACCGGTCGAGCCGCAGCCGACGGCGGCCGAGCCATCAATATAACTGTGATAAGGATGAAGAAAACCGATGATATCTGCAACTGACCACCCGCAGGAGATCCTGCTGATCAAAAACGGCGAACTGGCGCTTAAGGGGCTTAATCGCCGGACCTTTGAAGAGGCGCTGATGCGCAATCTGCGATACCGTCTGCGCCGCGCGGGGGAGTTTACCGTGCGCTGCGCGCAGTCCACGATCTATATTGAGCCGAAGAATGCTGCAGCGGATCTGGACGAGGCCTGCGATTGTGTTTCGCGGGTGTTTGGCATTTCCGCCTTTTCGCGGGCGCGTGTAACCGAAAAATCGTTGGAGGCGATCCAGCAGGCGGCGGTGGAGTATTTTGGCGATACCCTGCGGGACTGTGCCACCTTCAAGGTGGAATCCAAGCGATCGGATAAGCAGTTTCCCCTGACCTCGCCGGAGATCAGCCGGGAGGTAGGCGGCTATGTGCTGGAGCATTTTCCGCATCTGCAGGTGGATGTCCACCAGCCGGATCTGCAGATCACGGTGGAGATCCGCGATTTTGGCGCGTATTTGCACGCCCGGCAGTTGCCGGGTGCCGGCGGCATGCCGGTGGGCACCGGCGGCAAGGCAGCCATCATGATCTCCGGCGGCATTGATTCGCCGGTGGCCGCCTATATGATGGCCAAGCGCGGCGTGGAGCTGACGGCCGTGCACTTTGCCTCACCGCCCTATACCAGTGAGCGGGCGGAGCAAAAGGTGATCAGTCTGCTGGAGCGGGTGGGACGCTATGCCGGCCACATGACCCTGCACATTGTGCCGTTTACGCACATTCAGGAGGAGATCCGGCGCGCGTGCCCGGAGGAATATTTCACGCTGATCATGCGCTGTTTCATGCTGCGTATTGCCCAGCGCGTGGCGGCCGAGCAGGGCTGCGGCGCGCTGATCACCGGGGAGAGCGTGGCGCAGGTGGCCAGCCAGACCATTCCGGCACTGGCGGTGACCGATGCCCTGGCCGAGATGCCGGTGTTCCGCCCGCTGATCGGCATGGACAAAGAGGAGATTGTTACCATAGCCCGGCGCATTGATACCTTTGATATTTCGATCCAGCCGTATGAGGACTGCTGTACGGTCTTCACCCCGCGGCACCCCTGCACCCGGCCGCGGGTGGATAAGGTGGCAGCGGCGGAGGCTGTGCTGGATGTGGATGGTCTGGTGGCAGAGGCGCTTGCCGGGATTCGCCAGCAGTCGATCTGACCGGGACACTTTAGCGCTCGGCTTACAGGTAAAGAACAGGCAGAAAGGGGGCAGCAGCAGTGGAGCCGACTGTCTACCAGCGGCAGCTGGGTATATTTGATCTGACCGAAGAAGCAGTGTGGCAGCGGCTGCCCGAATTGCCGGCCGGGGTAACGGCCGAGCTATCGTCCCAGGCGGAGGGGCTTTGCCTGCGTCTGCAGGGGGAGCCGCCGGCTGCGGTGGATGCCGTGGTCGGGCAGGCTGCCGAAGCCCTGGGGGTGTATTGTTATAGCTGTGAAGGCGAAAGCCTTGCCTCCCGCGATGTGGCGCTGCTGCGGCAGCTGAATAAAACGGTCGCACTGGCGGAGTCCTGCACCGGCGGCATGGTTGCCGCCCGGCTGACGGATGTACCCGGCTGTTCACAGGTGTTCGGCACCGGTGTGGTATCCTATTCCTGCGCCTGCAAGGAGCACCTGCTGCATGTGCGGCGGGAAACGCTCCGCGCCTATGGCGCCGTCAGTGAGCAGACCGCCTGCGAGATGGCGCGCGGTGTGCGGCGCTGTGGTGGAGCGGATATTGGTATCAGCATCACCGGCGAGGCCGGCCCGCAGGCGGCGGAGGATAAGCCGGTGGGCACGGTGTTTGTGGCACTGGCGGATTACAGGCGCGTGTGGGTGCGGCGGCTGCAGCTCGGCGGTGCCGGCCGCGACCGGGCGGCGATCCGTCAGCTGGCGGCGGCGCATGCACTGGATCTGCTGCGGCGGTATCTGGAAGCCTACCCGGCGGTGATGGCCGGCGGCATCGCCGCACTGCCGGAGCAGCCGGAGACTTCTCGCCGGCGCAAGCCGTTTTTGCCGTCTTTGCTGCCTCGCCGCGGCGAGGCGCGCCGTGTACGCTTTCTCAAGCTTTCCGCATGGGTTGGTGCGGTGCTGCTGCTGGCCGCCGGTGCAGGGCTGGCCTTTTCCCTGCAGCTGGCACCGGATAATAACCGGCAGCTGCAGGATGACCTGCGCCGGATGTACTGGGATGAGGCGGTCGACCGCAATAGCGCCGCCAACAGCACGGCTCCCGCAGAGGAGCAGTCGATGATCTCCCGCTTCCGCAGCCTGTATGCGCTGAATGCGGATATCGGCGGGTGGATCCGCATAGCCGATACGGTGATTGACTACCCGGTTATGCGCTGGAGCAACGGCTACTACGAAAACCACAATTTCAGCAACCAGCTTTCCCATTACGGGCAGCCCTTTTTTGACGAGGCGGACACGCTGGTGGATGACGAGCGCCGCACCATGACCATCTATGGGAAGAACACCCGGGATGGGCAGATGTTCTCCGAGATGCTTTCCTACCGGCGCATCGCTTTTCTTAAAGAACATCCGGTGATCGAAATGAATACCCTGTACAGGCTTTCCCGGTGGGAGGTGTTCGCGGTGCTGGTGATGGATGATACCGATGCCTGGCAGCTTCAGCGCAGTTTTGCGGACGGGGAGGTCTATGAACGGTATCTGGAGGAGCTGTGCAGCCGGTCGCTGTATACCAGCAACCATGCGGTTACGGCGCAGGATCGTCTGCTGGCGCTTTCAACGGATGCCTCCAGGGAGTACGGGCACGCGAATGCCCGTTTTGTGGTGGTGGCACGGCGGCTGCCTGCCACTGCAGGCGACACAGCCGACGAAGCTGAGAAGCCAACCTATACGATCAACCCGGAGGGGCGTTTCCCGGATAGCTGGTTTGCGCAGGAAAAGCGGGAAGAGGCACCGCTGGCCGCCGCCGATTATGCGACCACAACCACCGTGGTGACCACCACGGCTCCGCCGGAAAACGGGGCGGCAGCAACGACCACGGCGCCGCCCACCACGGCGGAAACCACCACGGCGCCAACGACCGCCCTGCCGACGGCTACGCAGCCGGAGCCTTCTTCGTCAGCGGATGCCAAGCAATGGGAAATGGAGCTGGAAACGCCATGATAATTTTGGGCATTGACCCCGGCTATGCCATCGTTGGCTGGGGGGTCATCCGCTTTGAGCGGGGGCGCTTTCTTCCGGTGGATTTCGGCGCGGTGACCACGCCGGCCGGCATGCCGTTCAACCGCCGGCTGGAGATCATTTATGAGGAGCTGACCGCAATCCTGCAGAAGCATAAGCCGGATGCCGCAGCGGTCGAAAAGCTGTATTTTCAGAGCAATAAAACGACGGCTATTGATGTGGCGCAGGCGCGTGGGGTGACCATGCTGGCGTTGCAGAAGCAGGGGGTGCCGGCGTTTGAATACACCCCCATGCAGGTAAAATGCGCCGTGACCGGCTTCGGTCAGGCGCATAAGCCGCAGGTGATGGAGATGACCCGCCGGCTGCTGCGGCTGAAGGCCGTGCCGAAACCGGATGATACGGCGGACGCCCTGGCCATTGCCATCTGCCATGCGCAGTATGGCGGCACAGCGGTCAAACAAGCATTGATCAAGCAGAAGGAGTGACATGGATATGCTGTACAGTCTCAAGGGGGAGCTGCTCCGGCTGGAGCCGCGTATGGCGGTGATCTGCTGCGGTGGGGTCGGCTTTCGCTGCCAGATCACGATGAACACAGCCAAGCAGCTGCCGTCGATCGGTAAAGAGGCTATGCTTTACACCGTGATGAATGTGCGCGAGGACGCGATCGAACTGTTCGGCTTTGCCGACCAGAATGAGCTGACCTGCTTTAAGCAGCTGACAGCCATTTCCGGCGTCGGTCCCAAGGTGGGGCTGTCCATTCTTTCGGAGCTGTCGCCGGAACGGGTGGCACTGGCGGTGGCTTCAGGCGACCATAAGGCGCTGACGAAGGCCGCTGGCGTCGGCCCCAAGCTGGCACAGCGGATCGTGCTGGAAATGAAGGATAAGGTTGCCGCCACGGCAACCGGCCTGGCGCCGGCGGATATCCCGGCCGGTGCAGCGGTGAATGCGGCCGGCAATGCGGCCGAGGCCGTGAATGCGCTGGCGGTGTTGGGCTTTACGGCCGGCGAGGCTTCCGCGGCGGTGGGCAAGCTGGATAGTGCCCTGCCGGTGGAGACGCTGGTGCGTGAGGCGCTGAAGCTGCTGGCACGCCGGAATTAAGCGAGGTGCAGCATGAGCTTTGATGTGGATTGTGCGGTGATCGGCGGCGGCGCCGCCGGGTGTGCGGCGGCGGTGTTTCTTGGCCGGGCGGCAGCCCGGCAGGGGATCAGCCGCCGCCTGCTGCTGCTGGAAAAGGCGCCGCGCGTGGGCAAAAAGCTGCTGGCCACCGGCAATGGCACCTGCAATCTGAGCAATGTGTCTGCTACGGCGGCACAGTACCATGGCTGCCCGGCGCTGGCCGGGGCTGCGCTGGCAGCCTTTCCGCCGGCAGCGGCGCGGCGTTTTTTTGGCTCCATCGGCGTGGATACCTGTGAGCACCCGGACGGAAAGGTCTATCCGGAATCGGAGCAGGCCGGCGCCGTGCTGGATGCTCTGCGGCTGGAGGCCGCCGCCTGCGGTGTGGAAACGCGCTGTGATTGCGCCGTGGAGGCACTGCAGCCGATAAAGGGTGGCTGGCGGCTGGAAACCGCTGCGGGCAGCCTGACGGCGCAGCAGGTGCTGGTGTGCACCGGCGGTGCCGCGGCACCGGCACTGGGCGGCAGTGCGGACGCCTATCGCCTGCTGACGGCACTGGGCCTGGAGCGTACGCCGCTGTTTCCCTCCATTGTGCAGCTGCGTACCGAGCCGACGCTGGTGCGTGCCGTCAAGGGGATCCGTACGCAGGCGAGGGTCTGGCTGACGCTGGAAGGGCAGCTGCTGGCAGAAAACACCGGTGAGCTGCTGTTTACGGATTATGGCCTGTCCGGACCGGTGGTGATGCAGATCTCCCGGCCGGCCGCGGACTGGGAGCGCCGCAAGAAGGGCGCGCTGACGGCGCACCTGAATCTGCTGCCGCATTGGCAGCCGGACCGTCTGCGGCAGCGGGTGGAGGAGCGCGCCGCGCTGCCCGGCCGTACGCTGGAGGATCTGCTGACCGGCCTTCTGCATAAGCGGCTGGGGCAGACTGTGCTGCGCGCTGCCGGGGTGCTGCCGCTGACCAGACCGGTAGGGGAGCTGACGCCGGCGGAATGCTGCCGGATCGCTGCATGGATACAGGATTGGCCGCTGCCGGTCACCGGTACGCAGGGCTTCGGCGGCGCCCAGGTAACGGCCGGCGGTATAGCAGCAGAGCGGATTGATCACCGTACCATGGCGGTGCGGGGCTTTTCCGGCCTGTACGCCGCCGGCGAGGTGCTGGATGTGGACGGCGACTGCGGCGGCTATAACCTGCAGTTTGCCTGGAGCAGCGCCTTTGTGGCCGCGCGGGCGATGGTGGAGCACTGGTCGGCCGCCCGGAAAGGATGAGGTAAAGACAATGTTGCGGATAACCGGCATTTCCATGCCGCTTTTGTATACCGAGGATATGCTGCGGCACAGGGCGGCAGCGGTGCTTGCCGTGCCGGCCGAGAGTCTTATCCGCTGCACGCTTGCCCGGCGGTCGGTGGATGCCCGCAAAAAAGAAGCGGTGCACTTTCAGATCGCCGTGGATGTGACGGTGCCGGATGAGGAGGCTGTGCTGCGCAATAAGCGCTGTCGCACGGCGCAGGTTAGCCGTGTGCAGCCTGCTCCGTATGTGTTGGCACCGCTCACGCAGCCACCGGCGGTGCGGCCGGTGGTGGTGGGCAGCGGGCCTGCCGGCCTTTTTGCGGCACTGACGCTGGCGCAGGCCGGCGCCCGGCCGCTGCTGCTGGAGCGCGGCGGTGATGTGGACAGCCGGCAGGCGGCGGTGGAAAGCTTCCGCCGTACCGGCATTCTGGATACCACCACCAATGTGCAGTTTGGCGAGGGCGGCGCCGGCACCTTTTCGGACGGTAAGCTGAATTCCGGCATCAAGGATCCGCGCAGCCGTCATGTGCTGGAGACCTTTGCTGCCGCCGGCGCGCCGGCGGCTATCCTGTGGCAGGCCAAGCCGCATATCGGCACCGATGAGCTGCGGCGAACTGTGCGTGGTCTGCGGGAGGCGATTTTGCGCCTTGGCGGCGAGGTGCGGTTTTATACCTGTGTGACGGATATTGTCCTGCGTGGCGGCGTGCTGACGGCACTGCGGATAAAAACCGCCGAGGGAGAGGAGGAGCTGCCCTGTTCGGCGGCGGTGTTTGCGGTCGGGCACAGCGCCCGCGATACGGTGGCTATGCTGTGCCGCCGCGGTGTGCAGATGGAGCAGAAGCCCTTTGCCGTGGGGGTACGCATCGAACATAAACGCCAGATGATCGACCGCAGCCAGTATGGCGCAGCGGCCGGCCATCCGGCACTCGGTGCGGCGGATTATAAGCAGCACTGTGTTCCGCCAGGCTGCCGCGGGGTATTTACCTTCTGTATGTGTCCCGGCGGTGAGGTGATCGCCGCTGCCTCGGAGGAGGGTGGAGTCGTGGTGAATGGCATGAGTGAGCATGCCCGCGCGGCCGAAAACTCCAACAGTGCCCTGCTGGTGGGGGTTGAGCCGGCGGATTTCGGTGCGCCGGAGGATCCGCTGGCGGGCTTTGCCTTTCAGCGGCGCATGGAACAGGCGGCTTTCCGGTTGGGTGGCGGCAATTATCATGCGCCGGTGCAGCTGGTGGGGGATTTCCTTGCCGGCCGGGCATCTGCCGGGGCGGGGGATATTCGCCCTTCCTACCGGCCGGGGGTCACCTGGACGGATCTGCGCGGCTGTCTGCCGCAGCCGGTTTCCGCTGCGCTGCGCGCGGCACTGCCGGTTTTCGGGCGGCAGCTTTCCGGGTTTGATTGCCCGGATGCCGTGCTGACCGGCGTTGAATCGCGTTCTTCCTCTCCGGTGCGTCTGCTGCGCGATGCCGGGGGTGAGTCCTCTGTGCGGGGACTGTTCCCCTGTGGGGAGGGTGCCGGCTATGCGGGCGGCATTTTGTCGGCGGCGGTTGATGGAGTCCGCTGCGCCGAATGGGTGCTGAAAAAACTGGAATGGACGGGGGAATAGGGATGCTTTGCGGAAGTGTGGAACTGTCGATCCTGCACTGGATACAGGATCATCTGCAGTGTGGCTTTATGGATGCTGTGATGCCGTGGATCACCAAGCTGGGGGATAGCGGGATTTTCTGCATCCTGCTGGCACTGGTGCTGCTGTGCGTGAAAAAGACCCGCCGTACCGGGCTTTCCATGGGGATTGCCCTGCTGCTGGGACTGCTGATCGGCAATATCCTGCTGAAAAATGTGGTTGCACGGGTTCGTCCGTATGATGTTGACCTGACGGTCACTCTGCTGGTGCGGCGGCTGAGCGATTTTTCCTTCCCGTCCGGCCATACACTGGCTGCGTTTGAAACCTCGACCGTGTTGTTGATCCGCCACCGCAAGGTGGGGATTGTGGCCACGGTGGTGGCGGCGCTGGTCGCTTTCTCGCGCCTGTACCTCTTCGTGCATTACCCGACGGATGTGCTGGCGGCGATCATCCTGGGCGTTGCTTTTGGGGCTTTTGGCTGCTTTCTGGCCGACCGCATTTACGATGCCATTGGCCACCGTCGGCAGAAAAAGGCGGAGAAAATCGAAAAATAATCGGGAAAAGCAGCACTTTTTCGAGGAAAGCGCTTGACAAGTGGGGAATAATTCGCTATAATAGCACTCGTTCCGGTAAATGGGGGTATAGCTCAGCTGGG
>DJRT01000019.1:24283-131064 GCA_002437905.1 Ruminococcaceae bacterium UBA6353 | reverse complement strand
CCTTTTGTCAACACCTTTTTCGAAACTTTTTATCCTTTTTGGCAGGTTTTTTCTCCCCCATCCTCCCGCTCTTCTCCCACCACTCCATATGGTATCTCTTTACTCATTTCCTACACTATCCCTTGTATAGCAGAAATATAACAAAAAACGCAAAGCCGCCGCGGCACAGCTCTCGCTGCGCCGCGGCGGGTGACAGGGGTTCGCCATTTTGCTTTTCTCAGATCTCCGGAATGTAGACATCGACCTCGTGACCGGCCTCGGCCGACTCGGCAATGCCGGAAAGGATGGCCTGATTATACAGGATCTGGCTGGTCGGCACCGGTGCCGCCGTACGATCCTTGCAGGCATCCACAAAGGTGCGGATCTTCAGGTCAAACAGGTTCTCCTTCATCTCAATGACCGGGATGACCGTCTGAACCTCCATACCGGCCTCCTCATGATAGATGGTCATGGGGCCGCCGGTGGAGCCGTTCCAGCAATTGGTGGAGGGGATGCGCAGGCTGCCCTTGGTGCCCATGATGATGGTGTCACCGGGGGTGTCCAAATTCATCGCCCAGGCGATACGGAAATCGAGGATAATACCACCCTCCAGGCGGACAAAAGCCGCGGCGAAATCATCCACCGTAAACTTCTTGGCCAGGCCGGGATCGGCGTGGTAATAATACTGCGGATTCTGGCCGAAGAACGCGGACTTGTAGCCGGTGACGGTCAGCGGCTTCGGGTAGCCGATGGCGTTGAGCACCATATCCAGCGAGTAGCAGCCGATATCCGCCAGCGCGCCCAGACCAGCCGTCTCATCCTTGATGAAGCTTTCGGCATAGAACGGGATGCCGTGACGGCGGCCGCCACCGGTCTGGATGTAGTAGATCTGGCCCAGCACGCCGGACTCCACGATCTCTTTGATCTTCTTCATGTTGGCGTCCATACGCGGCTGGAAGCCGATGGACAGGATGCGGCCGGTGCGCTTCTCCGCTTTCAGCAGCTCGGCAGCCTCATCCATGGTCACGCACATGGGCTTCTCCAGCAGCACATCCAGGCCGGCCTCCATCGCGGCGATGGAGCAGCAGACATGCTGCCGGTTGTAGGTGCACACCGAAACGGCGTCCAGCTTGAGGCTCTTATCCGCCAGCATCTCGGTGTGATCCTTATAATCGCACTTGACCTCCGGCTTGCCAAATTCCTCAAAAAACGCCTTGGCGCGGCCGGGGATCAGGTCGCAGCCAGCCACAACCTCGACATCCGGCTGATGGAGGTAGCTTCTCATATGCGCATGCGCAATGCCACCGCAGCCGATGATGCCGACACGCAGCTTGCGGCTGGTATCGACGGTGGTCTCTTCCTGGTTTTCCTTAAAGGCGTCCAGGCTATCCTTGTTCGCCATAAAACACACTCCTTTTTCTCCTCCTTATATATTACCTAATATATAAGGCAGTCTCACGCAGGCAAACTGTCCCGCCGAGCCGAAGCCCGGCGGGACATCAGCACACTCAGATTTCCGGGATCTCGATCTCGATCTCGTGACCGACAGCAGCCGACTTGGCAATGCCATCCAGAATGGCCTGGTTGTACAGGATCTGGCTGGTCGGCACCGGTGCGGGGGTGCCGTTCTTGCAGGCATCCAGGAAGGTGCGGATCTTCAAATCGAACAGATCCTCCTTCATCGGGATGGTGGGGATGACCGTCTCCACCTGGGAGCCGGCAACATCGTGATACAGCTTCATCGGGCCGCCGGTGGAGCCATTCCAGCACTCGGTGGAGGGAATGCGCAGGCTGGCATTGGTGCCCATGATGATGGTATCACCGGGAGTGTCCAGGTTCATCGCCCAGGCAATACGGAAGTCGAGGATGATGCCACCCTCCAGGCGGATGAACGCCGCAGCGAAATCATCCACGCCGAACAGCTTGGCATACTCATGGTGCTTGCCGTAGCCGACATAGTTGGGATCCTTGCCGAAGAAGTCCGACTTATAGCCGGAAACGGTCAGCGGCTTCGGATAGCCGATGGCATTGAGCACCATATCCAGCGAATAGCAGCCGATGTCCGCCAGAGCGCCCAGGCCGGCCGTCTTATCCTCGATAAAGGTGGTGCCGAAGGGCGTGGGGATGCCGCGGCGGCGGCCGCCGCCGGTCTGGATGTAGTAGATCTTACCCAGCACACCGGACTCCACAACCTCTTTAATCTTCTTCATGTTGGCGTCCATACGCGGCTGGAAGCCGATGGACAGCACCTTGCCGCTCTTCTTCTCGGCGCGCATGATCTCCACCGCTTCCTCGGTGGTCACGCACATGGGCTTCTCCAGCAGCACATTGATGCCCGCCTCCAGCGCAGCGATGGCGCAGTTGGCATGCTGCCGGTTATAGGTGCAGATGGAGACGGCATCCAACTTGAGGCTCTTATCCGCCAGCATCTCGGTGTGATCCTTATACTCGGTCTTGACATTCTCGATGCCGCGGTCGGCAAAGAACTTTGCCGCCTTGCCGGGGATCAGGTCGCAGCCGGCCACGATCTCCACATCCGGCTGGTGCATGAGAGCCGCCGCGTGGGCACCGGCGATCCAGCCGGTACCGATGATGCCGACGCGCAGCTTGCGGCTGGTGTCGACGGTGGTTTCTTCCTGGTTTTCCTTAAAGGCGTCCAGGCTGTCTTTGTTTGCCATAGGGGTACCTCCGTTTTTTATGTAAGATGGTGTCTATATCGGTGCGGCATCGGCCGCAGGGGAACAAAAATTACAGGCCGAGGCTCTTGAGATACTCGCGGGACATGGCCGCGCACTCCATCGAGGTCTTACCCATGGAGGGCCGATCCTGCTCCACAACCACCCACTGGGCGCCGGACTCAGTGGCCGCCTCCAGGATCTCCGGGAACTTCTGCAGGCCATAGCCAACCGGGCGGAATTCGAATTCCTGCGTGGTCTCTTCCTTTTTATCGCCGTCATCCACACCGATCAGGGCATACATCTTATCGGACTTCTGGCCGGCAAAATCTTTCAGATGCACCACCGGGGTGCGGCCATCATACTTCCGGATATAGGTGGCCGGGTTCTCGCCGCCCACATTCACCCAGCAGACATCCAGCTCGGTCTGCAGCAGGTCGGCAGACACATCGCTGTACAGACGATCCAGGCGATACTGGCCGTCCATTTTTTCAAACTCAAAATCGTGGTTGTGATACAGCATGGTTATGCCCTTGGACTTGGCCACGGCGCCCAGCATCCGCACATTCTTGATGAATTCGGCGTAGGTCTTGGTCTCATCAAACTTCCAATCGAACCACGGAATGGCCACATACTTGCAGCCGATGGTTGCATAGTCGCCCAGCACCTTTTCCGGGTCGGCAAGCATCGCGTAGTAGTTCTCATGCGCCGAAATGGGGGTGAGATTGTACTTCTTGCACAGGTCGCGCATCTCCTCCGGTGTACGGCCAAACAGATCAGCAAACTCGACGCCGGCATAGCCCATCTCGGAGACGGCCTTCAGCGTCCCCTCCAGGTCCTCCGCCATCGCATCGCGCACGGAATAGAGCTGCAGAGCAACAGGAAATTTTTTCATAGAGCATGATCCTTTCTCAAAAGCAATTGAATGGCCGGCCGGATGACCAACCACTTTCAGTATACTGAAACCGGCAAAAAAAGTAAAGGTGGTTTTGCGAAAAAAACCACTTTCGGGACAAGTTTTTTCGTGCAAAAAAGTAAAATAGTTGAATTTCGCTACAAAAAAGTGAAACCGGCCGACAAACCGGGTTGCCGCCCCCGGCCGGCAGAGCGTTTTTGCCCCGGAAAACGCCCGCCGGCCGTACAGCATTGCAAAAAAACATTTGAAATTTTTGCCCACATCCAGTATAATGGGGATACAGCGTGTGGCGTTTCTGCGTAAATCCAGTTGCAGAAACGCCACACGCGTTTTTTATGAAATCAGGTGAGAAATGGCAGCGTGACAACAAATTTTAGCGGCAAATCGTGTAGCAGAAATGCGTAAGTCCGGATTTGGGAACTTAGGCATTTATTTTTTTGAAAGAAAGGTGCATTTTTATGGATACCGGAAATTCGTTTTTGGGGACAGAGCGTATTGGCAGGCTCATGCGGCAGTACGCCATCCCCTGCGTAATCTCGCTGCTGGTGGGCGCACTGTATAACATCGTGGATCAGATCTTTATTGCCAATGCAAGCTACCTTGGCTCTTATGGCAATGCAGCCAACACAGTCGTTTTTCCGCTGACGGTGGTTGCACTGGCCATCGCCGTTATGGTAGGAGACGGCTGCTGTGCCTTTGTCAGCATGGCGCTGGGCAGAAACGACGGGCGCAGTGCAAAACGCAGCGTCGGCAATGCGGTGGTGCTGATCATCGCCGGCAGCCTTGTGCTGACAGCGGCGTATCTGCTCTTCGCTGACAACATCATCGCCCTGTTCGGCGGCACAGTCAACGCAGAGACCTTCCACCACGCGCAGGAATACTTCTTCTATATCACACTGGGGATCCCATTCTACATGTTCGGCCAGGCCATGAACCCCATCATCCGCGCGGACGGCAGCCCGCGGTTTGCCATGATCTCCACGCTGGCGGGGGCGGTCATCAACTGCATTCTTGATCCCATTTTTATCTTCGTCTTCAAATGGGGCATGATGGGCGCCGCCGTTGCAACCGTCATCGGCCAGGTCGTAACAGCGATCCTGGCGGTGTGGTATCTGCTGCACATGCGGATCATCCGGCCCGCCCCCGGCGACTATGCCCTGCAGGGAGGCATCTGCGGGCGGACGCTATCGCTGGGCATTACCAGCTTTCTGTCCCAGATCAGCCTTGTGGCCGCCATGGCGGCCATCAACAACATGCTCCGTCAATACGGCGCAGCGGATGCGATATTCGGGCAGGAGGCGTATGCACAGATCCCCATGGCCGTGGTCGGCATTGTGATGAAATTCTTTCAGATCGTGATCTCTGTCGTGGTTGGCATGGCGGCAGGCTGCATCCCCATCGTCGGCTACAACATGGGCGCGGAGAAAAAAGCGCGCGTACGGGAGCTGTTCACCAGGCTGCTGGTCGCCGAGGCACTGGTGGGGGCCGTGGCACTCCTGCTGGCCGAGGGCTTTCCCCGCCAGCTTATCGCCATTTTCGGCGCCGCCAACGAGAGCAGCTACTATACCGATTTTGCCGTTAAGGCATTCCGGATATACCTCTGCATGATGGTACTGGCCTGTATCAACAAGGCATGCTTCATTTTTCTGCAGGCGGTTGGCAAGGCACTGACCTCCACACTGCTGTCCATGTTCCGCGAGGTCGTGTTCGGCGTGGGCTTTGCCGTGCTGCTGCCGGTGTTCTTTGGCCTCGATGGCGTATTGTATTCCATGCCGGTCTCGGATATTCTGACCTTTCTCATTTCCGCGGTTATTATTCTGAAAACTTACCGGGAACTGCATACGGAGAAAATACGCACATAAAAACATCCCGGTGCGGTCACCGATCGCCGCTTTGTCCATTCCCCGTTCCAAATGGCTCTGCGATGATCACCGTTTTTGCAATTTTTGATTGACACGGCAAGCCCCGTGTGCTACGCTACTACCGGAAAACAACCCTGCAAAGGAGCGAGCTTTTTGAAAACCTATTCTTACGCCGATGCCCCGCTTGAGGTTCACGGCGTACCTTTTTTGCCGAAAATCACCGGCTGGATCGCATGACCGATGCGGACCTGGACGCACTCCGAGCAGAAAATCCGGAATCGGGCATTTTCAGCGGAGAATTAAATCACCGCACGCCCGGCGCGCGCATCTGTTTCCGCACCGATGCACCGCAATTCACCGTTCGCATGGAGCTTGAAAAAAATTCCCCGGATGTCGGCATGTCCATCTTTGCCTGTCAGGCGATCAATGTGATGATCGGGCCGCACACGGCGGCGCGCTTTGCCGGGCTGGTCAATCCGGACAGCTATTCCACCTGCACGGCGGAAAAAACCTTCGATAAATCCCCCATCATGGAGGACATCACGCTGTATCTTCCACGCAATGAGCATGTAGTCCATCTGGAGGTCGAGGTGCCGGACGGCGCGCAGGTGGAAGCACCTACGCCCTATACATATCCGCCGGTGCTGTTCTACGGTTCGTCAATCACCGAGGGGGGCTGCTGCTGCCGCGTGACCAACGCCTACAACGCCCTGGTATGCAGCTGGCTGGATGCCGATTTTTATAACTTCGGATTTTCCGGCAGCGCGCGCGGGGAGTTAGCGGTGGCCGACTGCATCAACCGCATCCCCATGAGCGTGTTCGTCTACGACTACGACCACAATGCCCCCACCGTGGAGCATCTGGCACAGACGCACGAACCGTTTTTCCGCCGCATCCGCGAAAAACACCCCACACTGCCGGTCATTTTCATGACACGCCCAAGCTACCGGCCGGATGCCGATGCCGACGCGCGCGCCGAGGTCGTCGCGCAGACCTATCGCCATGCCGTGGAGGCAGGCGACGGCAATGTGTGGTTTCTCGACGGCCGTACCTTCTTTGGAGACGAAGGCGCGCTCTGCTCCTGCGATGATACCCATCCGAACGATCTGGGCTTTTACAGGATGGCACAAAAGCTCGAGCCGGTGCTGCGCCAGGCGCTGGCAGCAGCTGTCGGAAAATGATCCCGTTTTTCAGGGATACTGGAACCGAAGAAAATACGCACGCAAAAACATCCCGGCGCGGCAAAAAGCCGCGCCGGGATGTTTCAAAAGGTAGCCGGTCGCCCATTGAGCCGCCCCCGAACGGGGGCGGCTTTTTGCTGGCCGGATCAGTTACCGCACTCAATGCTGATGGCGTTGAACTGGGTCAAAAGCTGCTCCACGGTAGCGTGCTGCTTCTGCTCACCGCCGAGATCCAGCACCACCCCGCCCTGATGCATCATCAGCAGCCGGTCGCCATATTCCACCGCAAAGCGCAGGTTGTGGGTGACCATCAGGGTGGTCACGCCCTTTTCCGCCACAAACTGCTGCGTCAGCTCCATCACCGTCTCGCTGGACTTGGGATCCAGCGCAGCGGTGTGTTCATCCAGGATCAGCAGGTCGATATCGCTCATATTGGCAATCACCAGCGCCAGCGCCTGCCGCTGGCCGCCGGACAGGCTGCCCACCGGCACCTGCAGGCGGTTTTCCAGCCCCATATGGCACTGGGCCAGCAGCTCACGGTAATAGGCCACCCGCGCCCGGTTGACCGCCCGGCCAAGAGAATACGCACGCCCCTTATTGTCCGCCAGCGCCAGGTTCTCCAGGATGGTCAGATCGCCGCAGGTGCCCATCTTCGGGTCCTGCAGCACCCGGCCAATCCGGCGGGCGCGGCGGTGCTCCGGCATGGCGGTCACATCGGTATCCCCCAGCAGGATGCGCCCGGCATCCGGCTGCAGCGAACCGCACATCAGGTTCAGCAGGGTGGTCTTACCGCTGCCATTGGAGCCGATGATGGATACGAAGGAACCGTCCTCCACCGTCAGGTTGAAATCCTGGAACAGCACATTTTCGTCCGGCGTACCCGGATTGAACACCTTATGCAAGCCCTCAAAACGGATCATGCCCTCACCCGGCCTTTCTTCTTTGCGCTGCTGAGCACCAGCGCCACGGTAAACAGCACCGCCATGATCAGCTTATTATAGGCGGTGGGCACCCCCAGCGCCGTGGCCACTGTCAGGCACGCCTGATACAGAACCGAGCCGAGGATCACCTGTGTGGTGGGGCGCATCCAGCGCACCCGTCCAAACAGCGACAGCCCGATGATGACCGACGCCAGGCCGATCACGATCATGCCAAGCCCCATATCCTGCGTGGCGCTGCCGCGGCTCTGCACAATCAGGGCACCGGCGGCCGCAGCATAGCCATTGCCGATAGCCAGGCCGAGGATCTTACTGCGGCCGGGATCCCGGCCAAGCATGGTCACATAGCGGGCATTGCTGCCGGCGGCACGCAGCAGCAGGCCGCTCTTGGTCTTGAAGAACAAATCCATCAGCACCTTGAACAGCAGCGCCACCACGAAAAACACCACCAGCCGCCGCAAATACAGCCCCTCTACGATCATCGGCAGCAGGGTTGCCGGCGCCGTGGTCAGCATGGTGGGGCGGTTGGACAGCATCACCTGCGCGCTGCCCATGCCGGAGAAACTGCCGCCATTGATCAGCACGGCGGCCACCAGATTGACCGACAGCAGGGCGGTGGAGACCAGTATCCCGCACAGCAGCGGGCGGATGTGCAGCCGCACATGCAGCAGGCCGGTCACCGTGCCCGCCAGCGCACCGGCCAGGCACGCCGCCAGCAGCGCCGGCCACGGCCCGATCACCGGGCACAGGCAGCCGAACACCAGGCCGCCGGTCAGCACCGTGCCCTCCACCGACAGGTCCGGGAAATCCAGCGTGCTGTACGAGACATAGAAACCCATGGCCAGCAGCGCATACATAAACCCATCGGACAGGAACACGCCGAAATAATTGAGGATGGTGGACATAAAACGCGTCTCTCCTTTAGTCTTTTGCGGTGGTCACGGTCTCCGCATTGGCAAAGCTCTCCGGGATAGTCAGTCCAAGCGAGGCCGCCACATCCGTGTTGATAACCGGAGTTGCCTCGGTGATCTGCTCCACCGCCATGGTGGCCGGGGACGCACCGCCCAACACCTTGGCAGCCATCTCGCCGGTCTTTTTGCCCAGCGCCACATAGTCGATGGACATGGAGGCCAGGCAGCCATTGGACACCTGCTCCACCTCGGAGCCGTACACGGGGATGCCGGCCGCCGCTGCGGCCTCCAATTCGATGCTGAGGTTCTCCACCACATTGTTATCGGTAAAGTTGTTCAGGCAATCCACCTTGGCTGCCAGCGCCGTAGCCGCCGCCGGGATATCCGAGGCATTCTGCACACCGCTGGCCTCCACGGTGATATTCTCCGCTGTGCAGATCTCCTGCAGGCGCTTGAGGTTGCTGACCGAATTCTGCTCACTGGTGGTATACAGCACACCAATGGATTTCAGCTGCGGCTGCATCGCGCGGATCAGCTTGACCTGTGCCGAAAGATCCAGCACATCGCTGGTGCCGGTGCAATTGCCGCCGGGGTTCTGCATATCCTGCACCAGATCCGCGGCCACCGGGTCGCTGACGGCACAGAAGATCAGCGGGATATCCGTGCCGGTCACCGCCGCATAGGCAGCCGTGGCAGCCGGTGTGGCAATGGCAATAATCATATCGCAGCCCTTGGCAACCATATTCTGGGCAAAGGTGCTGCAGTCCGCCGCAGCGGAGGTGCTGGAGCCGATCTGCCGCTCCGCGGTATAATTCAGGCCGGAGGCCTCCAGCCCTTTCACAATTCCCTCATAGCAATTGTCCAGCGAGGGATGGCTCATATACTGGATGATGCCGATCTTCAGCTGCTTGCCATCGCTGGAAGCAGCGCCGCCGCAGCCGGCCAGGCTGAGCGCCAGCAGGCAAAGGCAAAGACAAACGGACAGGATACGGGAAAGCTTTTTCATCGGAATAACCTCTTTCTTTTTTACACAATATTCAATACATAATCGGACGGACGGACAAAGCGCTGCTGCGCCATCGCCGTCCGGGCTGCAGAATTTTCATCCGGCTGTCATCCTTTCTATTCTGAGAAATAATAAAAGCACCTGTTCCAACAACATTGTTGGGACAGGTGCTGTAAAAGCATCTGCGGTACCACCCGACTTCTCCGGCCAAAATACCGGAGCACTCTGTTCGCGCACCACTATGCGCGCTCCGCGGATAACGGGTGGAGCCCCCGGCGCCCCTACTTGCCCAACGGCTTTCGGCTTGCCCTCCCGGGTCCATTCGCCATCGGCTCCGTTGCTGCGATCTCACCACCCGCAGCTCTCTTGGCACGG
Organism: Ruminococcaceae bacterium UBA6353; assembly: GCA_002437905.1. GTDB lineage: Bacteria > Bacillota > Clostridia > Oscillospirales > Acutalibacteraceae > UBA5905. The sequence goes on along the minus strand of DJRT01000019.1, from coordinate 121,221 downwards.
TGCTCCGACGGGTACTCACTCCCGGTCAAAGGTTTGTTTTTTGTCAGTATACGCCGGCAAAAGCAGTTTGTCAAGCGGAAAATGCAAAAAAATTGCAGATTTTTTTGCCGGGCAGCCGCGGCGGGTCATTCCTGCGCTGCCTCCAGTGTCTCCAGCTGCTGCTGGCTTTCCTCCCATTGGGTCATGGCTGCCTCCAGCGCCGTGTTTTTCTCCTCCAGTGCGGCGGTCAGCGCAGTCAGGCGGGCAAAATCCGCCGCCACGGCCGGATCGGCCATCTCCTGCTGCAGTGCCGCAATGGCCTGCTCCAGCTGGCCAACGGTCTCCTCCGCCCGCCGGGCAGCGGTGCGCAGCCGGCGCAGGGTGCTTTCCCGCTCCTTGCGCTGCTTATACCCGGCGCCGCCGGCGCCGATGGTTTCCGTCGGCTTCTCGGCGGGCGCCAGACGGGCAGCCGCCTGCCGCGCGGCCGCGCAGGCATCGTAATTGTGCCCCCCATCCACCAGGCCGTCCGGATGCAGCTCCAGCACGCGGGTAGCCATGCGGTTGATAAAGTACCGGTCGTGCGACACCGCCAGAATGGTGCCGTCGTAGCCCGAGAGCGCCTCCTCCAGCGCCTCGCGCGAGGCAATATCCAGGTGGTTGGTCGGCTCATCCAGCAGCAGCAGGTTATCCCCCGCCAGCATCAGCTTAAGCAGCAGCAGGCGCGCCCGCTCACCGCCGCTCATCACCCCGATGGTCTTATACACCTCATCGCCGCGGAACAGAAATGCCGCCAGCGCGCTGCGCAGTTCCGTCTCCGTTTTGCGCGGGTAGGTGTCCCACAGCTCCTGCAGCGCCGTTTTGCGGCCGTCCAGCCCCTGCTGCACCTGATCATAATAGCCCACCGACACCTTGGCACCCAGGCGCACATAGCCCGCCTGCGGCGCCTGCCGGCCGCACAGGATGCGCAGCAGCGTGGTCTTGCCACAGCCGTTCGGCCCCAGCAGGAACACGCGCTCGCCGCGGTGCAGCCGCACCGTGGCCTCCCGGAAAAGCTCCCGGCCGTCAAAGGCCATGCGCAGCCCCTCGGCGGTCAGCACCTCATTGCCGCTCACCGCAGACGCTGTGAAGGCGAGCTGTACATGGCGGTTTTCCTCCTCCGGCACCACCAGCTCCTGCCGCAGACGCTCCACCCGCTTTTCGCGGCTTTCTGCCTGCTTGATGCTCTTTTCCCGGTTCCACTGCTTCAGCAGGGTGATGTTTTCCTCCAGCCGATGGATCTCCTGCATGGCGACCGCGTAGTGCTTTTTCTCAATCTCGCGGTCCTTCTCCCGCTTTTCGCGGTGGATGGAATAGCTGCCGGCCGTGGCGTACAGCCGGCCGTGGTTCAGCTCCAGCGTGCGGTTGGTCACCCGGTCAAGGAAATACCGGTCGTGGGAAATGACGATGAACGCCCCGGTATATTCCCGCAGATACTCCTCCAGCCATTCCACCGACGGGATATCCAGGTGATTGGTCGGCTCATCCAGCAGCAGCAGGTTGGTCTCGGCCAGCAGCAGGCGTCCCATGGCCGCCTTGCTGCGCTGGCCGCCGCTGAGCACCCCCACCGGGGTGGCAAACTGCTCCTCGGTAAAGCCAAGCCCCAGCAGCGTGGAGCGCACCCGGCTGTGATAGTACAGCCCGCCCATGTTTTCAAACTGCTCACGCAGGGTATGCTGCCGCTGCAGCAGCTCTGCCGTCGGCTCCCCGGCCGCCAGTGCCGCATTCACCGCGGACAGCTCACTTTCCACGGCCATCACCGGGGCAAAGACGCTTTCCACCTCGTCCCACAGGGTGCGGTCGGCCTGCCGGCAGGTGTGCTGCTCCATGTATCCGATGCGGGTATCGCGATAGCGCACCACGCCGCCGCCATCCGACGGCTCCTGTCCCATCAGAATACGCAGCAGCGTCGTTTTGCCGCAGCCGTTCTCCCCCACAAGGCCGATTTTATCCCGCTCCCCGATCTCAACCGACAGGTCGGTGAACAGTGCCCGTTCGCCGAAATATTTGCTTAGTTGCTGTACTGCCAGCCGTGCCATAGTGCTACTCCCCAAAGCCGGCCGTTCTACACAATGTAGAACGGCCGGCGATTTATCTGTATTGTTTATTTATCTTCCTCATCCATCAGCTTGCGGATGGCCTCATGGAAGGACTTGATATCCTTGAACTGGCGGTACACCGAGGCAAACCGGATGTACGCCACATCATCAATGCGCATCAGCTCGTCCATCACATACTCGCCAATCTTGCTGGTAGGCACCTCCCGCTCCAGCGAATTCTGGATGCGGGTCTCGATATCATCCACCGCCCGCTCCAGCGTATCCAGCGAGACCGGCCGCTTTTCGCACGCACGCAGCAGGCCGTTGAGCAGCTTCTGCCGGTCAAACGGCTCACGGGAATTGTCCTTTTTCACCACCACGATGGGCAGGCTCTCGATCACCTCATAGGTCGTGAAGCGCTTGCCGCACTGCAGACACTCCCGCCGGCGGCGGATACGGCTGTCCTCGTCCGTTGGGCGCGAATCAATCACCTTGCTCTCGGTATATCCGCAAAAGGGGCATTTCATAACAGGACACCTCACATTTCACCGCACGCGCAAGCGACCCGGCCATTCCGGCCGCACAAACGCGGCAAGGCATATATGTCACTATACATTGCGTATATTTTACCATAAACGGCGAAAAAACGCAAGGCTTTTTTGCCATCCGCAGTGGGGCGGCGCTCACGGCAGCAGTGCCAGCTCACCAATGTAATCCTCCACGATATCCTGCAGATGGCATGGCTCCGGCCGGGCGATCTCCAGCCGCCGCAGAAGCTCCTCCACCTGGCACCGATCGGCTGCCACATCCGTCCATTCCCAAACGCCATCACCCAGACGGGCACGCACGCCGTACACCGTCTGCCCCTGCGCCCCATCGGTACGGCAGATACCCTGTACCAATTCAAAATGGCCAGCTGCCGTACACGGTATTTCGATCAGACTTTCTATACTCTCCTCTACGCTGTTGTTCATCCCTGCGCTTCCTCCAAACACTCATTATCATTGTTGTTTTGTGAAAATTTTTCACTGCACATAGACGCGCCGACCCGTGGCCGGAGCCGTCTGCGCAGCGCCAGTCTGCCTTTTATCGACTATTGCCAAGGGATGTGCTTTTGTGCCGCCATCCGGCGGCCCGGAGCGGCCGGCTCAGCTGCCCGGCGGATGAAAGCGGTAAACAGCCACCACCAGCAGCGCCGCCTGCGCAAGGATCATCGCGGGAAGCCCCCACATAAACTGCCGGTGGCGGGTCTTGTGATGCAGGCGCTTCATGGTTACCAGCATCAGCGAGGCGCCGCCAAGCGCCGCCACCAGCAGCAGGGTGCTCTCGGCCACCCGCCAGCGGCCGCACCGGGCACGACGCTTGTCCGCGGCGGCCAGTGCCGCCCCCAACAGGTTGATCGCCACCAGATACACGGCAATTCCTATCAATATGTTCTGTTCCACAGCCGTTTTCCCCTCTTTCTCGGGTATTGTAGCATGTTTTTACGCTCAGTACAATAAATCGAAAGAAGAAAAGGCCTCTTTGAAAGCACGAATAGACAAAACAATCGGGGTACAACGGCTCCTGAAACGGAATATTTCCCCGTTTTGTTTGTCTCATCACTCGTATTGCTGCGTTCTTCGACTTCCAAAACGAAAAAATCTTCTCGTTTCAGGTCGAAGATTTTCGGCAAACAGCGTTTCTTAGCGGCGCGGCGTCCCGACCGAAGAATACTGGCGTATTCTGAGCGGAGGGCAACAAAGCCGATAAGGACGCTGTTTTGCCGAAAAAACCGTTCTACCCCGATTGCTTTGTCTAGGTAATAAGCGGTAATTTTTCCGCCGGAATTGACTTTTTTTGCAGAAATCCTTATAATTATGTAACATAAGGGAGTATCGCCATGAAGTCTGCTGCTTTTCGTCCGCTGCGCCGGTGTCTGTGTCTTCTTCTGCTGCTTGGTTGCCTTGCCGGCTGCCGGGCACCGGCCGCCACACCGGAAAGCAGTGTGCCCCTGCCCCCGGCCGCCGGTGATGCACAGGCTGCCGGCAGCAACGAAGAGCTGCGGGGAGTCTGGCTGTCGTATCTTGAACTGGAACCGCTGCTGCAGGATGCTGACCCCGCCGCGGCCGAAGCACGGCTGACCGCCGTGATGGATACCTGCGCCGCCGCCGGCATCAACACCGTGTTTTTCCACGCACGGGCGCACAGCGATGCTTTCTATGCCTCGACGGTTTATCCGCCGGCAGCGGCCGCGGCTGCCCTGCTGCAGCAGGGCTTTGACCCGCTGGCCTGTGCCGTAGAGGCGGCGCACGCACGGGGGCTAAGCCTGCACGCCTGGGTCAACCCCTACCGCATCGGCGAGGACAGCAGCCGCGCCGCCACGCAGGCGGAAAACGCCGTTTTCTGCCAAGAGGGCATATGGTACTACAACCCCGGCTGCCCCGCCGCCCGCCAGCTGGTGCTGGACGGGGTACGGGAGCTGCTGCAGAACTACGCCATCGACGGCATCCACTTTGACGACTATTTCTACCCCGCCGGGCTGCGTGCGACCGGCGAAACATTTGAGGCTATTCCGGCCGGCACGGATGTGGGGGACTGGCGGCGCAACCAGGTGGACGGCCTGATCAGCGCCGTATACGGCCTGGCCCACCAGAGCGGCCGGGTGTTTGGGGTCAGCCCCATTGCTCTGCCGGAAAAATGCCGCACCACCGCCTATGCCGATGTGGCTGCCTGGATGCGGCAGCCGGGCTATATTGACTACATCTGCCCGCAGATCTATTTTGGCTTTGAAAACACCGCCAGCCCCTTTGCCGGGAACCTGGCCATGTGGGCGGCGCTGCCCCGGCGCACCGGCGTGCGGCTGTATATCGGTCTGGCGCTGTATAAGGCCGGGCTGCCGAACGACCCCTATGCCGGCGGCGGGCAGGCCGAATGGGCGCAGCACAGCGATATTCTGGCGCGGCAGGTGGCCGCACTGCGGGCCGGCGGGCAGGCAGACGGCTTTGTGCTGTTCCGCTATGCACAGCTGGCTGCTCCCGATGCCGCCGCAGCGGCCGAGCTGCAAAACCTGCTGCCGCTGATGCAGGATGAGTAAAAATGCAAAAGAAAGGAAGGGCGTGCCGTGAAAAAGAGATCCCTATGCATCGGGCTGCTGTGCCTGTGCCTGCTGCTGGCCTGCATCCCGTGGACAGGCCTTGTGCTGGCCGGGTCCGTGGTCACCGGCACCGTCCATGTGGACGACAGCCTGCGGGTACGCAGCGGACCGGGTACGGGATATCCCCAGATCGGCTCCCTGTACAACGGCGATGTGGTCACCATACTGGAGACCAGCGCCGACGGCAAATGGTACAAGATCACCAAGGACAGCCTTTCCGGCTACGCCAGTGCCGATTACATCACCATCAATGCCCGCTATGACACCGACGGCGATTTTGAGGCCTACCTGACCGCACAGGGCTTTCCGGAGAGCTATAAGCCGGCGCTGCGGCAGCTGCATGCCGCCCACCCCCAGTGGATATTCAAGGCCAAGAGCCTGACCATGACCTTTGATACCGCCCTGACAAATGAGGCGCGCATCGGCCGCAACAACATCCAGAACCCGGAGGCATGGCGCTCAATGGAATATGGCGCCTACGACTGGAGCAGCGGCAGCTATGTCTCCTTTGACAGCGGCGGCTGGTATTCCGCAGAGGCCTCCGTAATCGCCTACTATATGGATCCGCGCAACTGGCTGGACGACACCTATGTATTCCAGTTTGAGGAGCTGAATTATTCCGCCGATCAGACGGCCGACGGCATCCGGGCCATCCTGCCGGACGCGCTGGACAAGCATGCCGACGACCTGCTCTCGGCCGCCAGGGCCAGCGGTGTGAGCGCCTATTTCCTGGCCGCCAAGATCGTGCAGGAGGGTACGCTGTATAATGGCCTGGCCACCGGCACGGTGAAGGGCTATGAGGGCTATTACAACTTCTTTGATATCGGCGCCTACGCCGGCAATGGCAACAGCGCCGTGACCAATGGCGCGATCTATGCCAAAAACCGTGGCTGGGACACCCCCTACAAGTGCTTTGTGGACAGCGCCAACATGCTGGGGCAAAGCTATATCAAGCTGGGACAGAACACCTCGTATTTCCAAAAATTCAATGTGGTGAACACCACCAGCGGCCTGTACGGCCATCAATACATGACCGCTGTATACGGCGCGGCCAATGAGGGCAGCATCCGCCGGCGCAATGCCACGGCAGAGCAGCTGAATGCCGCGCTGGTATTTGTGATCCCCGTATACCAGAGCATGCCGCAGACGGTGGCGGCCAAGCCTGCCACCACCGGCAACAACAACAATTTTCTGGACAGCCTGACGGTCTCCGGCTGCACGCTGACCCCCACCTTTGACCGCTACCGGACAAGCTATGCCGTACAGGTGGAAAGCGCTGTTTCCGCCGTGTCGGTCTCCGGCAGCCCGAACAATGCCGGGGCAACCGTTTCCGGCGGCGGCACCATCCAGCTGCAGCGCGGCGAGAACACCGTACAGCTGACCGTCACCGCCACCAGCGGCGCCAAACGGGTATATACCGTAACCATCACCCGCGAGGGCGGCTCGGACGGACCGACCCCCACCATCACCGGCTCCGGCTATACCATCCACGCCAGCGGTATCCTGAGCGGCGTGGAGCCGGAAACAGCCGTGAGCGAATTCATTGAAAAGCTGGCGGTGAAGGACGGCACGGCCTGGGTATACGCCGCCGACGGCAGCAACAAAACCACCGGGCCGGTGTGCACCGGCGATATCCTGCGGCTGTACAGCGGCAACACCCTGTGCGCCAGCTACCCGGTGGTGATCTACGGCGATGTGAACGGCGACGGCCGGGTCACCTCGGCTGATCTGCGCACAACGCAAAAGCACATCCTCGGCGTGGCCAGTGTAACCGGCTATTATGCCACCGCCGCCGACGCCAACAAGGATGGACGCATCACCTCGGCCGACCTGCGCATGACACAAAAATTCATCCTGCGGGTACTGAATACGCTCCAGTAACCGCCAAAAAGCCGTATAGACACGCGCACACATCATAAGGAGGCGTTCCTATGAAAAAACGATTGTTTTCCCTACTGGCGGCCGTGCTGCTGCTGGGCGGCCTTTTCTGCCTGCCGGCAACCGCGGCGGGCAGTCTGTCCGCCTCAGCCTCGGCTGCTTCTGTAACCGTTGGCAGCAGCGTCACTGTCACCCTGCAGTACAGCGGCGGCGGCGACGGGATCGGTTCGATCGACGCCTCATTCCACTACAATGCCGCCGCCTTCCAGTATGTCTCCTGCTCCGGTGCCAGCGCCAGCGGCAGCGCCGGAGAGCTGCGCATTTCCTGGTATGCGACAGATGTTCAGGCGCCCGGCAGCGTGAGCCTTTCCCTCACCTTCAAAGCCATTGCCGCCGGCAGCGGCGATTTCAGCGTTTCCACAAGTGAGCTGATCAACGACAACGATGTTTCCCTGGGTACGCCCTCCGCCACCGTGGCGGTGAGTGCAAACAACCCCACCCTGTCCGGCAACGCCAATCTGGCCAGCCTCAAGCCCTCCTCCGGTACACTGACGCCGCAATTCAACGCCAACACCACCAGCTATACGATTGCCGTGCCCTACACCACCACCAGCCTCTCGCTGAGCGCCAAGGCCGCCGTCAGCGGCGCCAAGGTGCAGGTGGGCGGCACCAACACCCTGAAGGTGGGGAAAAACACCCAGACCATTACGGTCACCGCCCCGAACGGCACCCAAAAGACCTACACGGTGGTCATCACGCGGGCAGCCGACCAGGGGCAGAACAGCAATTCCTCCGGCACCACTACCACAGCGCCGGCCACCCCGGCCGATGATGCACTGCAGGTGGAGGTGGACGGCAAGGAGCTGACGGTGGCCGACACCCAGCCGGATATCGCTCTGCCGGATGGCTTCGTCTGGGACTCCGCCGATTTCGGGGGCATGCAGGTGGCGGCGGCCAAAAATGAAAAAAGCGGCCTGACCCTGCTGTATCTGCGTGACCCGGAAACCGCACAGGGGGCGCTGTATCTCTACGATGCCGAAAACAAGAGCTTCGCTCCTTTCCGCCCGCTGACGGTAGCCGGCGGTGTGTATACCCTGCTGGACATCCCGGCCGATATGGCCGCCCCTGCCGGCACGGTGGCCGGCGAAGTGACCATTGGCGAACAGACTGTGCCGGCCTGGCTGTATGAGGACACCGCACAGGCGGACTTTTCCGTGGTATATGCCACGGCACCGGATGGCCGCACCGGCCTGTATGTGTATGACAGCACCGACGGCTCCATGCAGCGCTACCGCACCACGGCGCTGCCGGCCGATACCGCGCCGGAGCAGCCGACCGGCAATGCACTGACCCGCTTTTTCACCGCATACAAGACGCCCATCCTGCTGGGCGCCGCCGTACTGGCCGGCGCGGCACTGCTGGTGGTCGCCATTGTGCTGCTGGTGATGCTGCTGCGCAAACCGGACGACTGCAAGCACTGACACCACCCAACCGAAAGGAGCAGAAGCCCTATGGCACAGATCCGACCGGGGAAGTACCGCCACTTCAAGGGCGGCGAATATGAGGTGCTGGGCACCGTCACCCACTCGGAGACGCTGGAGCCGATGGTGCTATACCGGGCGCTGTACGGCGAAAGGGCCATGTGGGTACGCCCGCTGGCCATGTGGCAGGAACCGGTGACCCGCAATGGCGTCACCTGCCCCCGCTTTACCTATATTGGTGATGAGCCATAAAGCAAAGCCCCCGTCCGGTATACCGGACGGGGGCTTTATTGCTCTATCTATTCTGTTCTCAATGGCGCAGAGTATCCAGCAGCTCCTGCTGCTGCTCCGGCGTCAGGCGGCGGAAACCCACCAGCAGCTCCTGCTCCGCAGACGAAAGCGCCTCCGGGGCACCATCCTGCAGCAGGGTCTCGCCGGCAGATGGCTCATCCCCCTTGCCCAAAAGGTAATCCGCTGACACATGAAACAGGTCGGCAAGCTGCACAAGACAGGTGTAGTCCGGCGTAGCGCAGGCCGTCTCATATTTGGTATAGGATGTCCGGTGAAGGTTCAGCTTTGCTGCAACCTCCTCCTGGGTCAGCCCGTTAGCCTGACGGAGCATACGCAGACGCACGGCAAAGACTGACCGGTTGTTGCTTTCCATTGAATACTCCTCCTCCGGCAAGGCCGTTTTCTTACATCATTCATCATATCATGTTATTTCCAAAAGAACAACAAAAAACTTCTCCAATAAGGTGAAAATATCGCACATTTTGGGAATTTCTTGTAGCCTTTGGGTTTCCTGACCGTATCCTCCCCGCAGCAGCAGGCATCCTCCATCCCGGATAGCGCATTTGCCTGTGGACAACCGCCCCGCTGTGTGGTATACTGAAACCAATACGCGGCGCGCAGGGCACCCGCCGTGCCCGCCACAATACGGAAACCAGGGAGGAATTGGGTTATGAATTTTTTTGAAGAGCTGGCCGAGTATGATCCGGCCGTGGCCGCCGCGTGCGGGCGTGAGCTGCAGCGGCAGCGGCACAACATTGAGCTGATCGCCTCGGAAAACATCGTTTCGCGCGCGGTGCTGCTGGCAGCCGGCGGCGTGCTGACCAACAAGTACGCCGAGGGCTACCCCGGCAAGCGCTATTACGGCGGCTGCCAGTATGTGGATGAGGTGGAGGAGCTTGCCCGTGAGCGCGCCAAGGCGCTGTTCGGCGCGGAACACGCCAATGTACAGCCCCACTCCGGAGCCAATGCCAACCTGGCGGTGTTCTTCGCCCTGCTGGAGCCGGGGGATACCGTGATGGGCATGAACCTACAGCAGGGCGGCCATCTTTCCCACGGCTCACCGGTGAATATTTCCGGAAAATACTTCCGCGTGGTACCCTACGGAGTGGATCCCGTAACCGAACGCATTGATTATGATGCGATGCGCCGCATTGCGCTGGAATGCAAGCCCCGCCTGCTGGTGGTCGGCGCCAGCGCCTATTCCCGCACGATTGATTTTGCCCGCTGCCGGGAGATCGCCGATGAGGTGGGCGCCTACCTGATGGTGGATATGGCCCACATCGCCGGGCTGGTGGCGGCCGGGGTGCATCCCTCGCCGGTGCCGTATGCCGATGTGGTGACCACCACCACCCACAAGACCCTGCGCGGCCCCCGCGGCGGCATGATCCTGTGCCGCGAGGCGCTGGCCAAAACGATTGACAAGGCCATTTTCCCCGGCACGCAGGGCGGCCCGCTGATGCACATTATCGCCGCCAAGGCGGTGGCACTGGGCGAGGCCATGACGGAGGAATTCAAGGTCTACCAGCGGCAGGTGGTCGCCAATGCCGCCGCGCTGTGCCGTGAGCTGCAGGCGCACGGGCTGGAGATCGTTTCCGGCGGCACCGATAACCACCTGATGCTGCTGAAGCTGCTGCACTGCGGCGTAACCGGCAAGGAGCTGGAGCACCGCCTGGATGAGGTGCACATCACCGCCAATAAGAACACCATCCCCAACGACCCGGCCAGCCCGTTTATCACCAGCGGCCTGCGGCTGGGAACCCCCGCCGTGACCACCCGCGGCTTCCGTGAGCCGGAGATGGCGCAGATCGCCGGCTGGATCAGCGATGTCATCACCGACTTTGACGGCTGCCGGGCTCGCGTCAGCGACGAGGTACAGGAGCTGTGTGCTCGCTTCCCCATTTATTGATCGAACAGAATGAAAAACAGGCTGCCCGATGCATGCGCATCGGGCAGCCTTTCGTATTTCATGCCGGTGATTGCGGTCAGCGCTCCTCGCGGAAGTAGGAAAGGCCCAGGCTGGCCGGCGGCTGATTTTCGCGGCGCTTGCGCACGCTGACGAAGATCAGCACCAGAATGGTCACCACATACGGCAGCATTTGGATCAGCGGCAGCATCTGCATCGGCACATTGATATAATTGAAGAGAATATACAGGGCGCCAAACAGATAGGAGCCGAGGATGGCCATGGTCGGCTTCCAGGTAGCGAAAATGACGATGGCGATAGCCAGCCAGCCGCGGTCACCGAAGCCGTTGTTCGACCAAATGCCGTTGCTGTAATCCATGATGTAGAACAGGCCGCCAAGACCGGCGATCATGCCGCCGAGGCAGGTGGCACAGTATTTATAGCGGGTCACATTGATGCCGGCCGCGTCGGCAGTGGCGGGGTTCTCGCCCACCGCGCGCAGGTGCAGGCCGATGCGGGTGCGGCGCAGCACAATGCCCACCGCCACCGCCAGGATAACCGCCAGATACACCAGGAAACCGTAGGAAAACAGCAGCTCCCCGATCGAACCGAGATTCTTGGCAAAGGGCAGGGTGGTCTTATAGGCCTTGGCCACCTTCACCAGTGCCAGATACGGCACATCGCTCTTAACGATCTTGATCAGCGAACCGCCGAAGAAATTGCCCACGCCCACGCCGAAGGTGGTGATGGCCAGACCGGTCACATTCTGATTGGCCTTGAGCGTTACCGTCAGGAAGCAATACAGCAGCGAAGCCAGCAGCGAACCGACCAGGCAGCACAGCAGCGGAATGAGGATTGCCAGCGCGGGGATGATCGTGCCGGCCGAGGTCTGGTAGAAAAAGCCGCCCACCACGCCGGAAATGGCTCCGATATACATGATGCCGGGGATGCCGAGGTTCAGGTTGCCGGACTTTTCGGTCAGGATCTCGCCGGTGGAACCGAACAGCAGCGGGGTTCCCTGCAGGATCGCCCGCTGGATAAAGCCGATGATCGTACCCATGTCAGTTCCCCTCCTTCGCTTCGGCCAGCTTTTTATGATGCGTGAAATGAATCTCGTAATTGATAAAGAATTCGCAGCCGATGATAAAGAACAGAATGATGCCGGTCAGAATATCGGCAAAATCGCTGTTGAGGCCGAATTTGGAGGAAACCTCGTCCGCGCCCCGCTCCAGAAACACCAGCAGCAGCGTGGTAAGGATCATCGTCAGCGGGTTGAATTTGGCCAGCCAGGAGACCATGATGGCGGTAAAGCCGCGGCCACCCACCAGATTGGAGTCCACCGAGTGGGAGGAACCGCCCACCAGCAGCAGGCCGGCGATGCCGCACACAGCGCCGGAAAGCGCCATGGTGCGGATGATGACCTTTTTCACATTGATGCCGATGTAGCGGGCGGTATTCTCGCTTTCGCCCACCACCGAGATCTCATAGCCATGCTTGCTGTACCGCAGGTAGATGTACATGGCCACGGTGATGACCGCCACAATGAGAATATTCAGCAGATACTTGACCCCGAAGATCTCCGGGAACCAGCCGTGGGTCAGCAGGTCAGGGCCAACCACATTGGAGCCGCTCTTGTCCGCCACCTTGAGGAAGTATTCCACCAGCTGGATCGCCACATAGTTCATCATCAGGGTGAACAGTGTTTCGTTGGTGCCCCAATTGGCCTTAAAGACAGCGGGGATCACGCCCCAGATCATGCCTGCAAGAATCGCTGCCACCGTCATGATGAGGATCAGCAGCCAATCCGCCACCTTGCCGCCCAGCACCAGCATACACACCGCAGTGGTCAGGCAGCCGATCAGCACCTGCCCCTCGGCGCCGGTGTTCCAGAAGCGCATGCGGAAGGCCGGCGTTACCGCCAGCGAGATGCACAGCAGAATGGCAATATCGTGAATTGTGACCAGTGTCCGGCCGGCACCAAAGGCACCGTGGAAGATGGTGGCAAAGATGGACAGCGGGTTATCCCCGGTCAGCACCTTGGTGACCACGCCGCACACCACCAGCGCCAGCAGGATCGCCACCACCCGCACCAGAACAGCGGTTTTCAGCGGCACGCTGGGACGCTTGGAAATGTAAAGCGGTGATTCATGCGTTTTGCTCTTAGCCATGGCTGTGTCCTCCCTCCGTCTTTGTCATCAGCAGGCCAAGCTGCTCCTTGGTGGCGGTGCGTCCGTCCACCACGCCGGTCACCCGGCCGGAATTGACCACCATAATGCGGTCGCACAGCTCCACCAGCACATCCAGGTCCTCGCCGACGAAGATCACGGCCACGCCCTTTTCCTTCTGCTGATTGAGCAGATTATAAATGGTATAGGAGGAATTGATATCCAGGCCGCGCACCGGGTAGGCCGCCATCAGCACCGTGGGGGAAGAAGCGATCTCGCGTCCGACCAGCACCTTCTGCACATTACCGCCGGAAAGGCGGCGCACCGGGGTGGTGGGGCCGGGGGTCACAACCTCCAGGCTCTCGATGATGCGGTTGGCCAGCTCCTTCGGGGGCTGCCGATCCACAAACACCGAGCGCCCTTTCTTATAGCTGCGCAGCATCATATTATCAATGATATCCATATTGCCGACCAGACCCATGCCAAGACGATCCTCCGGCACAAAGGAAAGCCGCACACCCAGCTCACGGATCTGCATGGGGGTCTTGTTGCGCAGATCCTCTTGCGTGCCGGTCTTGGGGTTGTGGTAGACGATTTCGCCGGCATCCAGCGGCTGCAGGCCGGCAATGGATTCCAGCAGCTCCCGCTGACCGGAGCCGGCAATGCCGGCAATGCCGAGGATCTCGCCGCTGCGGGCGGTAAAGCTGATATCGTCCAGCACCGGACGGCCATCGTGGTCATGCAGCGCAAGGCCACTGACCACCAGCCGATCCACCGGGTCTTTCGGCACCGAGCGCTCAATATTAAGGGTGATCTTCTTGCCCACCATCATTTCGGTCAGCTGTCCCTCGGTGGCCTCGGCCGTCTGCACGGTGCCGACATACTCGCCGCGGCGCAGGATGGAAACGCGGTCGGACACCGAGAGCACCTCATGCAGCTTATGGGTGATGATGATGATGGATTTGCCATCATCCCGCATACGGCGCAGCACGGCAAACAGCTTTTCGGTCTCCTGGGGGGTCAGCACGGCGGTGGGCTCATCCAGGATGAGGATATCCGCCCCGCGGTAAAGCACCTTAACGATCTCCACCGTCTGCTTTTCCGATACGGACATGGCATAGACCTTTTTCTTCGGGTCGATCTCAAAGCCGTATTTGGCCGAGATATCCGCCACGCGCCGCATTGCCTCTTTCAGGTTATAGCGCTTGCCGTCATCAATGCCCAGCACGATATTTTCGGTTGCGGTGAATACATCCACCAGCTTGAAGTGCTGGTGGATCATGCCGATGCCGTAACGGAAAGCATCCTTCGGCGAATTGATGCTTGCCAGCTCCCCATTGACAAAGATCTCGCCCTCATCGGGGTGATAGATGCCGGCGATCATGTTCATCAGCGTGGTCTTGCCGCTGCCGTTTTCGCCCAGCACCGCCAAAATCTCGCCGGAGCGGACGGACAGGCTGACATTCTTATTCGCGATGACCTTGTCGCCGAAGCGCTTGGTGACATTGCGCAATTCCAGTGCGTTCACAAGAAACCTCCTCAGACGATGGTAGAATAACGCCAAAGACACAAGGGGAGCGCGAGGCTCCCCTTGTGTTCTTGGCTGACGGCGAAAACTCAGTCGCCGTAGTTGGTGTTCAGGTTGGTGATGCCGTCGATGATGATATCGAAGTAGGGGGCAGAGCGGAAATCCTTGGCGTTGGACTCATCAAAGTACCCATCGTGAATCACATTGGTCTCGCCATTGAAGTCGCCGTCCACATCCGCCTTGTACTCGGTCAGGTGCTCGCCGTTCATCGTCCACTTGGAGGTATCGAAGACATGCAGGGTGCCGGCCTTGAAAGCCGCCGCAGTCTCTTCGATCTTCGCCTGGGTGCCCTCGGCCGCCACATTCTGGTTCAGGCCGCTCAGCACCACGGAGTTGGTGGCGATATCGCCGCACCAGTCAGCATCAATCTTCTGGCCGTTCACAACGGTCTCGATGATGTACTGGAAGTAGGGAGCCCAGTTGATGGCCGAGGAGATGATGAAGGAATTCTCGCCGGCGGAGAAGGTGCTGCCGTTGTAGGAAACATTCGGCACGCCTTCCAGCTCACAGGCCGTGGGGGCGCCCAGGGAGTCCGCATGCTGGCTGATGAGCACGCAGCCGTCATTCTTGATCAGAGAAGTGGCCGCCTCCTGCTCCTTCGCCTGGTCGTACCAGGAACCGGTGTAACGCACCTTCATGGTCGCGCTCTCGCACACCGAGCGGGCGCCCAGGAAGAAGGAGGTCATGCCGGAGATAACCTCGGCATAGGTGAAAGCGCCGACATAGCCGATAACCGCCTTGTCCGCGGTGATCTTGCCGTCCTTGATCATCTCGTTGAGCTTCATACCTGCCGCAACGCCGGCCAGGTAACGGCCCTCATAAATGGAAGCAAAAGCATTGTGGAAATTGTCGAGGCCGGCCAGCTTAGCCGAGGTGCCGGTCGCGTGGCAGAACTGCACATCCGGGTACTCCTGGGCAGCCTTCTTCATAAAGGACTCATGGCCAAAGGAGTCGGCAAAGATGATCTTGCAGCCCTTGTTCTTGGCCAGATCCACGGCCGCATCATAGCAGCTGTTGTCCTCACCGATGTTGGAAACAATGATGACCTGCTCATCCTTCAGGCCCATGCCCTTCTGCACGGACTTGAGCGCCTGGATGAAGTTGTTGTCGTAGGTGGAATTCTCATCGTGCAGGCAGATCATACCGATCTTGAAATCATCCGGAACCGTTACTGTGGTGGTGATTTCCTCGCGGGGCATCAGATCCGCCGTCTCACCCTTCTTGTCGTCACCGGTCGTTGCGGTGCCGCCACAGGCAGCCAGGGACAGGACCATGATCGCCGCTAAGACGATCGCCAGAATCTTTTTCATGCTTCTTCCTCCAAAAATTTTATATTTTACCGTCCTCCGACGGTTGGGACCGTGT
Source organism: Ruminococcaceae bacterium UBA6353 (assembly GCA_002437905.1). GTDB lineage: Bacteria > Bacillota > Clostridia > Oscillospirales > Acutalibacteraceae > UBA5905. The sequence goes on along the minus strand of DJRT01000019.1, from coordinate 105,360 downwards.
TTATTCGTGCACAAACTGCACGCCCTGCTCCACACTCATGGAGGCAACACGCGCCAGGCTCTCTACGCGCACGCCGCGCCGGCGCAGCTGTTCGCCGCCGTCCTGGAACGCTTTTTCGATCAGGATACCGGCGCCGACCACCGTGCCGCCGGCCTGCTGCACAAGGTCAATCAGGCCGTTCAGCGCCTCGCCGTGGGCAAGAAAATCGTCAATCAGCAACACCCGCTCACCCGCCCGCAGAAACTCGCGGGAAACCATCACCTGGTTCACATTGCCGTGGGTATATGAGCGCACGGTGCTGGAATACACATCCTGCGGCAGGTTGCTGGTGCGGGACTTTTTGGCAAACACCAGCGGCACGCCGAACGCCTGGGCGACCAGGCAGCCGATGGCAATGCCGGAGGCCTCCACGGTCAGCACCTTATCCACCGTCTCACCGGCAAACAGCCGGTGAAACTCCCCGGCCAGCTCGGTCAGCAGCGCCACATCGATCTGGTGGTTGATAAAGCTATCCACCCGCAGCACATTGCCGGGGGCAACCTTGCCGTCCCGCCGGATGCGTTCTTCCAACAGCTGCATAACCGAAGCCTCCCTATATCCTTAATAGATGAAAACAAAAAATGCAGGAGCGTTTTGAAAGCTCCTGCAATCCATCATGCAAAACCCAAAGCGACCAGCGGCCGGGCGGCCGTCGGGCGGGGGTGTTTTACAGCGATAGTCCGGTCATTTACGGCGACCGGGTAGAGACTTCAAAACCATATCATTTGATTTATATCGACTGGTCTGTTCAGTTGTTGTCTCCATTATAGCGGAGGGCCGCCCGTTTGTCAACTGGCAGGCCATATATGATTTTTCCAACAAAAAGGGGGGCTTTTTGTGGAAATTCGACAGCACGCTCTCAGCCGCGCACCGTGCGGCGCAGGCCGGGGATGTGCCGCAGCACCAGCGTGGCGATCAGACTGAGCAGCGTTACACCGCCGAACACCGCCGCGATGTACCCCGCCGGATGGGCAGTATACGGCCAGGCCTGCCGGAAGAGCTGCAGCAGCTCGGCGTGCAGGATATACACGCCGAAGGTACAGCCGGACAGCGCTGTCAGCACCCGGCCGCCGCGCAGACCGGGCAGTTCCCAGGCGAAGAAGGCAAATACCGCTGCGCTGTACAGCCCACAGGGCAGCAGCAGCGGCTCCAGCAGCCCGGTATAGCCCTCCCCCAGCCGCGCGGAGACAAGCAGCGTGCCGGCCACCATGCCGGCCAGCCCCGCCAGCCCCGCCGCATACAGCGGCCAGCGGCGCGCCGGCCGGCTGTGGGACAGATACCACCCCAGCACATAATACGCCGGATACCCCAGCAGCGGGGCGGCATGCATATCCGTGTACAGCGCGGCAAAGGCGCTCTGCTCCGCCCCCGGCAGCAGCAGCGGCAGCGGCAGCACAAACTGGAACACCCCACTGAGCAGCAGATACCACCGCACCAGCGGCAGGGCATCCTGCCGCACAAACTGCCGCAGCAGCGGCGTCAGCAGATACAGCACCGCCGCCATGGGCAGATACCACATGTGGTACATTCCCTCCACGCAGGCCTTGCCGAACGCCCGCAGCATAGCGGCGGAAAACGCTGCGTGCTCCAGCAGCAGCGGCTGCAGCACCTTGTTCACCAGGGCGAACATCACGCCCCAGAAGGCGTACAGCCCCAGCAGCGGCGCCGCATAGTGCCGTGCTGCGCGGCGGATCGTCACCGGCCGCCCCTCATCCAGCAGCAGGCTGCCGGAAACCATCACAAACAGCGGCACCGCCGCCTGCGAGAGCGCATCCAGCACCGCACTGAGCACAAAGACCGGGCTGCCGACCGGTGTGGTATTCAGCAGATAGGCGGTGGTGTGGATCATCACCACCATCAGCGCCCCCACCACCCGCAAAAGATCCAGGTAAGCGGTACGCGTCTTCTGTGTCACCGAGGATGTCGGCACAGGCTTGTCCCCCTTTCGCCATCGGGCGTTTGGTCTGCGGCGCGCCCTTTCGGCAGCGCCTGTTCCTATCTCCGCTATTTTGCCACAACCCGGCCATTTTGTCAAATCCCGCACCGTACTGAACCAGCAGCCGCTTTATAGCAAAAAGCTAAGAATTTGAAAACAAGTCGGTAAGATGTTGTATTGACGGGGTATGCGATAATTTCATATAATGGGCACAACAGAGGACAGAAAACCCTCTGACGATGAAAATACTGCCTTACTGAGGAGGAAAAGATCATGCAAAAATATGAGATCCCCGGCCATGAACCAAGTCTGCTGCCCGAGGGGTATCGGTATTCCCTCTGCTTCAGCGATGAATTTGATGCACCGACGCTGGACCGCTCCAAGTGGAGCTTCCGCAAGCACATTTTCCACGGAGAGCATGCATGCTGGCTGGAGGACGAGGGGATCGAGCTGAAAGACGGCAATATCATCTTCAAGCTGGTGGAAAAGGACGGAAAGTATTATTCCTCCCAGCTGCAGACCGGAGAAAACTGGTACGACCGTCCCAGCGGAGAGGGCTGGGGTATTTCCAAATTCAGCCAGCCGAAGTTTTTACACAGGTTTGGCTACTACGAAACCCGCTGCAAGCTTCAAAAAGGTAACAACTGGTGGTCAGCCTTCTGGCTGCAGTCCCCGAACATCGGCACCCAGCCGGATGAAAAACGCGCCGGCGTAGAGGTGGATATTATGGAAAGCTTCTTCGGCGGTTCCTATATTCCGCATTTTATCCATTGGGGCGGCTATGGTGCCGATTATCAGTTTGCCACAACGCGCGACCGGCATGAATTTGCTAAAACGAATGATTCTATCCAAATCGGCGACGGCTTCCACCGCTTCGGCGTGCTGTGGGAAGAGGACGGCTATACCTTCTTTGTGGATGGCGTGCAGTCCGGCCGGAAGCTGACAGAGGCGGTTTCTCACACCGAGGAATTCATTCTCATTGGCACCGAGGTTGTAGGATACCGGAAATATATTCCGGGAATTTACAATGGCTATGAAATGAAGGCTGTTCCGGATGATGCATTTGTGGTCGATTATGTCCGCGTGTTCGATTTTGAAAAGGAATAACCCCCTGGCTGCCGACAGGCAAAGGGAAGGGGCTGGCTGCCTGTATTTTACAGGCAGCCAGCCCCTTTTGATTTCTTCTTACTTAATGATCTCGCCCATGGTGCCGGGGGCTACGCCGGCGGCATTGGACTCGTCGGTATCAATGTGCATCGCCAGCGCGTATTTATCGCTGACCCGCACCACCACATCACCAAACACCAGTGCGCGGCCGGCGGAGGGGATCTTGACCGAAACGATCTGCTTATCGGTCAGGCCCATGGCTGCCGCATCCGCGGTGGTCATGTGGATATGCCGTTTGGCGGCGATTACGCCCTCGGCCAGCTCCACCTCGCCGCAGGGGCCAACCAGCTTGCAGCTGCCGCTGCCGGCAATATCGCCGGACTCCCGTACCGGAGCAGCCACGCCGATCGAGCGGGCATCGGTGAGGGACAGCTCCACCTGCGTCTCCGGACGCACCGGGCCAAGGATGGACACACCGCTGAGGGTGCGCTTGGGGCCGACCACATCCACACGCTCATTGCTGGCATACTGTCCGGGCTGGGAAAGATCCTTCTTCTTCGTCAGCTCATAGCCCTTACCGAACAGGGTCTCCAGCACCTCCTTGGTCACATGCACATGCCGGGCCGAGGTCTCTACCAAAACTTCCATAGCCATTGTTTGACAACTCCTTTTTTCACGGACGGAGCAAGTCTCCGCCGATTTCTTCTCCATTATAGTGCAAAAAAGATGGTAATTCAAGAGGAAATGTGGTATGCTGAAAGAAAAACCGCAGGAGGGGTGCCGTATGACGCCGATACAAGCCACCGAATGGGAGACACTGGAGCAGCGCTGCCTTGCCTGCACAGGCTGTCCGCTGGCCACCACGCGGCAGCAGGTGGTCTTTGGTACCGGGCAGCGGGACGCGGAGATCCTGCTGGTGGGCGAAGGCCCCGGCGCGAACGAGGACACCCAGGGCGAACCGTTTGTGGGGCTGGCCGGGCAGCTGCTGGACCGGATGCTGGCCGGCGTCGGCCTGAGCCGGCAGAAAAATGTGTATATTGCCAATATCGTGAAGTGCCGGCCGCCGCACAACCGCGATCCGCTGCCGGAGGAGCAGGAGGCCTGCATCGGCTGGCTGCGCCAGCAGACAGCGCTGCTGCGGCCGCGCATCCTGGTGTGCCTTGGCCGGGTGGCCGCCTGCCGCATCATGGATCCGGAATTCAAGGTCACGCGGCAGCACGGCCGGTTCATCCAGAAGGGCGGCGTGTGGATGATGGGCACACTGCACCCGGCGGCCATCCTGCGCAATCCGGCGCAGAAAGCCGATGCCTTCCGCGATCTGGTCGGGCTGCGGGATAAGATTGCCGAGGTATGTGAGCACACCACCCTGTGGTTCGGGGAGGATTAACGCCGGCGGACATGTCTGGCGCCCTCCGGCGCCGGCCACACCGGCAGCACCTCCTCAAACACTGCGCGCCGGTGCTGGCTGATCGCCTTATCCCGGTGCAGGCTGCCGAAAAACCACTTTTCACAGGTTACGGTGTTCTCAATGCCGCCGAGAAACAGGCTGACGCCATCGGCGGTCTGCCGGGGGTTCAGGCGGGCACTGGCCTTGAGCGACGGCACATGGGTGAGGATACAGTCCACCTGGTTGCCGTGGGCGGCCAATACATCCAGCGCATGGCGCATCTCCTGCTCGGTGGGCATCTCCTCCGGCCACCAGCTTACCCCCGGTTCGCGGTAGTCGCGGTCGTCGCTCTCGCCGCCGCCAAAGGTGAAATAGGTATGCTCCTCAATGGTGTAGATCTCCCCACGCAGCAGGTGGTACACCCGCTCATTGATCTGCTGCGCCCGGCCGCCATGCCATTCCACCACTGGGTATTCCGCCAGCAGGGAGAAATTCTCATGCCGGCCATCCAGAAAGGCAATGGTATATTTCTGCCTGCCCAGGCGGCGCAGCAGCTTCTGCTCGGCGGCGCCGCCATCCCAGATGAAGCCGAAATCGCCGCACACCAGCAGCGTATCCTCCCGCGTAAGCCGGCGCAGCGGCGGCGCCGAAAGCCGGGCAGGGTCGCCGTGCATATCCCCGGTGACATAAACCATGGTGGAAAACCTCGCTTTTTCTGAAATGAAAGGGCTTTTCAAAGCCCGCAAAGTATGCTACAATGAAACCGTGTGCCGGACAGGGAGCAATGCTGTCCCCCGCCCCGCGCCGCTTTTTACACAATAGAAGATCCGTTCACACGGATAGTGTTATACATTATACAACGAACTTGGTGGGGTTGTCTATGCTGAAACGAAAATTTTCCACGGTCATCACGCTTTTGCTGTGTCTCAGCCTGCTGCTGGGCATGGCTGTTCCGGCAGCGGCCGATGCGGCCGGCTCCGTCGGCTCTGCCGGCTATACATTGCCGGAGGACAAGGTGGTGTATTCCGACACCGCCCTGCTGGTCAGCCTGGGCAGCAGCGCCGAAAACGATGTGGTGCTGTACGACAAGGCGGCCGACGAGGTGCGCGCACCCGGCGCCATGATCCGGTACATGGTGGTGGCCTATGCCCTGCGCCGGATGCAGGAGACCGGCATGGATATCGACACCGCCACCGGCACCTACACGCTGGATATGTTCAACCACTATGTGGCGGGCACCGGCGTGCCCACCGCCAATATGGCCTACGGTGAGACCTGGACGGTGCGCGACCTGCTGAGCGCCGCCTTCCTGCAGAGCGCCAGCGATGCCGTAACCACCCTGGCCTTCGCCATCGACGGCGGGGTGAACCCCTTTGTGGAGGGGATGAATGCCCTGGCCAAGGAGCTGCAGTGCGACTACACCCACTTTGCCAATATCACCGGGCTGGACTCGCTGAGCCAGTATACCACCGCGCGGGATGTATACCGCATCATCCGCTATGCGCAGACCTTCTCCCAGTTTGAGGATCTGGTCTCCAAGCGGCAGATAACGGTGCAGCCGGTCTCCGGTGGGCAGAGCCACACGCTGGTCTCGGTAAACCATATGCAGCAGGCCTCCAGCCAATTCTACTATTCCCCGCTGGTGTTCAGCCGCACCGGCCTCTCGGATCATGAGGGGCGCACCTGCGCCTCGGTGGCACGGGACAGCGGCTATGAATACCTGGTGGTGGTGATGAGCTGCCCCGAAAAGAACAGCGCCGGCGAAAGCGGCCTGCACTACCGCGATACCCGCACCCTGTTCCGGTGGGCGTTCAACAGCTTCTCCTACACCACCCTGCTGGCCAAAAGCGAGATCCTGGCCAGCGTGCGGGTGGGGCTTTCCTGGAGCACCGACCGGCTGAACCTGGTGCCGGAGCGGGAGTTTGCCACCGTGGTGGACAGCAAGCTGGAGCCGGATCAGATCATCAAGAAAGTGACACTGGACAAGGAACAGGTGGTCGCCCCGATCGAAAAGGGCACCGTGCTGGGCAAGGTGGAGCTGATCATCAATGTGGATCAGAAAATCGGCGAGGTGCCGCTGGTCGCCAGCGAAAGCATCAGCCGCAACTGGCTTCTGTACGCCTGGAGCGGCGTGGCCGGCTTCTTCACCTCGATATGGTTCCTCCTTGGTGTCGGGCTGCTGATCCTGCTGCTGGTGGGCTACGCCATTCTCAATGTGGTATACAACCGTCGCCGCCGGCAGGAACGCCTTGGCCGTGTGCACGACCGCAAACCGAGGTGACCCATGGGAGAAACTGCACAGCCCCGCCTGACGGATGTGGGCTATATCCGGGCGCTGCTGGAGCGCCATGGCTTCGCCTTTTCAAAAAAACTGGGGCAGAATTTTCTGGTGAACCCCTCGGTGTGCCCCCGCATGGCGGAAGCCTGCGGCACCGCGCCGCAGACCGGCGTGCTGGAGATCGGCCCCGGCATCGGCGTGCTGACGCGTGAGCTGGCACAGCGCGCCGGGCAGGTGGTAGCAATAGAGCTGGATGACCGCCTGCCCCCCGTGCTGGCCGAAACGCTGGCCGGCTGCGACAATGTGACCATTGTGCAGGGGGACTGCCTGAAGCTGGATCTGCACCGGCTGCTGCAGGAGCATTTCGGCCGCCGGCCGGTGGCCGTGTGCGCCAATCTGCCCTACTATATCACCAGCCCGATCATCATGGCGTTGCTGGAAAGCCGGCTGCCGGTGACCAACATCACCGTGATGGTGCAGAAAGAGGCCGCCCAGCGGCTGTGTGCCGCCCCCGGCACCCGCGAGGCGGGCGCCGTGACGCTGGCCGTGCAATACTATGCACAGGCGGAGCGGCTGTTTGATGTTTCCCGCGGGAGCTTTTTGCCCGCCCCCAATGTGGACAGCAGCGTTATCCGGCTGACCGTGCGGCCGCAGCCCCCCTGCCGCGTGCAGGATGAGCGGCTGCTCTTCCGGCTTATCCGTGCCGGCTTCGGTCAGCGGCGCAAAACCCTGCCCAACGCCCTCGGCGCCGCCGGCTTTGACAAGCCGACCCTGGCTGCCGCTCTGTCGGCAGCCAACATTCCACTGACCGCCCGCGCCGAGCAACTGACCCTGCCGCAGTTTGCCGCACTGGCTGACGCCCTGACGGCATCGGCCGGGTAAGCACTGTTTCTATGGGTTTCTATTGTACCATAAAATAAGAGAGCGCCGGGCACAAAAAATCAAGCGGGGCGTTCCCGGCCGATGCCGGGAACGCCCCGCATATATTCAGTACATTGGATTCACCTTTTCGTTTTATCCGGCGGGCCGTCCGCCGCAGCGATCAATCGCTCGATTAAGGTTACCTGTGCATCGGAAACACCGAACTTTCTTACAAGATCACCGTTGCCGGTGTGGTCGGGTTGCTTCACTTACCTGTTCTTTGGACTCATTCCTTTCTGTCTGGATTTTTGCCCGCTAACGGGCGGAACATCACTGTTCGCCATTGGAATCAGTCCCCTTTCATACCCATCTGCTTCATGGTTTTTGGTTTTGTCCTTTTGTCTTCCTTGCAGCTTTAGTATACCGGAAACAGGCGCCGTTGTCTATTCGCACAAGCACCAAGCTTTCTTCTGAAAATTCAGGAGATTTTCCTCTTGCTATCCCGGCCCGCTATGTGGTATACTGGATATGTTGGGCGTGGGGAGGCGGCAGCTTTCCCGCCCTTTTTGTGTTTTCCGGCAATATCCGACCGAAAGGAGGCTTTGCGATGACCACAAACGCCCAAAGATGCCGCAAGCCCAGGCCCCTGTGGCAGCGATGGCTCTTCTGTCTGCTGCCGGCGGCCGTGGCTGCCGCGCTGTACGCCCTGCTGCCCCACCTGCCCGGCTTTACGGAATGGGGGATCAGCCGCGGGCTGTTCCGGGTGGTCGCCTTTCCCGCAGAATGGCTGCTGTCGGTCATCCCCTTTTCGGTGACCGAGGCGGTGGTGCTGCTGGCGGCGCCGGCGCTGCTGGCACTGCTGGCCGGCTTTATCTGCCGCCTGTGCCGCAGCCCCTACCGCGGCCGCACGGCCGAGCGTGCCGCCCGCTTTGTCGCCTGGTGCCTATCGCTGGCGCTGCTGATATTCATGGTGATGGACGGCGGCAATTTCTCCCGCTATTCCCTCGGCCGGCTGCTGGCGCTGCCCAGCCGGCAGTATACCGCGCAGGAGCTGTATACCGTCACGGCTGATCTGGCGGACAAGGCCTCCGCTGCCCGCGAACAGGTTGCGGAGGATGCCGACGGCTGCATGGTGCTTTCCCGCTCCCTGACCGCCACCCTGCTGGCGGGGGACGATGCCTACCGCCCCCTGCAGCAGCAGTACCCCTTCCTGCGCAGCGGCACCTGGCGGGTGAAGGGTGTAGGCGCCTCCCACCTGTGGTCCTACACCGGCTATACCGGCGTATACTGCCCCTGGCTGGGCGAGGCCAGCGTGAATGTGGATGTGCCCCCCTGTGAGCTGCTGCACACCGTCACCCATGAGCTGGCGCACACCATGGGCTTTGCCAAGGAAAACGAGTGCAATTTTCTCGGCTATCTGGCCTGTGTGACCAGCGGCGACCCGGACTATGTGTATTCCGGCTATCTGGCTGCCTACACCTACTGCGCCAATGCCCTGCACGCCTATGATACCACCCTGTGGCAGCAGGCGGCCGCCCGGTGCTCAGAGGGGGTACGGCGGGATCTGCGCCAGCAGAATGCCTATTGGAAACAGTTTGACGGCGAGGTGATGTCCTCCTCGCAGGCGGTCAACGACGCCTTTATCAAGGCCAACGGCGTGCCGAGCGGCACGCTGAGCTACAACCAGATGGTGTCGCTGGTGCTGCGCTACTACGATGCGCAGGGCTGGCTTTAAGCAGGAAAGCGCCGGCCGGAAAATTCCGGCCGGCGCTTTTGCACTTTTCCGTTACAGATCGTCGGCATCCTGCTCCGGGTGCTCATCTCCATCCAGCGGTATGCCGGTATAGCTGCCCAGCACATCCGAGGGAATATTCTCCGCCCCCGGCTCCGGGCGCATGCTGCCGGCCACGATCGGATCCACCGTCGGCCGGCGCTCCGGATGGTGCGGCTGCGGCAGCACGGTCGGCTGCCGGCGCTGCGGCTCCTGCTCCTGCGGCTTTTTATCCATTATCTCACCCTCCTTTCCTGCCTATTTTGCCCACAGACAGGGCGCTCATACACCCGGCGGCAGCGGCTGGCAACAGCTGTCTGTGCCCGCCGCAGAGAAAAAGGTTTACTTTTGTCGCGATTTGTGCTATACTTTTCATGTTTATGCGGAGCAGTGCCGGAAACGGCCGCTGCGCAGCATACACCAGGCGCCCGCCGCAACGGCGCCGGCGGCTGACGGCAAGCCCCCACAGGGGGCTTGAACAAGAGGAGTGTTGACTATATGAAACGGGCAGACGGTACCCTGCTTCGCCATACCGACCCGATGTACCGCATCGCGGCCCATGTGATGGCCAAGCGCAGCGATTCCATGAATTCCATTACGCTGGATATCCCCCTGGCACCGATCGACCACTACATCCGTGAAAAGCGGCGGGAGGGCCGCTCCATCAGCCACATGGCGGTGCTGATGGCCGCCTATGTGCGTATGATAGCCGAGTACCCGGCGGTCAACCGCTTTATCGTGAACAAGCGCGCCTATTCCCGCAATGAAATTGCCATCGGCATGGTGGTGCTGCAGGGCGGCCACACCGACAAAGCCAACGATGGCACCATGTCCAAGATCTACTTCCAGCCCACCGACACCATTTTTGATGCCGAGGAGAAGATCCAGCGCTATGTGAGCGAAAACCGCGAGACTGCAGCGGATAATGCCACCGAGCAGCTGATCGCCAAGCTGGTGGCCATCCCCGGCCTGCTGCGCTTTGCCGTCAATTTCCTGAAATGGGCGGATAAGCACAACCTGCTGACCAAGGGGATCATTGATGCAAGCCCCTTCCACACCTCTATGGTGTTCACCAACCTGGCCAGCATCCGCACCAACCATATTTATCACCACTGCTACGATTTCGGCACCACCAGCGTGGTGGTGGCGGCCGGCAACTCCCGTGAGGTGCCCACCCGCCGCCGCGGCGAGATCACCTTTGAAAAGTGCATGCCGCTGGGCGTGGTGATGGATGAGCGCATCTGCTCCGGCAGCTATTTTGCCATGGCCTTCCGCTGCATGAAGAAATACCTGGCCGATCCGCGCCTGCTGGAGACGCCGCCGGAGACGGTTAAGCCCGATCCGGAGCTGTAAAAAACATTCAGGGCGTCCGGAAAATTCCGGACGCCCTTTTTCGGTTCTTTTTTGCCTGTGCGGCTTACCTTACAGTTCCAGTTACAGCTCCAGCTTCAGATCGCCGGGTCTGATCCAGCCGACGCGGCGCAGCACCAGCGCAAACAGCCAGGACAGCACCACCGGCAGCAGAATACACACCACCAGGATGCCCAGCAGCACCCGGGGGCTGCCGCCCATATCCGCCAGGATGCCCAGCGGCCCCACCAGCCCGCAGGTGCCCATGCCGGCCGATACGCCGCTGCACTCCAGCCGGAAAACAAGGGTGGAGACCGGCCCGGTCACAGCAGAGGCCAGCGTGGCGGGGATCCAGATGCGCGGGTTTTTCACGATGTTCCCCATCTGCAGCATGGAGGTGCCCAGCCCCTGTGCCACCAGCCCGCTCCAGCGGTTTTCAGCAAAGCTGATCACGGCAAAGCCGACCATCTGCGCACAGCAGCCGGCCGCCGCCGCGCCGCCCGCCAGCCCGGTGATCCCGATCATGGCACAGATGGCAGCCGAGCTGATCGGCAGGGTGAGGATGATCCCCACCACCACCGACACCAGTATCCCCATCAGCAGCGGCTGCAGCTCGGTGGCCGTGTTGATAAAGGCACCCAGGTAATACATCGCGTAGGCGATCACGGGGCACAGCAGCTTGGCCACCAGCGCGCCGGAAAGAATGGTAACCACCGGCGTAACCAGGATATCCACATGGGTCTCCTTGGAGACCAGCTTGCCCAGCTCCACCGCCACAATCACCACCACAAAGGCGCCGGCCGGGCCGGCGGTCACGGTCAGCGGCTCCCCGCCGCCGACAGCAATGGCGGTGCCAAGGCCGTTGCCGATCATGCCGGCCACGGCGGCAGACAGCAGCACCAGCAGCGGCGCCTGCAGGGTATAAGCAATGGCCACCCCCAGCGCCGCACCGGTGGCGCCGGTGGCATAGCCGGCGATCTCGGTCAGCAGGCTCCAGCCGGTGTACTGCCCGGCTGTTTTGAAAATGGTGCCGATCAGCAGGGTGGCAAACAGCCCCAGCGCCATACTGCCCATGGCGTCAATAAAATACACCTTTGCAGACGGGCGGACATTTTTGCGCTGCAGAAAGCTGCCCAGTTTTGACATACCAAACGCCCCTTTTTATCAAATATCTTCTGACAATGGCCGCACAAAGGCGATCCGCATGTTTTGCGCGGCAGTATCCTTATTTTACCATGGGTGCGCGTGCATTGCAAGGCGCGAAACTGCCCGAATTTTACCGCTCTGACGGAAGAAAACCGGAGGAATTGTCCATGCAACCAATTGTACTGCTCTATAATCTGGATGACAGCACCACCCTTGGCCGGCAGGTACGCCGGCTGTGTGCGGTGCAAAAGCTGCGCTGCCGCGGGGTGCTGCCAGCGCAGCAGGGGTGGCCGCTGTCCGCCCTGCTCGGCGGCCAGACCCCGGCCGGTCAGCCGGCAGCTGCTGGCCGCACACGGCTGCGCCGGATACGCGCAGGTGGTGCAGAGCTGCCACAGCCGCATAGCCGACTATGCCGCGCCCGGCACAGTGGACGGTGTGATGTTTAATTTCGGCTGGCTGCCGGGCGGCGACCACACGGTCTTTTCCCACGCGGACACCAGCGTGGCCGCCGTGAGAGCTGCGCTGCCGCTGCTGCGTCCCGGCGGGGTGATGAGCCTGTGCCTCTACTATGGCCGCAACAACGGCACGGCAGAGCGGGACGCGCTGCTGCAGGCACTGGCGGCCGTGGATCCACGGCAATACACCGTGCTGCGCGCCGATTTCTGGAACCGGCCGGGGGATGTGCCCATCCCGGTATTCATCCTGCGGGAATAATGACAATTTTGTTGCTTGTATTTCCCGCCGGCACGCGCTACAATGGGCGGGAGAAAAACCGGGCGGAGCGATCCGGCTGACCGCGCTGCCCGGAGGGGTCTATGAGGTGAGGAAGATGAAAAAGCATCCTGTGCGTACCGCGCTGCTGCGCAGCCTGCTGGTGCTGGGCACAGTGATCGGCTGCCTGCTGATCACCGTGTTTTCTGCCGGGCTATTGGTTTCCCACGGTCCCAGCCGCAGCCTGCGGGATATGCTGGTGATCTCTGCTAAGCAGGCCAGCGCCACCAAATGGGTGCCGCGGCTGTTTCTTTCGGCAGAAACGGTGGACGGCATTGTAGCCGCCAGTGAGCAGATCGACACCGACACCGTGGACGCGGCCGATTACATCCAGACCGGCGGCGAGGTGACCGACGAGTGGGCAAGCTACCCCGACGGCCTGCGGCTGGATTTTCTGCAGAAAAGCAAATTCAAGGCCTATATGCTGCTTGTCCGCGACCCGAAGCGGGTGCAGGTGGGGGTCTCGTCCGCGGATTTCGCCACCGCCACCGCCGGTGCCCGCATCTTTGATCTGGTGGAAAAGTACCACGCCACGGCGGCCATCAACGGCGGCGAATTTGCCGACCCGAACGGTATGGGCACCGGCGCCACCCCGATGGGGCTGACCTTTTCCGCCGGGCGGATGGTGTGGAACGATGGCACCAGCCGCACCTTCATCGGCTTTGACAGCAATGACCGGCTGCTGTGCCGCAACAGCATGACCGCCGCCGAGGCGCAGGCACTGGGCATACGGGATGCCGTATGCTTCCAGCAGGGCAATGCCCTGATCCAGCATGAGGGCGAAAAGATCCGCCTGAACTACGGCGACCGCAACACCGGCACCGCCCAGCGCACCGCCATCGGCCAGCGGGCAGACGGCACGGTGCTGTTCCTGGTCACTGACGGCCGCAGCGCCGAAAGCATCGGCGCCACCCGCAATGATGTGATCGCCCTGATGGCGGAATACGGCGCTGTGGAGGCAGGGATGCTGGACGGCGGTTCCTCTGCCATGCTGTACTACCGCGACTATTTTGACAAATGCGGGCTGGACAAGTCCACCCTGGATACCTACCAGCAAAAGGGGCTGGTGAACCGCTACAAGGCCTTTGTGCCGCCGCGGGATATCCCCACCTATTTCATTGTGACGGAGGGCTGACCGCATGAAAGCATCCGAAAAGCCGGCTTTATTCTACCGTATTTATTTCGGCGCACTGATCGGCTTTGCCGTGCTGCTGATCGCCGGGCTGGGCGTGCTGTATGCCTTCCTGCGGGCATACGAGGCAGTGCAGCCGCAGCATGTGGCGGACACCCTGGCCGCTGCCCTGCAAACGCAGGGGCTGTCCGCGCTGGAGGAGCAGGTGCCGCCGCTGCGCTCCCCCTATGAAAGTGCCGAGGCAGCCGACGCCGCCTTCGCTGCATTCCGCGCCGACCGCCCGATCACAGCGGCCTATTCCGCCACCGTACCGGAGGAATATGACGCTGCCTATACCTATAAAGCCGGGGACGAAAAATTCCTGACAGTATATTTTACAAAAGACATAACCGGTGGTAAATTCGGTCTGCAGGGTTACACCTTCGCCGCCGCCGTGCTTAAGCCGGAGCTGTACCGCACGGTCACCGTACATCTGCCCACCGATGCCGCCGTGACCATAAACGGGGTGCCGCTGGACACACAGGGGGGCATCGACGACCCGCTGCCTGAGCTGCCGACCGAGAAGACTGCCGGCGCTGTGACCATGCGCACCTGCACCGTCAGCGGGCTGCTGGCCGGCGAACCAATCGTGGAGGCCACCACCAACGGGCAGCCACTGACCGTGACCGCCGCGGACGGCATCTACACCGTGGCACAGGCGATGGACGCCGGAGAAGCGGCCGTATTTCAGCCGGTTGCCATTGAGGCTGCCAAGCTGTACGCCGCCCGGATGCAGAATGATGTCCCGTTTTCCAGCGTCAGCCCGTACCTGGTGCCGGGCACCGAGTTCTATCAGAACCTGGCCGGCAGCCTGGTGCGCTACGCCCTGGAGCATACCGGCTATGAATTCACCGGTGTTTCCTGCACCGATCCGCACCGCTACACCGAAACGCTGTACAGCTGCCGGGTTCGGTTTGACCAGGTGCTGCATATCGGCAGCCGGCAGTATGTGGATCACTTTGATAAGACCGTGTATCTGCGCCGCACCGGCAGCAGCTACCGCGTGGTGGATATGCAGAACGACGGCTGACCGCCAACCCCCGCAGGGCAGATGGGCAAATACCCATCTGCCCTGCCTTTTTGCGCACCGTTCAGCGAGGATTTTATACCGTTGGCCATTTCTGTATTGACAACCGCCAGCGCAGCGGGTATAATGAAAACGGTCGTTTCGTAACATATGTTTTACAAAGGAGGTGATCCTATGCCCCCAAAGCCGAAATACACCCGTGAGCAGGTAGAACAGGCGGCCTTTGCCCTGGTCTGTGAGCAGGGCGAAGAGGCGCTGACCGCGCGGGAGCTTGGCCGGCGGCTGGGCATCTCGGTTACACCGCTGTTTACCCTGTTCCGCGATATGGAGGAGGTGCGGCAGGCGGTGTATGCGCGGGCGCAGCGCTGCTTTGAGGAATATATGGCCGTGGCCGAGCACTATGTGCCGGCCTACAAAAAGCGCGGTATGCAATGGGTGCGGTTTGCACAGGAGCAGCCGCAGCTTTTCCGCCTGCTGTATATGCAGCGCACCGGCGCCGGTGCTGACTATGACCGGGTGATGCAGCAGGTTGGTTTCAACAAGGACGAGGACATCGCTATCATCGTGCGGGATTACCACGCCACACCGCAGCAGGCGGAGCACCTGTTCATGCAGATGTGGATATACACCTACGGCCTGTGCGTGCTGTGTGCCGCACAGGTATGCAGCTTCTCCGAGGCGGAGATCGCCCGGCGGCTGGGCGAAATCTTCCGCGGGATGATCCATGTGCTGGTCGCGGACGAGGCCGCTGTGGCAGCGGTGCAGCCGGTAGCAGCCGACTCGGACACCGCCGCACAGATGACCCGGCAGCACCCCCATCTGCAGCCGCCGTCCGACTGATTCTCCCTCTCCGGCAGGCCGGTTTACACAAAAACCGGCAAAAAGCAACGGCCGGTTGTCCGATTGTCCGCCCGCCTTGGTAGCACGCAACCGGCTGCCGGTGTATGCTGGAAGCAGATCGCGGGGCACAGCGCCGGACGGCGTACGGCCCTGCGACAGAGCGGGGCGCACAAAGCGCCCCCGGAACGGAGGAAGAACCATGATATTAGCAGACAAGATCATCTCACAGCGCAAAAAGGCCGGCTGGTCACAGGAAGAACTGGCCGGGCAGCTGCAGGTTTCCCGGCAGGCGGTATCCAAATGGGAGGGCGCCCAATCGGTGCCGGACATGGATAAGGTGGTGCAGATGAGCCGGCTGTTCGGCGTGACCACCGACTACCTGCTCAAGGATGAGCTGGAGGATCCGGAACCGGCCGAGGGGCTGCCGGCCTCCCCCCTGCGCCGGGTCAGTATGGAGCAAGCGGCGGAGTATCTGTCCCGGCGGCGGGCGGCCGCGCCGCGCATGGCGCTGGCCACCCTCCTGTGTATCCTCTCGCCAACAGCCCTGCTGCTGCTTGCGGCCCTCAGTGAGCTGGCCGCCTTCCCGCTGTCGGAAAATGCGGCCGCCGGCATCGGCCTGTGTGTATTGCTGGCGCTGGTCGCCGTTGGTGTGGCGCTGTTCCTTTCCTGTGCGGCCGCCGTGCGGGATTATGCCTTTCTGGACAGCGAACCGTTTGAGACCGCCTATGGCGTGGCGGGCATGGTGCGGGAGCGCCGGCAGGCATTCCAGCCGGCTTGCACCCGGCTGAACATCCTCGGCACAGCACTGTGCATCCTGGCTGCCGCCCCACTGCTGCTGGCCACCTGCCTGGAGGCATCGGATGTACTGACGGCGGTGATGCTGTGCGTACTGCTGCTGTCTGCAGGCGGCGGCTGCACGGCATTCGTCTACAGCGGCGTGCAGCAGGCCGCCTTTGACCGTCTGCTGGAGGAGGGCGACTACGCCCGCCAGCGGAAAGGACGCCGCAGCGTGCGGGGTGCCGTCAGCGCCGTTTACTGGCTGGCGGTCACGGCCGTGCTCCTCTTTTACACCTTTGGCCCGCAGGGAAACGGGCAGGCAAAATACAGTTGGTTTATCTGGGCGATCGCCGGCGTGCTGTACGGGGCTGTGGTTGCCATCGTTGGGCTGATCGAACAGGCGATAAACCGGGAAAGGAAGAACCAATGAAAAACACGATTGAAATCGAGGGGCTGAACAAGCATTTCGGTGATATCCACGCCGTGCAGGATCTGTCCTTCCGCGTGCAGGAGGGGGAACTGTTTGCGTTCCTCGGCGTTAACGGCGCCGGCAAGTCCACCACCATTTCCATCCTCTGCGGCCAGCTGCAAAAGGACAGCGGCCGCGTGACCGTCTGCGGCGAGAACATCGACCACGGCATGGCGGCGGTCTCCCGCCGGCTGGGGGTGGTATTCCAGAATTCCGTGCTGGACAGCGCCCTGAGCGTGCAGGATAACCTGCGCAGCCGCGCGGCGCTGTACGGCATCACCGGCGCGGCTTTCCGCCAGCGGCTGGCGGAGCTGTGTGAGCTGCTGGAGCTTTCCCCGTTGCTGGGGCGCGCCGTTGGCAAGCTTTCCGGCGGCCAGCGCCGGCGGGTGGACATCGCCCGCGCACTGCTGCACCGGCCGGAGATCCTGATTCTGGATGAGCCGACCACCGGCCTGGATCCGCAGACCCGCCGGCTGCTGTGGGATGTGGTGCGCACCCTGCGTGAGCAGCAGCACATGACAGTATTTCTGACCACCCACTACATGGAGGAGGCGGCCGATGCCGACTATGTGGTTATTCTGGACAGCGGCCGCATTGTGGCGGAGGGCACCCCGCTGGCACTGAAAAACACCTACACCGGCGACTTCCTGACCCTGTATGGGGTCACCCCGGAGCAGGCGGCGGTGCTGGGAATGCCGTGTGAGCCGCTGCGCGATGCTGTGCGGGTGCAGGTGCCGGATACGGCTGCCGCCACCCGGCTGATCATAGAGCATCCGGCGCTGTTCACCGATTACGAGCTGGTGAAAGGGCGCATGGATGATGTGTTCCTTGCCGTTACCGGCAAAAAACTGACAGGAGGTGCGGAAAAATGACCGGTCTGTATAATCTGATCCGCCGCAACAGCAAGCTGTTCTTTAAGGATAAGGGAATGTTCTTCACCTCCCTCATCACCCCGGTGCTGCTGCTGGTGCTGTATGCCACCTTTTTGGCCAATATATACCGCGACAGCTTCACCTCGGCACTGCCGGAGGCCTTTGCGGTATCGGAAAAGCTCATCAACGCCACCGTCGGTGGGGAGCTTTTCTCCTCGCTGCTGGCGGTCAGCTGCGTCACCGTAACCTTCTGCTGCAATATGCTGATGGTGCAGGACCGGGTATCCGGCGCCCGGCGTGACCTGACCGTTACACCGGTCAAGCGCTCCACTCTGGCGCTGGGCTACTACCTGTCCACCGTGATCTCCTCCCTGCTGGTCTGCCTGGTGGCCATGGGTGCCGGCTTCCTGTATCTGGCCAAGGTGGGCTGGTATCTGTCTGCCGCCGATGTGGGCTGGCTGCTGCTGGATGTGGTGCTGCTGGTGCTGTTCGGCACAGCGCTGTCCAGCGCCATCAATGTGTTTCTCACCACCCAGGGGCAGATCTCGGCAGTGGGCACGGTGGTATCCGCCGGCTACGGCTTCATCTGCGGCGCCTATATGCCCATCTCCAATTTCTCCGATGGGCTGCAAAAGGTCATCTCTTTCCTGCCCGGCACCTACGGCACCAGCCTGCTGCGCAACCACGCCATGCGCGGCGCCTTTGCGGCCATGGCGGATGCCGGCTTCCCGGCCGAGGTGATCGAAAGCATCCGGGATTCGGTGGACTGCAACCTGTATTTCTTCGATAACCAGGTGGAGCTTGGCACGATGTATGCCATCCTCGGCGGCGCAGTGGTGCTGCTGATTGGCCTGTATGTGCTGCTGACCCGCCTGGTCAAACGGTAACGCTGCGACAACTGAAATCACATTAAGGAGACAAAGAGTTTATGCTGGAAATCAAGCACCTGACCAAAACCTACGGAGAGAAACGGGCCGTGGACGATCTGAGCCTGCACATCGCCCCCGGCGAAATCTACGGCTTCATCGGCCACAACGGCGCCGGCAAGACCACCACCCTCAAGGCGGCGGTGGGCATCCTGCAGGCAGATGCAGGCGAGGTGACGATCGGCGGCATCTCCATGCGGGAGCAGCCGCTGGCCTGCAAACAGCAGCTGGCCTACATCCCGGATAACCCCGACCTGTACGAATTTATGACCGGCATCCGCTACCTCAATTTCATTGCGGATATTTTCGGCGTCAGTGCCGCCGACCGGCAGGCGCGCATTCGGCAGTATGCCGATCTGTTTGAGCTGACCGGCGACCTGGCGCAGCCGATCGCCGCCTACTCCCACGGCATGAAGCAGAAGTTGGCGATCATTGCCGCATGGATCCACCAGCCGCGCCTGATCATCATGGATGAGCCGTTTGTGGGGCTGGACCCCAAGGCGGCCCACCTGCTGAAAGGCATGATGCGGGAGGTATGCGACCGCGGCGGCGCCATCTTCTTCTCCACCCATGTGCTGGAGGTGGCAGAAAAGCTGTGCGATAAGGTGGCCATCATCAAGGCCGGCCGGCTAATCCGCTCCGGCACCATGGAGGAGGTCAAGGGAGACGATTCGCTGGAGGAGGTCTTCCTGGAGCTGGAGGACAAATCATGCTGAAAATACTGCTGAAAAAACAACTGATGGAGGTCTTCCGCGCATACTTCTATAATCAGAAGAAGAACGAGCGGCGCTCGACCGGCTCCACAGTGATGCTGTTCGTCATGTTTATCCTGCTGGTGGTGGTGGTACTGGGCGGCGTCTTCGGCGGTCTGGCCTATGCGATATGCGCACCGCTGCAGGCCGCCGGCATGGGCTGGCTGTACTTCACCCTGATGGAGCTGCTGGCGATTGCCATGGGCACCTTCGGCAGCGTATTCAATACCTATTCCGGCCTGTACCTTTCCAAGGACAATGACCTGCTGCTGTCTATGCCCATCCCCGTGGGCGCGATCATTTCCTCCCGCCTGCTGAGCGTCTATCTGCTGGGGCTGCTGTATTCCGGCATCATCAGCCTGCCGGCAGCCGTGGTGTACTGGATCAGCGTACCGCTCACGCCGGGCGGCGTGGTCGGCCCGCTGGTGATGGTGGTGCTGGTATCCCTGATTGTGCTGGTGCTCTCCTGCGTGCTGGGGTATGCCGTGGCACGCATCAGCCTGAAGCTGAAAAATAAGAGCTTTATCACCGTGCTGCTGGCACTCGTATTCTTCGGCGCATACTATTTCTTCTATTTCAAGGCACAGACGATGATCCAGAAACTGGTGGAAAACGCGGCCGTCTACGGCGCGCGCATCAAAGGGTCGGCCTACCCGCTGTATGCGTTCGGCCGTGCCAGCGAAGGTGCGTGGCTGCCGCTGCTGGGCACGGCAGCGGTGGTGGCAATATTGTGCGCGCTGACCTGGCTGCTGCTTTCCCGCAGCTTTCTGCGGGTGGCCACGGCCACCGGCCGGGTGGGCAAAAAGGTCTATACCGAGCGGACAGCACAGGTGCACAGCGTACCCCGCGCCCTGCTGGGCAAAGAGCTGTCCCGCTTTACCACCAGCCCGAATTATATGCTCAACTGTGGCCTTGGTGTGCTGCTGCTGCCGATACTGGCCGTGCTGACCCTGATCAAGGGCGGCGAGATCGGCGCCGTGATCAACGAAATCTTCGGCGCCGACTCCGGCGTTTTGCCGGTGCTTTTCTGCACCGCCATCTGCCTGGGCGTTTCGATGTGCGATATGACGGCGCCCTCCGTTTCCCTGGAGGGAAAAACCCTGTGGCTGCTGCAATCGCTGCCGGTACGGCCGTGGCAGGTGCTGCAGGCCAAGCTGCGGCTGCAGCTGCTGCTCACCGGTATCCCGGTGGCGCTGTGCGTGCTGTCCGCCCTCATCGTTACCCCGCTGACGGCGGCGCAGATCGCACCGTTCTGCCTGCTACCGCTGCTGTACACGCTGTTTTCGGCGCTGCTGGGTCTGTATCTGGGGCTGAAAATGCCCAATCTGACCTGGACAAATGAGCTGATCCCCATTAAGCAGAGCGGCCCGGTGATGATTGTGCTGTTCGGCGGCTGGGGCTATGCGCTGCTGCTGGCCGGCGGCTACCTGCTGCTGGCATCCCATCTGGATGCGGCGCTGTATATGACGCTCTTTTCCCTGCTGACGGCGGTGCCTTCGCTGCTGCTGTACCGGTGGCTGAAAAAGCAGGGCTCCGCCCGGTTTGCCGCCCTGTAAGACAGCCCAAAAAAGCGCAAAAGCCGCCCGCACACGGCGCATTCCGTGTGCGGGCGGCTTAATCTTTTGGTTCTTCCGTCAGCGCCGGCGGCGGTAGGGCACCGCCGTGCAGGCGATTACCACCAGCGCGGCAGCCGGGATCAGCAGCAGCCAGGCACGGTCTTCTGCGGCAAGCGGATCCGGCACACTGTCGTCTGTGAGCCCATCCGTGGCCGAGGTGGTATCCGCCGGAGCGGCCGGGGCGGTGGTGGTGGTGGTCGGCTCATCAGCCGGCTGCTGTGCCATCGCCGCCACAGCCTCGGCAGAAAGCGCATGGTCATACAGCACCACATCATCCAGCAGACCGCGGAAAAGCGGGGTATCCTCCCCCTGCAGGCTGCCGCCGAGGCACAGCTGCTGCGGCGCAAAGCGGGTGGGGCGGATAATATCCGTGTTTTCGGCATACAGGGCGCCATCCACATACAGCGTCAGCGTTCTGTCCTGCCACACCAGTGCCAGGTGATGCCAGCCCTCTGTGAGCGGCCGGCCGTTTTCGGCCTCCACCGCGCGGGTGGCGGTGCCATACTGCACCTGCACTGCCGGTCCGGCCTCGCCGCCTACCGTCAGCTGCAGCAGCTGGGTTGCCGGCTCCCGGCCGCCGATAAACAGCAGCGGCTGTGCCGCCACCTCCGCCTGCCGGAACCACAGGCTGAGCGACAGATCCGCTTTTTCCGCCAGCAGGGTGCCATCCATGCGCAGGGTATCGTTTTCCCCATCCAGCCGTACGGCCTGCCCATGCCGGCCGGTCTCCCAGGTCAGCTGTGCCGCTGCCTGCGGCGTCTGCCCGCGGTAATAGGCCAGCGGCAGCACGCCGTCCGCCGGCTCGGTAAGCATCGCCACCTGCCCATCGGTATACGCCGCCTCGCGCGCGGCAAGGGCCGGCTGTGCCGACAGGCACAGCAGCACCGCCGTCAGCGCCGCCGCTGCCACTCTGTGCAAAGAGAAGCCCCGTTTGCGTCCGTTCATCCTCATCGTCCTTTCCGAAAAGCCACTAACGCGGATAATTATACCGCTTTTTTGTCGGTTTTTCAATAGTTTTCGGTTTTTTCTGCCCCACGGCTGCTTAGACAAAACCATCCGGAAACAACCGTTGCACCCCGGTTGCCTTGTCTATCAAAATAAAATTACAGGAATTTCATATTCCCGACACAATTTTCTGCCATACTGTTAGACAAAGAAAAGGGGGGCTGCCTGATGGAGGAGAAGAAAACCATTCTCATTGCCGATGATGAGGTGCGTATGCGCCGGGTACTGTGCGACTACCTGCACATCAAGGGATACGAGGTGCTGGAGGCCGCAGACGGTGTGCAGGCAGTGGAGCTGGCGGAACGCAAAAAGGTGGATCTGGTGCTGCTGGATGTGATGATGCCGCGCATGGACGGCTTTGAGGCCTGCCGGCGCATCCGCCAGCGCAGCGATGTGCCGATCCTGATGCTGACCGCCCGCGGTGAAGAAGCGGATGAGCTGAACGGCTTTTCCCTGGGCGCGGACGAGTATATCCAAAAGCCCTTCAGCCTGAAGATCCTGCTGGCGCGCATAGAGGCCGTGCTGCGGCGCGGCCAACCGGAGCCGCCGGCAGCCAAAACCGCCGGCGCCGAGGGGCTGACGGTGGATACCGCCGGCCGCGAGGTGCGGGTGGACGGCCACCCGGTGGAGCTGACCTATACAGAATATGAGCTGCTGCTGTATCTGATGACCAATACCGGCATCGCCCTTTCGCGCGACCGCATACTGGAGCAGGTGTGGCGCTTTGACTACGAGGGGGACGCCCGCACGGTGGACACCCATGTAAAGAAGCTGCGCAGCAAGCTGGGGGCGCGCGGCAGCTATATCCGTACCATCCGCGGTATTGGCTATAAGTTTGATCCCAGCGAGGGCAGCCGGTGAGCCGCCCGGCGACGAGGCGCCGCACGGGGGTACACTCGCTGGCGTGGAAGCTGTTCGGGCGGGTGGCCGCCTGCATTGTGCTGGTGCTGGCAGCCATCCTGCTGCTCAACACCTTTGCGCTCAAGCAGTATTACATCAACAAAAAGCAGCAGCAGGTATCCGGCCTGTTTGATGAGGTGAACGCTGTATGCACCGACACGGTGCAGCTGCAGAGCACCCTGCTGCAGCTGCAGGACAGCGGCACGGCCACCGCCGTGCTGTGGACGGGACGGCAGCTGCTGTTCACCACCCTGAATGCCGACCGTTTCCGCATCCAGGGAGATATGAGCTTTCCGCCGGGCACATATGAGCTGGCGGTGGTGGAGCGGGATGTGCTGATGTCCGGCGACAGCCGTGAGCAGGCCATCCGCCTGATCGGTACGCTGGATAATGGCTGGCATATCTATCTGCGCGCCCCCATTGCTGCTATTGAGGAAAGCATTGCCATCACCAACCGCTTTCTGCTGTTCACCGGCGGCGGTGCTCTGCTGGTGGGGCTGGTGCTGGTGCTGCTGGTGGCACGGCAGTACGCCGACCCGGTACGGCAGCTGGCCCAGGTAGCCGACCGCGTGGCACAGCTGGATTTCAGCGGCCGCTACACCGGAAAGGCGCAGGATGAGATCGGCGACCTCGGCCGCAGCATCAACACCATGTCTGCGGCACTGGAGCAGACCATCACGCAGCTGAAAAACGCCAACGCCCGCCTGACGGCCGATATCCGGCAGAAGGAGGAGCAGGACAGGGCACGGCAGGCATTCATTGCCAATGTTTCGCACGAACTGAAGACCCCGCTGGCGCTGATCAGCACCTATGCGGAGGGGCTGCAGGAGGATATTGCCGCCGGCGGCGAAAACCGCGCCTACTATTGCGGCGTGATTGAGGACGAGGCGCGCCGCCTGACCCAGCTGCTGCGCCGCATGACCATGCTGATGCAGCTGGAGGCCGGCGGCAGCCAGCTGGAGATCGAGCGCTTCGACGCGGCCGAGCTGCTGCGCAACCTGCTGGAGAAGCTGCGCCCGGCCTTTGCGGAAAAGGGGGTCAGCCTCACCCTGCCGCCGGAGCAGCCGGTGTATGTCTATGCTGACCCGTACCTGATCGAGAATGTGCTGCAGAACTACCTTTCCAATGCGCTGCACCATGTCAATGACGGCGGCTGCGTGGCCGGCAGCATCACCCCGGCTGCCACGGCCGGGCAGGTGCGCCTGACGGTGTACAATTCCGGCAGCCACATTCCGCCGGAGGAACAGCCGCACATCTGGGAAAGCTTCTACAAGGTGGACAAGGCGCACACACGCGCCTATGGCGGCAGCGGCATCGGCCTGAGCGTAGTGGCCGCTATCATGAAGGCGCACGGAATGCCCTACGGGATGCAGAACCGCGCCGACGGCGTGGAATTTTTCCTTGAACTGGAAACAAAATAATCGGTCTATGCCGAAGCCTGCAGAACAACCAAAAACCGGCGTGCCCTGAGAGAAATTCCTCTTGAGGCACGCCGGTTTTCGTGTGTGTTTCACCCTGTTCTGCATGTATCGGCCTGTCGGCAGCCAAAACCCGCCGCAGCGGCACGCAACACCATCCGTACAGCCGGTTTTTCTGAAAAAATATGCGTCACTTATGCGTCTTTTGTGCGTCAATGCGGTTTTGGCGTCATAATTCCACTATAATGAAATCATAATAGCATCAAAGCAGTGAAGGTAAGGTGGTATTGTGCCGGATAAACTGTTGCGGTATACGCTGCGGGTGGATCGCCTGCTTTTCCGCAAATTCCGCTACATCGCAGAGGGCGAGGGACGCTCAGCCAACAAGGAGATCGAACAGTACCTTAAACGCTGTGTCGCGGACTATGAGCGGCAGCACGGCCGCATTGATATCCCCACGGAGGAAAACGATTAAATCGAAAAGCCGGTAAAAAGCCGGGACGAAAAAGGGAGGGGTCGCTATGCCCGCGTGGCCTGTACGGCGCGGCGCACTGCTGGGCGGTGTGCTGGCACTGGCAGCCTGCGCCGCCGCGATCCTTCTGCCCCTGCGGGTGTGTCTGTGGCTGCTGGGCGGCCTGTTTTTCGGCGGTATCCTGTCGCTGCTGCTTTCCGGCAGCCGGCGCACGGTGCCGCTTTTTTGCTGCCTGGCTGCCGCCCTGTTTCTGGCGGCGGGGCTGTGGCAGCGCACCACCCGCGCCGATCCGGTGGAGGCACTGGCCGGCGGGGAGGATACCATTTGCGGGCAGGTGATTGCCTGTCCGCGCAGCGGGAGGTACTATACCGTTGCCGTTACTGCGGCCGGGCAGGTGCCGGCCGGCACCCGTCTGCTGCTCTACTGCCCGGATATTGCCGCACCGGCTCTGTACGAGGAGATCACGGCCGCCGTCCGGCTGTGCGCACTGCCATCGGCGCTGGCCTACCAGCGGGCAAACGGCGTGTTCCTGACCGCCATGCCCACCGGCTATGGGGAGCAGGCAATCACAGTAACCGGGCAGACCGGCACGCCGCCCCTGCGCGACCGCCTGCGCCCCCTGCGCCTGCGGCTGACAAAGCAGCTGCGGCAGCTCCTGCCCGGTGATGAGGGCGGCCTGCTGGCGGCCATGTGCCTGGGGGAGCGCAGCGGATTGGATACCGCCGCAACGGCGGATTTCCGGCGGTGCGGGCTGTCACATCTGCTGGCGGTCTCCGGTCTGCACCTATCGGCCATTGCCGGCGGGATATGGCTGCTGCTGGGCACCCTGCGGCTGCGCCCGCAGATCGCAGCGGCCGCTACCCTGCTGTGCTCCGGCCTGTTCGCCTGGCTGGTGGGGTTTACCCCCTCGGTCAGCCGCGCCTTCTGCACTGCGTGCGTACTGCTTTCCGGGCAGTTTTTCCGCCGGCAGGCAGATGGACTGAACTCCCTCGGACTGGCGCTGACCCTGCTGCTGGTCATCGACCCATACACCCTGTATGATGTCGGATTCTGGCTGTCCTTCGGCGCCACTGCCGGTATTCTGACGGTCACCCCGGCCCTGCAGCGGCAATGGCTGCCGCGCGGTGCCATCCTGCACCGCAGCCGGTGGCTGCGGCTGCGCCGGGCGGTGCTTTCCAGCCTGAGCGTCACCCTGGGCGCCACCCTGCCCACGCTGCCGCTGCTGGTGTGGCTGTATCGTGAGGTCGCGTGGCTCTCGCCCCTGACCAATCTGCTGCTGGTGCCCCTGGCCGGGGCACTGCTGTTCCTTGGCTGCGGCGGCCTCCTGCTATCGGCGCTGCCGCTGGTCGGTGGTCTTGCCCACCCGCTGCTGCTGGCAGCCGGCGGGGTGGCACGGGTTCTGCTGTGGTGCGCAGCCCTGCCCGGCCGGCTGCACACAGGGACCCTGGGGGTCAATACCACCTGGCTGGCCGTGTGGATCACAGCAGCGGCCACCGTGACAACGGTGCTGCTGATCCGGAAAAAGCAGCGGACGCTGCACCGCCTGCTGCCCCTGCTGGGGGTGATACTGGCGGTGCTGTGCCTGACCGACCGCCATCTGCAGACCGGCCGCACCGTGGTACAGGTACAGACCGGCCAGGCGACCGTGCTGGTGATCGAAAATGCCGGCCGCAGCGCGGTGCTGGCGCAGCAGGCGGCCGATCTGCCGCAGGTTCTGTACTCCCTGCCGGGCACGCCGCAGGTGGTGGCCGTGGGCAGCGGCGACACCACCGAGGCCGCCGCCGTACTGCGTGCCGCCGGCAATGGCGCACATATTCTCGGCCCGGACACAGCGGGCTGGCGCTGCGGCCTGCCGCAGACCCCCGCCATGGCGGCCGGCCAGCCGGAAACCCTGTGGCCAGGCTGCACCCTGGCCGCACAGCCCGACGGCAGCTGGATCCTGCAGGTGCAGGACAGCCGCCTGACCCTCGGCACGCAGAAAACCGCCGCCGGTGACGAAATGGGGCTGGCTATTTCCTGCCAAACGGTGTATAATGGTGCTGCTACACAAACGCAGACGCTCTGCGCCACGCCGGACGGCCGGCAGCGCGCCCTTTCCGCCAATATGACCTGCCGCCTGACCACGCGCGGCACAGGAGAATGGAGCTTTGCCCGATGAACACAAACGAAGCCACCCTCAAGCAGCAGCTGAAAGACGGCCCGGCGGGGCTGTATGTGCTGTATGGGGAGGAAAGCTACCTGACCGAGCAATACGCCCGGCTGATCGCCCGCCACACGGTACCGGACGCCGCTGACGCCTTCAACTGCCAGCGCTTTGACGGGCAGGAGATCACGGTGGAGCAGCTGGAGGACGCCGTGGAGGCGCTGCCGCTGATGGCCGAGCGCAAGTGCGTGCTGGTGCGGGATATGGATGTGACGGCCGGCGATACCGACCGCCTGCTGACGCTCATCGGTGCGCTGCCGGAGGCCTGTGTGCTGGTATTCTGGCAGATGACGGTGCAGCCCGACCGCAAAAAGGGCTGGCAAAGCTTCCTGCGTGCCGCAGAGCAAAGCGGCACAGTGGTGGAATTTGCCCGCAAGACGCCGGGCGATGTGGCCAAGCTGCTGGTAGCCGGCGCCAAGCGGCGCGGCTGCGTGCTGGCGGCCGAGGATGCCCGCTATATGCTGGAGCAGAGCGGCAATGATCTGCAGCTGCTGCTCAATGAGCTGGATAAGCTGGCCGCGCTGGCGGACGGCGGCACCATTACCCGCGCGCTGATTGATACAGCCGGTGTGAAAAACCTGGAGGCGCGGGTGTTTGACCTGTCCAAGGCCATCCTGGCCCGGCGCAGCGAGCAGGCCTTCACCCTGCTGCACCAGCTTTTTGTGCAGCGGGAGGAGCCGCTGGCGGTGCTGGGGGTGCTTTCCACCGCCTATGCCGACCTGTACCGCGCCAAGGTGGCGGTGGCCGGCGGCACAGAGGCCGGCGCACTGGCCGCCGACTTCAAAAGCTACAAGGGCAAAGAATTCCGCCTGCGCAATGCCGCGCGGGATGCCGCCCGGCTGAGTGTGCCGGCGCTGCGTGACTCGCTGGAGATCCTGGCCGGGGCCGACCGACGGCTGAAAACCGGCCGTGCCGACGAACGGGTACTGCTGGAACAGACCGTCGCCCGGCTGATCGACCGCGCACAGGAGGGCTGACGCATGCGCCGAATCAAGGAAGCCATTGTCGTAGAGGGAAAATACGATGTTGTCCGGGTGCGCTCTGCCGTGCAGGCGCTGGTCATTGCCACCGACGGTTTTGGCATTTTCCACGATGCAGAAAAAACCACGCTGCTGCGGCGGCTGGCGGCCGAGCGCGGGCTGATCGTACTGACCGACAGCGACAGCGCCGGCACGGTGATCCGCAACCGGCTGCTGCAGCTTCTGCCGGCCGCGCAGGTGCGTCTGGCCTATACCCCGCCCATACCGGGCAAGGAGCGGCGCAAGGCCGCCCCCTCCCGTGAGGGGCTGCTGGGGGTGGAGGGCATGGACAATGCCACCGTTCTGGCAGCACTGGAACGGGCCGGCGCCACCTTCCTGGAGGAGGGCGCGCCCGCCCCGGATAAAATGGCGCTGACCAAAGCAGATCTGTACGCCCTCGGTCTGTCCGGCACACCGGACAGTGCCGCCCGGCGCGCCGCACTGCTGCGGCAGCTGCAGCTGCCGCCTACCCTGTCCGCCAACCGGCTGCTGGAGGTGCTGAACGCCACCGTGACCCCGCAGCAGCTGACCGCCCTGCTGGATACCCCGGAAAGGAGCCGATAAGCCATGCGCAACACCACCCTGTGCTACATCCGCAACCGGCAGGGGCAGACCCTGCTGCTGCACCGGATAAAGAAAGAAAACGACCTCAACCGCGACAAGTGGATCGGCGTCGGCGGCAAATTTGAGGACAAGGAAAGCCCGGAGGAATGCCTGCTGCGGGAGGTACGGGAGGAGACCGGCCTGACCCTGACGCACTACCGCTACCGGGGCATTGTAACCTTTGTTTCCGACCGCTGGGAAACGGAATATATGCACCTGTTCACCGCCAACGGGTTCACCGGCACCCTGTGCGAATGCCGCGAGGGGGTGCTGGAATGGGTGGACGACGCCACCATGGCACGCCTGCCCACCTGGGAGGGCGACCGCCTGTTTCTGGAGCTGCTGCGGCAGGACACCCCGTTTTTCTCGCTGAAGCTGGAATACGCCGGCGATACCCTGCTGGCCGCAGCGCTGAACGGCAGGCCACTGGATAAAAAAGGGGGTTGCCCCCCGCCGGAAAATGCGATAAAATAGACAAAGCAAACGGAATACAACGATTTCACAAACGGCTGTAACCCGATTGTCTAAGGGAAGAGACGGCCTGTGCGGCAGGCCGTTTTGGGTGAAAAACCAGAGGAAAAGAGGATAAAATCATGGCAGAAATTCACAAGAACCGCCGCTCGGCGCGGCAGGCAAAAACCCTTTACCGGATCACACTGGTGGCCGGTGCGGTCGGCGTTGCCGTGCTGATCGTGCTGCTGGTCATCCTGCTGCGCCCGCATGGCGGCTCCCCCACACCGGAAAGCAGCACTCCGCCCACCACCACCGTTACCACCACGGTCACCACCACAACGGCGGCACCCACGACCACGACGACCACAACCACAGCCGCGCCCACCACCAAGGCCCCGACAACCGCCAACACCGGCGGGCGCACCCTGTTGGAATACGATACCACCGGGCACTATGTGCAGCCGGCCGGCGCCGCCTGGAACCTGCTGCTGGTGAACGACTGGAACCCGCTGCCCTCCGGCTATGAGAACGGCGTTACGCTGGTGGATGTGGGAAAAAACCAGAAGGCCGACCAGCGCATCCAGGCCGATCTGAACGCCATGCTGGAGGCCGGCAAGGCCTATGGCATCGGCGTGCAGTCCGGCTACCGTCCCGCCTCGCAGCAAAGCGTGCTGTACTGGCGGCAGGTGGATCGGTTCCTGGCAAACGGCAGCAGCGACACCGCCGCCCAGACCGCAGCCGGCAAGATTGTCAAGCGCCCCGGCTACAGCGAGCACAACTGCGGCCTGGCCCTGGATCTCGGCGGCAGCGGAAACTTCAAGCTGGAGGAGGATTTTGCTCAGACCCCGGCCTACAGCTGGCTGATCGAGCACTGCGCCGAATACGGCTTCATCCTGCGCTTCCCGAAGGATAAGCAGGCAGAGACCGGCGTGATCTACGAGCCATGGCATTACCGCTATGTAGGCAAGGAGGTCGCCACCGAGATCATGTCCAAGGGGCTGTGCCTGGAGGAATATCTGGAGCAAACCAACCAGTAACCCACAGAAACGGAGAGAACAATGGCTTTTAACGGATTTTCCGGCGGCCGGCACAGCGCACCCATGCACCTGCCCGCCTGGCTGCTGCCGGCGGTGGGCGGCGTAACCGCCGCGGCGCTGGCGGTCACCGGCGTGCTGGCGGTCACCCGCTCACTGCAGCACCGGCGGCTTGTCCCCGCGGCGGCTTCCTCGGCGGTCAGCGCACCGCTGCTGACCACCGCCCCTGCCACCACCGAAACCGCCACGACCACGGAGGCCCCCACAACCACCACGACCACCGGACGCACCACCCGCAAGGTCATCCCCTCGGTCAAGCCGCCGGTCATCCGGGTGGAACAGAACGAGGTGACCACCACCAAACGCACAGAAACGCGCGTGACCGGCACCCACACCGACTACCAGCCGGTACGCCCGGACCGGGTATCGCTGCCGGATCTGCCCCATCTGTACGGCTCCAACGGCCAGCTGGTGGGCATTGATGTGTGGCGCGGCACAGAGGAGATCGACTGGCCGACCGTCAAACAGGCCGGCATCCGCTTTGCCATGATCCGCTGCGGCTACCGGACGACGGTCGGCGGCGTGGTCTATAAGGATGCCAATTTTGACAAAAACATCCGCGGCGCACTGGATGCCGGCATGCCGGTGGGGGTCTATTTCTTCTCCGCCGCCAAAACCCGCCAGGAGGCGCTGGAGGAAGCCGCCTTCACGCTGGAAGTGATCAAGGAATACAACATTACCTGGCCGGTGGCATACGATTTTGAGACCTTCGGCTCCGACCGACTGACCGGCGTAAGCAATACCACCATCACGGACAATGCCATGGCCTTTATGGACTATATTGCGCAGAATGGCTACACGCCGGTGCTGTACAGCTACCGCAATGCCCTGTGGAACAACTGGGAGGCCGCCCGGCTGAACGCCTACCGCGTATGGATGGCGCAGTATGCCGAGCTGCCCAAGAAGAGCTACGGCGGCGACCACGCCATATGGCAGTGCGCCAGCGACGGCATTGTGCCGGGCATTGCCGAAAAGAACTATGTGGATCTCAACATCGCCTATATGGACTTTTCCAAGCCCCACACCGCCCTGCTGAATGAACCGGACCCGTCCACCTTCCCCACCGAGTTTTCCGGCTTTTCCTTTACGGAGACCTCCGATAAGGTTGCCCTGCAGAGCGCCTGCGCCCTGCGCATTGCCCCGGACGAGAAGAAACCGAATATCTGGCGGCACGCAGAAAAGGGGCTGACACTGGTGCGCACCGGCGTGGACGAAAAGACCGGCTGGTCGCGGCTGCTGCTGAACGGCGTGACCGTCTACTGCCCCAGCGATAAGCTGCAATACCTCGGTCAGGGCCCCACCACAACCACGACAACAACCACGACCACCACCGTCACAACCACCACATCGACAAGCGCCACCGGCACCACAACGACCACTGCCACAGACGCTTCGATCCCCCCAACAACACAGGGAACCACCGCCGCGGAAGAAAAAATCCAAAAAAAGGATTGACAAACGCGCCGGATTTGCATAATATTGAAGCAGGGAACGCGCCGGTGCTCCGGCCGCTCCGCAACGGTTTCTGCCTGCGGCAGCTCGGCCGCACACAATTTTCGGAAGGATGAGACAATTTTATGGTACTGGACAAGGTAAAAGAGATCCTCAGCGCACAGTTTGAGGTAGACGCGGACACCATCACCCCGGACACCGACATTGTGGACGATCTCGGTGCAGATTCGCTGGATCTGGTGGATATGCTGATGTCGCTGGAGGACGCTTTCAATATCGGCGAGGTGCCGGATGAGATGATCGAGAAGATCCGCACGGTGGGTCAGCTGGTCACCTATATCGAGGAAAACATGTAAACAGCAACAGTGCATCCTCGGATGCCGGGCGGGCGGGACGCCGTGGGTGACTGCGGCGCCCCGCCCGCTGCTGTTTTGTCCGCACACCGCCGGGTATCCCCTGCGGAGGGAAAGGAGCGATACCGCCGTGACTGCCATGCCGCTGACCGTCTGCCCGATGCAGGCGCAGCACATCCCCGCGCTGGCTGCGCTGGAGCAGCAGTGCTTTGCCGCGCCGTGGTCGGCACAGGCACTGGCCGAGGAGCTTTCGAACCCGCACGCCGTTTTTCTGGTGGCGGAGCAGGCCGGTGAGGTGTGCGGCTATGCCGGGATGCACCACCTGGAGGACGAGGGCTTCATCACCAATGTGGCCGTTTCCCCCGCCGCCCGGCGGCAGGGGGTGGCGCGGGCGCTACTGGCCGCGCTGGAGCACTATGCCCGGCAGCACACCCTGTACCGGCTAACGCTGGAGGTGCGGGTATCCAACGCCGCGGCCATCGCCCTGTACGAGGGAGCCGGCTACCGGCGGGACGGCGTACGGCCGGGGTTTTACCGGCAGCCGACCGAGGATGCCGCCATCTATTCCCGCTATTTTGAGTATTCTGAGCAAAAGGACGAGTGAAGCTATGCGCATTTTAGGCATTGAATCCTCCTGCGATGAGACGGCCGCCGCCGTGGTGGAGGACGGGCGGCGGATGCTGTCCAATGTGGTCGCCTCGCAGGTGGCAGAGCACCGGCTGTACGGCGGCGTGGTGCCGGAGATCGCCAGCCGCCGCCATGCCGAGGCCATCAGCGGCGTGGTACGGCAGGCGCTGGAACAGGCCGATACCACCCTGGAGCAGATCGACGGCATTGCCGTCACCTACGCGCCGGGGCTGATCGGCGCACTGCTGGTGGGGGTCAGCTTTGCCAAGGGGCTGGCCATGGCCACCGGCAAGCCGCTGATCCCCGTGCACCATCTGCGCTCCCACATTGCTGCCAACTATCTGGCGCATCCGGAGCTGGAGCCACCGTTTCTGTGCCTGGTGGTCTCCGGCGGACACACCCACATTGTGCAGGCAGCGGACTACACCCACTTTACGGTGATCGGCCGCACCCGCGATGACGCCGCCGGCGAATGCTATGACAAGGCGGCGCGCGCCATGGGCATGCCCTATCCCGGCGGCGTGGCGCTTGACCGGCTGGCGGAAGAGGGCGACCCCAATGCCTACCCCCTGCCACACCCCCATGTGGAGGGCAGCGTATACGATTTCAGCTTCTCCGGGCTGAAAACGGCGGTCATCAACCGCCTGCACAATGCCGAACAAAAGGGCGAACAGCTGAACCGGGCCGACCTGTGCGCCAGCTTCCGCCGGGTGGTGACCGAGCTGCTGGTGGACAACACCATGCGTGCTGCGGCAGACACCGGCGCCGGCACCATTGTGCTGGCCGGCGGCGTTTCCGCCAACGCCGGCCTGCGCGCCGGTATGCAGCAGGCCTGTGCCACACGCGGGCTGCGGCTGTTTGTGCCGCCGCTGGCGCTGTGCGGCGATAACGGCGCCATGGTAGCGGCGCAGGGCTACTACGAACTGCTGGCCGGCCACACCGCCGGCCCGGAGCTGAACGCTGTTGCTAGCCTGCCAATCACCGGCAGTGCTGCCGACCGATAAAACCGCAACCAAAGAAATGCCGAACCGGCAAAAAGGAGAACCACTATGAACAACCGGGTTTATGACATTACCGCGTACGGCGCGGTGGGCGACGGCAAAACCGACTGCACCGCCGCCATCCAATCAGCGCTGGATGCCGCCAGCCAGGCGGGCGGCCTGATCACGGTGCCGCCAGGCACCTACGCCACCGGAGAGCTGCACATGCGCGGCACCGGCATCACCCTGCAGGGCTGCTCCGGCTGGGGCTATCACGCCCCCGGCTGCTCGGTGCTGCAGCTCAATGATCCCACGGCCGGCTGCCTGCTGGATATTACCGGCGCCTTTGGCTGCACGGTGCAGGGCGTCGGCTTTGTCGGCGGCGATCTGGGCAAGAATATCCACGGCATCCGCATTGCGTGGCCGGACTATAACGGCGCCGGCCGGGAGGACACCCCCGCCATCGACGATTGCCGGATAGCGGGCTTTACCGGCGACGGGCTGCACCTCTCCCATGTGTGGGCATTCAGCCTGCGGCATTCCATGCTGATCTTCAATGGCGGCGCGGGACTGTACATCGACGGCTTCGACGGCTTTATCTCCGACACCATTTTCAATAATAACGGCAAGGGCGGCGTGCTGGGGGGCGGCACGGCCTCCTCGCTCACCTTCACCGGCAACCGCATTGAGTGGAACCAGGCGGGCGGCATTCTCATCCCGCAGGGCAACAGCCACAACATCACCGGCAACTTCTTCGACCGCGCCTTTGGCCCGGCCATCGCCTATGGGCCGGGGGCCTGGCCGTGCGAGCTGCTGACCATCACCGGCAATGTGTTCCGCCGCAGCGGCGCCTACACCGATGACCGCCCCCTGGCCGATCCCGAGGACGGCTGCCACATCCGTATGACCGGCTGCCGCAACGCCGTGGTCACCGGCAACGCCATGCGCATCGGCGCCGGCGACAAGCCGGGCGGTGAGGTGACGCCGGCCTATTCGCTGGTCATCACCGACTGCCGCCACTGCATCCTGCGGGACAATGTGCTGGACGAAGGTGCACTGAAGGCGCAGCTGGTGGAGCATGGGGACAACAGCACCTGTGTGATTACCGAAAACATCGGCGACCTGGCTCATTCTGACGGCTGAGGCGCTTTTTCGGTCAGTTTTTTGCTCTCTCCCGGCAGTAGAGCCGCCAGCTGGCGGCTCTACTGCCGTTTTTCTGTGGGGAAATCGGCCATCCGCAGGGGTAGACCGCTTCCGGCAAACGGTAGGTTGTCCGGAGACCGAGGCCATGCTATCATAAAAGCACCGACCGGGTCAAAGTGAACCGGCGCACCGCGCCGCGCGGAACGGATGCCCGGCTCCCGCCCGTATACCCGAACAAAAAGGAGAAGTGTGTTTTATGTCCCGTACCCCACTGAAGGATCGCCGCCTGCCGGCCTATACCCGCGGCGAGGATATTGCCAATATGGTCACCCACATCATCGGCGGTGCGCTGGGCGCCATTGTGCTGGTGCTGGCGGTGCTGATCGCTGCCCGGCACGGAGATGTGTGGGGCGTGGTCGGCAGCAGTATATACGGCGGCTCCATGGTGGCGCTGTATACGGTCTCCAGCGTCTACCACGGGCTGCGCCCCGGCATGGGAAAAAAGGTGCTGCAGGTGATCGACCACTGCACCATTTACTTTCTGATCGCCGGCACCTACACCCCCATCCTGCTGGCGGGCATCCGGCCGCTGCACCCGGCGCTGGCATGGAGCATCTTCGGCGTGGAATGGGGGCTGGTAGCCTTCGCCACCGTGTTCACCGCCATTGACCACAACCGGTATAAGCGCCTGGCCATGACCTGCTATATCGGCATGGGCTGGTGCATTGTGCTGATCCTGAAAGCCACGGTAGAGGCCATCGGCTGGACGGGCTTCTGGTGGCTGCTGGCCGGCGGCGTGGCCTACACCGTCGGTGCCGTGCTGTACGGCATCGGCGGTAAAAAGCCGGTGTATCACACGGTGTTCCATGTGTTCGTGGACATCGGCAGCGCCCTGCAGGCCGTGTGCATCCTGCGGTATGTGCTTGGCGGCTGAGGCCCCATACCCCGCGGCGTCCTCCCGACCAGGGGAGGACGCCTTTTTTGTCGCCGCCAACCGGCAAAAAAGGAAAAACTTTGCCCGCTATTCCGCAAAAAAGGCATTGTATTCTTGTCTTGCTTTCGGTATAATGGAGGTGTACTATTCCATAGACGCAGAGGGTGATTGAAGGGCAATGGTTTTCAGCAGTTTACCGTTTATTTTTTTGTTTCTGCCGATCTTTCTTGCCGTTTATACCCTGATGCCGGCACGCTGGCGCAACCCGGTGCTGTTCCTCGGCAGCCTGGTGTTCTACGCCGTAGGCTCCTGGGGGTATCCGGGCCATCTGCTGCTGCTGGCCGTGACCATCGCGGTGGACTGGCTGCTGGCCGGCATGATCGGCCGCCGAACAGGGCGCGCCCGGCGGGTCTGGCTGGTGCTCGGCCTGGTTTTCCACTTTGGCTGTCTGTTTTTCTTCAAATACGGTGCCTTCACGGTGCGCAATATCAACGCCGCCTTCGGCACGGCACTGCCGGTGCACAATTACCTGCTGCCGGCCGGTATCAGCTTCTACACCTTTCAGGCCGTTTCCTACCTGGTAGATGTGTACCGCGGCACCTGCCCACCGGCGCAGACGCTGGTCACGGTGGGAACCTACCTGACCATGTACCCGCAGCTGATCGCCGGCCCGATTGTTACCTATGACAGCATCCGCCGCCAGCTGGTCAGCCGCAGCGTCAGCTTCGACAGCTTTATGGACGGCATCCGGGTGTTCATCCTCGGCCTTGGCAGCAAGGTGCTGCTGGCCAACCAGCTGGGCGGTCTGTGGAGCGACCTGGCCATGATCGGCTATGAGAGCGTGAGCACCCCGCTGGCATGGATGGGCATTGCCGCCTTTTCCTTCCAGCTCTACTTTGATTTCTACGGCTACTCGCTCATGGCCATCGGGCTTGGGCAGATGCTGGGCTTCACCATACCGGAAAACTTCCTGCAGCCCTATTCCGCCCGCAGCATGTCGGAATTCTGGCGGCGGTGGCATGTGACCCTGAGCCACTGGTTCCGCGATTATGTGTATATTCCGCTGGGGGGCAGCCGGTGCGGCCGCTGGCGCACCCTGCGCAATCTGCTGGTGGTGTGGCTGTTCACCGGCCTGTGGCACGGCGCCGGATGGAACTTCGCCCTGTGGGGGCTGGTGCTGTTTGTGCTGCTGGCGGTGGAAAAATTCACCGGGCTTGGCCGGTGGCTGGAGAACCACCCGATTGCCGGACATCTGTATATGCTGCTGGCCATCCCGCTGACCTGGACGGTCTTTGCCATCACCGATATGGGGCAGATGGGTATTTTCTTCGGCCGGCTGTTCCCGGTTTTTTCCGGGGTCGCCCCGTTCCCGCACGATTATGTCCGCTTTATCCCGCAGTACGGCCA
Organism: Ruminococcaceae bacterium UBA6353; assembly: GCA_002437905.1. Lineage (GTDB taxonomy): Bacteria > Bacillota > Clostridia > Oscillospirales > Acutalibacteraceae > UBA5905. The sequence goes on along the minus strand of DJRT01000019.1, from coordinate 68,201 downwards.
CTGGCTGCTGCTTGGCCTGCTTTTCTCCACCCCCTACCCCCAGCGGCTGTACCGCCGGCTGCGGCAGCGCGCCGAACAGACCGATGCACCCGGCGCCGTGCTGGCCTATGGCGAAAAGGTGGTGCTGCTGGCCATCTTCTGGGCGGCCGTGTACTGTCTGTACCGGGGTCTGAACGACCCCTTCCTGTATTTCCGATTTTGATGATGAGGTGTTTACAGTATGAGTAGTCAGCATTCCGCCCCCCGGCACATCCGGCCGCAGATCGTTTTCGCCGTGCTGCTCGGCGTATCTGTTGTGGTTGCAGCGCCATTTCTGGCCAAGGCCATGCTTGGCGGCAAAAAACCGGCTGAGCCGGACAGCCTGCCGCCGGTCATTACCACAACCACCGCTTCCGAAACCACCACCACAGAAACACCAACCACGACCACCACGGCCGCACCCGCCACAACCACCGCTGCGCCATCAACGCCGGCGGACGACACCTTCTTCCGCGACACGCTGTTTATCGGGGACTCCCGCGGCGAGGGCCTGCAATACTATGGCCGCATGACCGGTGCCGATTTCTTCGTTCACCGGGGACTGAGCAACTACAATCTGCCGCAGACCACCGTCAGCATTGACGGCATCGGCAATATCGGGCTGACCGATCTGCTGAAGCGCAAGCAGTACGGCAAAGTCTATGTGATGATCGGCATTAACGAGCTGGGGTACAATTTTGATACCTCTATCCGCCGGTATACAGAGCAGATCAACGAGATCCGCGCTGCACAGCCGAACGCCAAAATTTTCATCTGCGCCAACCTGCATGTGACAGCAGAGCGCTCGGCCAAAGAGGAGAGCTTCAACAACCCCAAGATGGATCGCTTTAACAACGCCATTAAGGCGCTGGCGGACAACACCTCCATCTTCTATCTGGACATCAATGAGCAGTTTGACGACGATCAGGGCGCGCTGCGGGCGGACATGAGCAGCGACGGCATCCACATCCTTGGCAAATACTACGCCGAGTGGGGTGCCTGGATCCGCGAGAAATCCGCACAATATTGATTTTCCGTAAACAACAGGGCGTATAAACCGAAAGGTTTATACGCCCTGTTTGTTATGTTTATACCAAAACCCGAAATCCTACCCGGCATCGGTGCGATCGTTCCGGCCGCAGCAACAATCGTCCCCGCCGTGACCGCGGCATCCGCCACAGCCACAGCGGCCGCTGCCGCGCCGCCGCCAGAGGCTGCGCACCGCAGCCAGCACCCCCAGGCCGATCAGCCCCAGCAGCACAATATCCAGCCAGTGCATACCCATTCCTCCCCTTGCGCCATCAGAGCAGACCGGCAACGATGTACACCACACCGGCAGTCACCCACGCCACACAGCACTGGGCAATCACCACCCCCACCGTGCGCACGGTGGAGCGCAGCTCACGCCGGATGGTCGCCACCGCCGCCACGCAGGGGGTATACAGCAGCGTGAAGGTGAGGAAGCTGATGGCCGAGGCCGGCGTGAACAGCGCCGGCAGCGCCGCCGCCAATTCTCCGGTGCCCACACCGAGCAGCACCCCCAGCGTGCTGATAACCGCCTCTTTGGCCGTAAACCCGGTGATCAGCGCCGTAGCCACCCGCCAATCGCTGAAGCCGAGCGGACGGAACAGCGGGGCGATCAGTCGGCCGATGATGGCCAGCAGGCTATCGGCGCTGTCCTGCACCGGATTCAGGTGGCTATCGAAGCTCTGCAAAAACCAGATGATGACCGTCGCCAGAAAGATCACGGTGAAGGCCTTCTGCAGAAAATCGCGTGCTTTCTCCCACATCAGCATCAGCACGCTGCGCGCCGAGGGCAGGCGGTAATTCGGCAGCTCCATCACAAAGGGGGCGGGACGGCCGCGCAGCACCGAGGATTTGAGAAACAGCGCAGCCAGAACCCCCACCGCCATGCCGCCCACATACAGGCCGATCATCACCAGCGCCGCATACCGCGGAAAAAATGCGGCCGAAAACACCGCGTAGATCGGGATCTTCGCCGAGCAGCTCATGTACGGCGTAAGCAGGATGGTCATTTTGCGGTCCCGCTCCGAGGCCAGGGTGCGGCTGGCCATCACGGCCGGCACCGTGCAGCCGAAGCCGATCAGCATCGGCACAAAGCTGCGGCCGGACAGGCCGATGCGCCGCAGCAGCTTATCCATCACGAAGGCCACCCGCGCCATATAGCCGGTATCCTCCAGCACCGAAAGGAAGAAAAACAGCACCACGATGATCGGCAGAAAGCCCAGCACGCTGCCCACCCCGGCAAACACGCCATCCACGATCAGGCTGTGCACCACAGGATTGATCCCATAGGCAGTCAGCCCGCGATCCACCAGCCCCGTCAGTGCGTCAATGCCCATGGAGAGCAGGCTGCTCAGTGCCTCCCCTACCACATCAAAGGTCAGCCAGAAGATCAGCAGCATAATCAGCACAAACAGCGGCAGCGCCAGAAAGCGGTTGGTCAGCACACTGTCAATCCGCACACTGCGGCGGTGCTCCCGGCTCTCGCGGCTGCGCACCACGCAGCGGCCGCACAGCTGCTCAATAAAATTGTACCGTATATCCGCCAGCGCGGCATTGCGGTCAAGCCCCCGCTCCGTTTCCATCTCCACCACGCTGTGCTCAATCAGTTCCAGCTCATTCTGATCCAGCTCCAGCTTCTCGATAAATTCGGGGTCCTCCTCAATCACCTTGGTGGCGCAGAAACGCGGACTGATGCCCAAACGCTGCGCGTGATCCTCAATAATATGCGAAACCGCATGGATGCAGCGGTGCACCGGCCCGGCCGGGCAGAAATCCCGCACCGCCGGGATGATATGGCCGCGTGTGACCTCCACAATGCGATCCACCACCTCGGTGATGCCCTCGTTCCTGGCAGCGCTGACCGGCACCACCGGGACGCCAAGCTCCTGTTCCAAACGCTTGCAGTCCACGCTGCCCCCATTGCCCAGCACCTCGTCCATCATATTCAGCACCAGCACCATTGGCAGACGCAGCTCCAGCAGCTGCAGTGTCAGGTACAGATTGCGCTCCGGATTGGTGGCGTCCACGATATTGATGATGCCGTCCGGCCGCTGGCCGAAGATAAAATCGCGGGTCACCTTTTCCTCGGTGGAATACGGGCGGATGGAATACACGCCAGGCAGATCCACCACAGAGCAATCCCTGACGCCACGCACCTCCCCCATTTTCTGATCCACCGTCACACCGGGGAAATTGCCGACATGCTGATTTGCCCCGGTCAGGCAGTTAAACAGCGTCGTTTTGCCGCAGTTCTGGTTTCCTACAAGCGCCAATATCATGCCTTTTCCGCCTCCTCCGTGCCAGCAATTCCGATCAGCCGGGCATCGTCCAGCCGCAGGGTCAGCTCATATCCGCGCAGGCGGATCTGGATGGGATCCCCCATCGGGGCGGCCTTGATCACCTCTATCCGTGTGCCGGGGATCAGCCCCATATCCAGCAGCCGGCAGCGCAGTGCGCCAGCGCCCCCCACCGTCCGGATAACGGCCTGTCCGCCGATTGGGCATTGTGCCAAGGTTTTTCCCATCCGCTTGTTCTCCTTTTTGGTGTGGATTTTCAAAAGTAAGGCTACACTAACTTTTCTCTGTTATTATAGTTTTTTCGACCGGGACTGTCAACCGGGCGCACACAAAGTGTATATAATATTTTTGTTTCTGCTGTGCGCCCTGGAGAATGGGCTTTTGCCCATTCTCATTAGCCGGTTCGTATCGGGGGGCGCACCATCTCTCTGTACAAAATTTTCGTTTCTGCCGTGCGCCCTGGAGAATGGGCCTCTCGCCCATTCTCATTAGCTTCTTCATATCGTGGGCGCACCATATGTCTGTACAAAATTTTCATTTCTGCTGTGCGCCCTGGAGAATGGGCCTCTCGCCCATTCTCCTTAGCCGGTTCGCACTGCAGAAATGAAAACACCGTGCTATTGGCTGCGAAAACACCCCCGCTTTCGGCCCGGCTGGGCTTGGCCGGCACCCTTTTACATATCTACGCAGCTGCGGACAGGGATATGCCCCGGCAGGCGACAATGCCAGCCAGCCGCTCGGTTCTCTGCCGCAAAAGCAAAAAAAGCGTCCCCGACGGATTTTTCCGTTGGGGACGCTTTTTTACTTTATTCAGAATACCGCTTTACGCCATCAGGCCTTGGGGCCGGCCGCAACCAGCGCCTTGCCTGCCTCATTGCCCTCGTACTTGACGAAGTTCTTGATAAAGCGGGCGGCCAGATCCTGTGCCTTCTTCTCCCACTCGGCCACATCGGCGTAGGTGTCGCGAGGATCGAGGATCGCGGGATCCACACCCGGCAGCTCGGTCGGCACCTCGAAATCGAAGTGCGGGATCTTCTTGGTCGGCGCGGTCAGGATCGCACCGCTGAGGATCGCGTCGATGATGCCACGGGTATCCTTGATGGAGATGCGCTTGCCGGTGCCGTTCCAGCCGGTATTGACCAGATACGCCTTGGCGCCGCTCTTTTCCATCTTCTTGACCAGCTCCTCAGCATACTTGGTCGGATGCAGCTCCAGGAACGCCTGACCAAAGCAAGCGGAGAAGGTCGGGGTCGGCTCGGTGATGCCGCGCTCGGTGCCGGCCAGCTTGGCCGTGAAGCCGGACAGGAAGTAATACTTGGTCTGCTCCGGCGTCAGGATGGACACCGGCGGCAGTACGCCGAACGCATCCGCCGACAGGAAGATCACATTCTTGGCTGCGGGGGCAGAGGAGATCGGCCGCACGATGTTCTGGATGTGGTCGATCGGGTAGGACACGCGGGTGTTCTCCGTCACGCTCTTGTCGTCAAAGTCGATCTTGCCGTTCTCATCCACCGTTACATTCTCCAGCAGCGCATTGCGCTTGATGGCGTTGTAGATATCCGGCTCGGACTCCTTATCCAGATTGATCACCTTGGCATAGCAGCCGCCCTCAAAGTTGAACACGCCGTTATCATCCCAGCCGTGCTCGTCATCACCGATGAGCAGACGCTTGGGATCGGTGGAAAGGGTGGTCTTGCCGGTGCCGGAGAGGCCGAAGAAGATGGCGGTGTTCTCGCCGTTCATATCGGTATTGGCCGAGCAGTGCATGGAGGCCATGCCCTTGAGCGGCAGGTAGTAGTTCATCATGGAGAACATACCCTTCTTCATCTCACCGCCGTACCAGGTGTTGATGATCACCTGCTCACGGCTGGTGATGTTGAAAGCCACGCAGGTCTCGGAATTGAGGCCCAGCGCCTGATAATTCTCCACCTTCGCCTTGGAGGCATTGTACACCACAAAGTCGGGCTTGAAGTCCTTCAGCTCTTCCTCGGTGGGCTTGATAAACATATTGGTAACGAAGTGCGCCTGCCAGGCCACCTCCACGATGAAGCGGATAGCCATCCGGGTATCCTTGTTGGCGCCGCAGAATGCATCCACCACAAACAGGCGCTTGTTGCACAGCTCCTTGCGGGCAATGTCCTTCACCGCAGCCCAGGTTTCCTCGGTCATGGGGTGGTTATCGTTCTTGTACTCGTCCGAGGTCCACCACACGGTGTCCTTGGAGTTATCGTCCACCACGATATACTTATCCTTGGGGGAGCGGCCGGTATAGATGCCGGTCATCACATTGACAGCGCCCAGCTCGCTGACCTGTCCCTTCTCATAACCGACGAGGCCCGGCTTGGTCTCCTCCTTGAACAGCTCCTCATAGGAGGGATTGTGTACGATCTCGGTAGTACCCGTGATGCCGTACTGCTTCAGATCAATTTCTGCCATAATGCAACAACCTCTTTCTTTGATATTTTTAGTGGCGGTCTGCGGGAGACAGACCGCCGCAGAACTTTCGCAACGAGTTTATGATACGACATTTTGCCAATAAAAGCAATAACTTTGTGGTAAAGTACAAAAAAAATTTACATTTTTTCGGCATTATCACGGAGTGTTCCGCGCGTAAACACGCCGGAAACGGCCAAAAAGACACCAAGCGGGCGCCGTGGATATCCCACGGCGCCCGCTTTGGTCTCTATGCAAGGGGAATTATCAAAAGTCTATGCTGTGCGACCCATCAGCGGAAACGCGGACGGCCGACATAGTGGGTGTGCAGGATCTCATGCGCCTTGTGGCCGCCAATCTCGCCCAGATACTCCTTGTACACCGCCTTCACGGTGGGATTATCATGAGACTTGCGCATCGGCATGGCCGCATCCTGGTCATACAGCGCCTTGGCACGCATGGCCTTGAGATCCATGGTGTTCAGCACGCTGGCCGGCTGGATGGGCTGGCCGCCGCCGGTCACGCAGCCGCCGGGGCAGCACATGATCTCCACAAAGGTCCAGGGAGCGGTGCCGTCCTTGATCTGCTGCATTACATAGTTGGCATTGGCAATGCCGCTGGCCACGGCCACCTTGATCTCCACGCCGCCCACATTGTAGGTGGCCTCCTTGAGCCCCTGGGTGCCGCGCACCTCATGGAATTCCACAGAGGCGTTGTCCTTGCCGGTCAACCAATCGTTGGCGGTGCGCAGCGCCGCCTCCATCACGCCGCCGGTGGCGCCGAAGATGACCGCTGCGCCGGTATCCACACCCAGCAGCTCGTCAAATTCCTCATCGCCGAGGTACGGGAACCGGATGCCGGCGCGGTCGATCATGCGCGCCAGCTCACGGGTGGTGATGGTGATATCCACATCCGCCAGCCCGTTCTCGCTCAGCTCCTCACGGGCCACTTCAAACTTCTTGGCGGTGCAGGGCATCACGGAAACAGACACGATCTTTTCGGGGTCGATGCCGTTCGTCTCTGCGTAGTAGGTCTTCAGCAGGCCACCCATCATGCTCTGGGGGGACTTGCAGGAGGACAGGTTGCCGATCTGCTCCGGATAATACATCTCGCAGAACTTCACCCAGCCGGGGGAGCAGGAGGTGATCATCGGCAGCACGCCGCCGTTCTTCACGCGGTCAACCAGCTCATTGGCCTCCTCCACGATGGTGAAGTCCGCGGCACAGTCGGTATCGAACACCTTATCGAAGCCCAGACGGCGCAGCGCGGCAACCATCTTGCCTTCCACATTGGTGCCGATCGGCATGCCGAATTCCTCGCCCAGCGCGGCACGCACGGCCGGGGCGGTCTGCACAATCACGATCTTCTCCGGATCGTTCAGTGCCTCCCACACCTTGGCGGTATCGTCCCGCTCACGCAGGGCGCCGGTCGGGCAGTGGGTGATGCACTGGCCGCAGGAAACGCAGGGCGTCTCGTCCAGCGGCTTTTCAAATGCGCAGGCAATGTGGGTATCCAGGCCGCGGTCGTTGGCGCCGATGACGGAGACAAACTGCTGGCGGCAGGCAGCCACGCAGCGGCGGCACAGGATGCACTTGTTATTATCGCGGATCAGGTGCGGGGCAGAGGTATCCTCCTCATAGTGCGGGCGGAAGCCATCATACTGGCCGCTGTCCTCCACACCATAGTCACGGCACATCTTCTGCAGCTCACAATTGGTGGAACGCACGCAGGAGAGGCACTTCTTCTCATGGGTGGAAAGGATCAGCTCCAGCGTGATGCGGCGGTTCTGCTGCACCTTCTTGCTGTTGGTGGTCACCTCCATGCCCTCGCTGACGGGATACACACAGGCGGTAACCAGGCGCGCCGGACGGCCGCCCTCGCTGGCCTCAACCACACAGATACGGCAGGCGCCGATCTCATTGATCTCTTTCAGAAAGCACAGAGTGGGGATCTCCACGCCGGCATAGCGGGCTGCCTCCAGGATGGTGGAGCCCTTCGGCACGCTGACCGCGATACCGTTGATTTTTACATTAACCATATCCATCTTATCCACACTCCTTTCTTACTGCTTGCTGATAGCCTTAAACTTACAGTTCGACATACAGACGCCGCACTTCACGCACTTCGCCGGGTCGATCTCGTAGCTGGCAAGCTTGTGGCCGGGGGCAACATAATCCGTCTTGTGGATGGTCTCCACCGGGCAGTTACGCGCACACATACCGCAGCCGATGCACTTGTCCTGATCAATGGTGAAGGTGAGCAGGTGCTTGCAGACGCCCGCCGGGCACTTCTTATCCACCACATGGGCCACATACTCATCGCGGAAGAATTTCAGGGTGGACAGCACCGGGTTGGGCGCCGTCTGGCCGAGGCCGCACAGCGAATTCTGCTTGATGTAGTAGCACAGCTGCTCCAGCTCGTCAATATCCTCCAGTGTGCCCTTGCCGTCGGTGATCTTGTTCAGCTTCTCCAGCAGACGCTTGGTGCCGACACGGCAGGGGGTGCACTTACCGCAGGACTCATCCACGGTGAATTCGAGGAAGAATTTCGCCATATCCACCATGCAGGTGTCCTCGTCCATGACGATCAGGCCGCCGGAGCCCATCATACAGCCGATGGCGATCAGGTTATCGTAATCCACCGGGGTATCAATGAGGGAGGCCGGGATACAGCCGCCGGAGGGGCCGCCGGTCTGCGCAGCCTTGAACTTCTTGCCGTTCGGGATGCCGCCGCCGATATCCTCAATGATCTCCCGCAGGGTGGTGCCCATGGGGATCTCCACCAGGCCGGTGTGCTTGATCTTGCCGCCCAGGGCGAACACCTTGGTGCCCTTGGACTTCTCGGTGCCCATGGAGGCGAACCACTCAGCGCCGCGCAGGATGATCTGCGGCACATTGGCAAAGGTCTCCACATTGTTTTCCACGGTCGGGCAGCCATACAGGCCCTTCACCGCCGGATACGGCGGACGCGGACGGGGCTCACCGCGGTTGCCCTCGATGGAGGTCATCAGCGCGGTCTCCTCGCCGCACACAAAGGCGCCGGCGCCCAGACGGATATGCAGGTCGAAATCAAAGCCGGAGCCGAAGATGTCCTTGCCCAGCAGGCCATACTCGCGGGCCTGGTCAATGGCGATCTGCAGGCGCGCCACGGCGATGGGGTACTCGGCACGCACATACACATAGCCCTCGGTGGCGCCGATGGCGTAGCCGGCAATGGCCATCGCCTCGATGATGCTGTTCGGGTCGCCCTCCAGCACGGAGCGGTCCATGAACGCGCCGGGGTCGCCCTCATCCGCGTTGCACACCACATATTTCTGCGGCGCCTTGTTGGGGGCGCACAGCGCCCACTTGCGGCCGGTGGGGAATCCGCCGCCGCCGCGGCCGCGCAGGCCGGAATCGGTGATCACCTTGATGACATCCTCCGGGGTCATCTCGGTCAGCACCTTGCCCAGTGCAGCATAGCCGTCACGGGCGATGTACTCGTCAATGTTTTCGGGGTTGATGACGCCGCAGTTGCGCAGCACCACGCGGTTCTGCGTGCGGTAGAAGGCGGTATCATTGAGGGACACATTGCCCTCCGGCTGCTCATCAGAGCCGGTATCATTGTACACCAGCCGCTCCACGATGCGACCCTTGAGCAGGTGCTCGGAGACGATCTCCGCCACATCCTCCACCTTAACGCTGCTGTAGAAGGTGCCGTCGGGGTGCACGATCACCACCGGGCCGAGAGCGCACAGACCAAAGCAGCCGGTCTGTACGATCTTGATCTCGTCCTGCAGGCCGCACGCCTCGATATTCTCGGCAAAGGCCTGCTGGATGGATTTGCTGCCTGAGGAGGTACAACCGGTACCGCCGCAGATCAGTACATGAGCGCGAATCATACGAATTATCCTCCTCTTTTTATGCTTTTTCGTTGGCGATGGTGAATTCCGTCACCGGCTTGCCGCCCTTGAGGTGCTCCTCAATCACGCGGCTGACTTTATCGGGGGTCATCTTCACATAGGTGACCTTCTCCTTGCCGGCCTCCAGCACCTCCACGATCGGCTCGTACTGGCACAGGCCGATGCAGCCGGTCTGGGTGACCGTAACGCTGGCGGCCAGGCCGGCCTCATTGACCTGCTCGACAAAGGCATTGAGCACCGGACGGGCGCCGGCAGCAATACCGCAGGTGGCCATACCGACCACCACGCGACGCTCACCGTTATCGGCCCGCAGCGCTACCTTGCTCTGCATTCTCTCTTTGATGGCCTGGAGTTCTGCTAATGATTTCATTGGGATCGTCCTTTCTGTTGGAATTTTATGCTTAACGGAATTGTTGTTTCCTGAATGGAATAAAGAAAGCGGTCTATTCGCCTGCCGGAGCGGCGGCATACTGCTCCTCCAGATCCTCCCGGATCCATTGCAGCACCTCATAGCTGTTCAGCGGCACATCCTCCAGCACCGCCCGCAGCCGGCGGGTATCCAGCTCCACCGGCGGAAGGCCGGGGCGGATATGCCGGAACAGGAAATCCGTTTCCGGATGTCCCTGGATGAGGGTAAGCAGCGTTTCTGCCACGTCCCCCAGGGGGACACAGTCGATATGGTCGGTGTGGAACACCGCCGTCACCGTGGTGCCGTGTGCCTGCGGATATTCGGCCGCCGGCCGGGAGACCACCGTCAGCGTGCCGCCGGTCTGCTCTGCTGCAAGCCGCAGCAGCGGCAGCCCCATCCCCACCCGGCGGGTGGTACGGGTGGTGTAAAACGGGTCGGTGACCCGCCGTACCGTTTCGGCGTCCATGCCGCAGCCGTCATCGCGGATCTCCAGTGTGCGGGTATCGGCCGTTTCGGTCAGCAGCAACTGCGTCAGCGCAGCGCCCGCCCGCACGGAATTTTCCGCAATGTCCAGCATGTTCAGCGACAGCTCTTTCATGTGTTTACCCCCGTTCGCCGCGCAGCCACCGGATCAGTTCGCTGCGCACAGCCGCCGGCTCCTCCGGCGATGCCGCCAGCTCCAGCGCCCACTCCGCGTCCCGGATATCCCACAGGCAGTGGGCGTCCGAGCCAACCAGCAGCGGCAGGTCGGCCAGGGCCGGATGCGCAGCGCGCAGCGCCGTTTCGCGGGTGCCGTCATGCAGCTCGGCGCAGGAAAAGCGCGGGCTTTCCGGCAGCGTCCCCAGCACGGCAATGATGCCGTTTGATTCCCGGTCGATATGTGCCGGGTAGCACACACCGCCATAGGCGGCCGCCAGCGGCACGCTCTCCTCCACCGGGATGGTGGTGGCATTGGACAGCAGATCCGGCTCGGTGCCCAGCAGCACATCATTTTCATCCAGTATCCGCTGTTCGCCAAAGATCTCCGGCCGGTTGCGTACCCGCACCCGGCGGGTATCCACCGCAGCGTCAAAGGCCAGCGCCGCCTCCAGCGAAGGAAACAGGCACACCATGTGCACATCCTCCGCCGTTGTCAGCTCCATCCCCGGCACGGGAATGATCCCCTGCGCCTCCGCCGCCCGGCAAAAGGCCGGACAGTTGCGGCAGGTATTATGATCGGTCAGTGCCATGATCTGCAGCCCCGCCAGCACCCCCATGCCCACCAGATCGTGCGGGGTGTTGCCGTTATCGGCGCAGGGAGAAAGGCAGGAATGGATATGCAGATCGTAATAATAGCGGTTCATAGCTGTGCATGCAGGCGCAGCGCCGTTTCATAGGCGCCGACCGGGCTGAGCAGCAGGTTGATCCCCTTTTGCCCGGCCAATTCGGCCACCCCGTCATCGGGCTGCACCCCCTCCGCCAGCACAATGCACGCGGTATCCGCCAGCGCGGCCACCGCCACAATATTGCTGTTGGACATAATGGTGATCCACGCATCGCCCGCGGCGGCGCGCCCCATCACCCAGCTCAGCAGGTCGCCCACATACACCCCGGTAACCGGACGGTCCCCGTCCGGCAGCGCCGCCGCCTTCAGGCCGGCGGCCTCAGCCAGTTCCCGTACGGTCACACACTCGCCTCCTCCTCCGCCTGTTCGCGGAGATATTGCTGCAGCTGCTCACGCACGGTCAGCACGCAGGCGCTTCTTTCTGCCGTGCCGCGCACCACATCCTCGGCAAACGCCCGGCAGCTCGGCGCCCCGCAGGCGCCGCAATCCAGCCCGGGCAGCTCTGCCCGCATGGTCTGGATATCCGCCAGCATCCGCATGGAGGTCGCCATGTTATCGCTCAGGCGGGTGATCGGCTGGTACTCCGGCAGAGCATTAAAGAACGCCCCCTCCGGGATGTACTGCTGCTCCGGCCGCAGGAAATGCCGGCTGACCGGCAGATACCGGCGCAGGCTCTGCAGCCGCGCCTTGGCAATATAGGGATTCTGTATGGTCATCACGCCGCCCACGCAGCCGCCGGTGCAGGCATTCAGCTCCACAAACTCCAGCGAAGGAATGTTGCCGTTTTCGATCTGATCCAGCACGCGGATCACATTATCAATGCCGTCTGCCGCCAAATAGCTGTCGTTGAACAGCGCGGAGGCTTCCCCGCCGGTGGAGGCCCAGCCAATGCCGATCATGCCGGCTGCGGACAGCTCCTCCCCTGCGTCTGCGTGATCCATGGCCCCGATCAGCTGAAAATACACATCGCTGATGGACACCACCGCGTCAATGCGGCTGCGGTAATCCGCAAAGCCGTTTTTGACATAGCTGGCCTTGGCCGGGCAGGGGGAAATGAAACACACCCCGATATCCTCCGGCCGCAGCTCCGGATGCTGCTGCAGTGCGCGCTCCCGTGCCATGCCGGCCGCCACCTCGGAGGGCGGCAGCAGGCGGATAACATGATCCAGCAGCGAGGGAAACCGCAGCGCAATCAGCCGCACCACCGCCGGACAGGCCGAGCTGATGACCGGCTTCCTGACCCCCTCGGTGCCGAGATATAGGCGGGTATAGGCGGAAACCAGCTCCGCCGCCGCCGCAACCTCAAACACCTCGTCAAAGCCAATGCGCCGCAGGCCGCCCAGCACCTGATCCACATCCTCCAGGTGGTCAAACTGCCCGTACAGCGAAGGAGCCGGCAGGGCAATGCGCCACTTGAAGCCCGCCATATCCGCCAGCTTGCTGCATACCGCCCGCTTGGCCTTCTGGGGGCAGGTGCGGATGCACTCGCCGCAGTCAATGCAGCGTGCATCATTGATAACCGCGCGTCCGTCGCGTATGCGGATGGCCTCTGTCGGGCAGTGCCGCAGACAGGTGGTACAGCCGGTACACTTGGACGCATCCAGAAACACCGAATGTTCGTATGTATACATAGCTTTCCCCGCGTCAGCTTTCGCGCGGCGGCAGATCCACCCGCATCACGATACGGGTGCCCTCCCCCACGCGGGATTCGATAACCATATCGTCGGTATAGCGCTTCATATTGGGCAGGCCCATGCCCGCCCCGAACCCCAGCGACCGGACATTGTCCGGCGCTGTGGAATACCCCTCCTGCATTGCCAGTGCCACATCGGCAATGCCGGGGCCATGATCCTCCAGCACGATCTCGATGCGATCCTCCGCCACCCGCACCTCGGCGCAGCCGCCGCCGGCATGGATGACCATATTGATCTCACCCTCGTACATGGCAATGGAGACCCGGCGAATGATCTCCGGCGACAGCCCGAGCTGCCGCAGATTTTTCTTGACCTGCACCGATGCCTGTCCGGCCGAGGTGAAATTCTCCCCGTCCACATCAAAGCGGAAGGACAGCGTATCCGCTGTGTCAGCCATTGGCATCCCGCTTGACCTTGTTGCCCACCAGGCCGTTGCTGTACAGAATACCGCAGGCCTCGTACATCCGCTTGTCGGTGGCCAGCAGCACCATGCCGCAGTCCTGCGCCAGGCGGATCATCTCCGGGGTGGGTTCCTTGGAACGGACAAAAACGATACAGATCATATCCATCATTTCCGCTGTGCGGATCACCTGCGGGTTGACAAGTCCGGTCAGCAGCACGGCCTGATCCTTCACATAGGCCAGCACATCGCTCATCATATCGCTGCCGCAGGCAGAATAGACATGGCTGCCAAGGCGATCCTCGCCGGCGATCACCCGGGCATTCAGCAGGTCACGGATGGTACAGATTTTCATAGGCGCCAGATCCTTTACATCAAAGAATGGGGCTGCTTCAGGCGTTGGTATACTTTTCAAGTATGCCGGGGACATCGTCCGCCGTCAGACGGCCGTACACCTCGTCATTGACGGTAAGCACCGGGGCCAGACCGCACGCACCGATGCAGCGGCAGGCGGTCAGCGAAAAGCGGCCGTCGGCACTGCACTCCTCTGCGCCGATCCCCAGCAGCTCGGTCAGCTTGTCCATGATCTGGCCGGAGCCCTTCACATAGCAGGCCGTGCCGAGACACACGGAAATGTGGTACTGTCCCTTTGGCGAGAGGGCAAACTGGGCATAGAATGTTGCCACACCGTAGACCTTCTCCAGCGGTACACCCATCCCGTCCGCAATCGCCTGCTGCACCTCGATCGGCAGATAGCCGTAGATGCCCTGCGCCTCCTGCATGACAGCCATCAGGCGGCTTGCGTCATGCTTGTTCGCGTCGATAACGGCGCGCAGCTTTTCCGCCTGCTCCGGTGTATCGGAGAACGGAATCGAGCTGATCTTTTTCTGCATTTGCCTTTTTCCTCCTTGTTGATACGGTTTACGGGCAGCCACACGCCCAATTCTGTTAAAAATTTAACAAAATCCCAGGGTGGTAGGCTACACTAACTATGAGTATAACACACTATTTCCCGGTATTCCAGTGTTTTTTTCGATTTTTTCACTATTTCGATAACTTTTTTATCGATTAGCCCCGGCTACCCCACTGATCGAAAAATCCGCGCGCGCCGCCGACTATTCCACAATGCGCGAAAGCAGCCACAGCAGGGCAATGGCACAGCCGTACAGCCACCAATAGCGCAGCACCCACGGCGGGTCGGATTTTTTTGCCACAGCGCCCATCTCCTTCTCAAAACCGCACGGATATCCTACGGTATTACACCCAGTAATGCTATATGCGCCGGCTGTGGAAAATATGTGTAAACCACCCCCGTGCCCATTGGCGGAAAAACCCGCATGATCAAGGGCTTTTTGCCACTGCCTGTCCCCGGTTTTGGGGAAAACCCTGTGGAAACTGTGTAAGCTTACCCGGTCGAATTTTGCGGAAAGTATAGAAGAACCGGTAAAATTCCCCTCTGTGGTGGAAAACCACTGTGGACATGTGGAAAACCCTGTGGAAAAGTGAAAAAATCCCTTTTCCCCGAAAAATTGCCGGAACACACGGTTTCCTCTTGTGCAAACCCGAAAAACGCGGTATACTGTTTGTACTGTTCCGCCGGCCGCCAACGGACACCGGCTGCGGTAGTTTACCGTCTGATTTTTTGAAAATACCTTTTGTTGATATTACACCGAAAACTCCTATTTGTATATTTTAAGCAAAGGAAACGAGCATGATGACCTTTATTGAAGCAGAATACGATGTAGCCGTGATCGGTGCCGGGCACGCCGGCATTGAGGCGTGCCTGGCTGCCGCGCGGCTTGGCTGCCGCACAGCGGTGTTCACCATCAATCTCGATTGGATCGGCAATATGCCGTGCAACCCCTCCATCGGCGGCACAGCCAAGGGACACCTGGTGCGGGAGCTGGACGCCCTGGGCGGCGAGATGGGAAAAGCGGCAGACCGCAATATGCTGCAAAGCCGGATGCTGAACCGCGGCAAGGGGCCGGCGGTGCACTCGCTGCGGGCACAGATCGACCGACGCGCCTATTCCGCCGATATGAAGCATGTGCTGGAAACCACCCCCGGCCTGGATATCCGGCAGGGGGAAATCGTCTCCCTCAGCCGGGAGCCGGACGGCCGTTTCCGGCTGACCACCCGCCTGGAGGTGCAGTATCTGGCACGGGCGGTGGTGCTGGCCACCGGCACCTTCCTCAAGGGGCGGGTGTTCGTGGGCGATGTCTCCTACGAGAGCGGCCCGGACGGCATGTTCCCGGCGGCGCAGCTTTCCGCCTCCCTACGGGAGCTGGGGGTCGCGCTGCGCCGCTTCAAAACCGGCACCCCCTCCCGGGTGCTGCGCCGCAGCATTGATTTTACCCATCTAGAGCAGCAGGACGGCGAGGAGCCGGTGACCCCCTTCTCCTTTGAGACCGCCGGGCCGCTGCACAATACGCTGCCCTGCCACATTACCTGGACCAGCGCCGAAACCAAGGCAGTCATCCAGCAAAATCTGCACCGCTCCCCGCTATACTCCGGCCGCATCGAGGGGATCGGCCCCCGCTACTGCCCCAGCATTGAGGATAAGATCGTCCGCTTTGCGGACAAGGAGCGGCACCAGGTGTTCATCGAGCCGTGCGGCAGGAACACCGAGGAAATGTACCTGCAGGGGCTCAGCTCCAGCCTGCCGGTGGATGTACAGCTGCAATTCCTGCACACCATCCCCGGCCTGGAGCACGCACAGGTGATGCGCCCCGCATACGCGATCGAATACGACTGCGTGGATCCGCTGCAGCTCAGCGCCACGCTGGAATTCAAGGACATCCCCGGCCTGTACGGCGCGGGGCAGTTCAATGGCAGCTCCGGCTACGAGGAGGCGGCGGCGCAGGGGCTGGTGGCCGGCGCCAACGCCGCGCTGAAGCTGCTGGGGCAGGAGCCGCTGCTGCTGGATCGCGCCTCCAGCTACATCGGCACGCTGGTGGACGATCTGGTCACCAAGGGCTGCATGGACCCCTACCGCATGATGACCAGCCGCAGCGAATACCGGCTGGTTCTGCGGCAAGACAATGCCGATGTGAGGCTGACCCCCATCGGCCGGCGCATTGGGCTGGTGGATGACACGCGCTGGGCACACTTTACCGCCCGGCAGGCACAA
Organism: Ruminococcaceae bacterium UBA6353; assembly: GCA_002437905.1. GTDB lineage: Bacteria > Bacillota > Clostridia > Oscillospirales > Acutalibacteraceae > UBA5905. The sequence continues at coordinate 51,569 of DJRT01000019.1, read as the reverse complement.
AAGGCTGCCGAGCGTCAGCGCCTGCACGATACCATCCTCTCCCCCACGCCGGCGCTGAACGCGCTGCTGGAGGCCGCCGGCACCACACCGGTTATCACCGGCGTCCGACTGGAGGAGCTACTGCGCCGGCCGCAGCTGAGCTATGCGGCACTGGCACCGGTGGACCCGGAACGGCCGCCGCTGCCGGCACTGGTAACCGAGCAGCTGGAGGTAGAGCTGAAATACGAGGGCTACATCCGGCGGGAGCAGGCGCAGATTGACGAAATGCGCCGGCTGGAAAACCGTCTGCTTCTCGTGGATGCCGACTACGCTGCCATCCGCGGCCTGCGCAAGGAGGCGCAGGAAAAGCTGGCAAAGATCCGCCCCCGCAGCATCGGCCAGGCCTCCCGCATCAGCGGGGTCAGCCCGGCGGATGTTTCGGTGCTGATTGTATGGAGCAGCAACCAACAGACAGGAGGAAACGACCATGACCCTGAATAAGGACGCCCTGCACCGCTGCGCGGCCGCCTATGGCGTGGAGGTATCCCCCGCGCTGGCCGACCGGCTGGAAATCTACGCCCGCCTGCTGGTGGAGTGGAATGAAAAAATCAATCTGACCGCCATCACCGACCCCACCGGCATTGCGGTCAAGCACTTTGCCGATAGTCTGCTGGCCGCACCGCTGCTGCCGGCGGGAGCATTTTCCCTGATTGATGTAGGAACCGGCGCCGGCTTCCCCGGTGTGCCGCTGGCACTGCTGCGGCCGGATTGCCGGCTGACCCTGCTGGACAGCCTGAACAAGCGGCTGCTTTTTCTGGAGGCTCTTTGCCGGGAGCTGGCGCTGCCGGTGCAGTTGATCCATGCCCGCGCCGAGGAGGGCGGCCGGCAGCCGGCACTGCGGGAGCAATTTGATATTGCCACCGCCCGCGCCGTGGCCGCGCTGCCCACCCTGTGCGAATACTGCCTGCCGTTCGTGCGGCAGGGCGGCCGCTTTATTGCCCTCAAGGGGCCGGACGCCGACCGCGAACTGGCCCAGGCCGCCGCGGCGATCCGCCTGCTGGGCGGCGAGGCGACCGGCTGCACCGCCTGCACCCTGGACGCCGGGGACGGCAGTGAACCGGCCGAACGGCGGCTGCTGCGCATCGACAAACGCCGACCCACCCCGGCAAAATACCCGCGTCCCTCGGCAAAAATGGCAAAACAACCCCTTTGATCCGCAAAACTGGCATTTCCCGACGACCGATCGCGACAACCTTCCGCCCCTTTCCTGTGCTATGGTGTTTGCAGAGACAAACGCCGCCGGGGGCGGAGGGTTGTTTTGGTTTCATGTGAAACATCCGAAAAAGGCAGCATTGCCGGAACAAAAAAAGGAGCGATCGTATGCGTAATCTTTGCAACATCCGGAAGAACAAACAACAGGTGCCCTATTCCTGCCGTGGGCAGGTATGGATGATCCCCACCGCCGATATCCAGCCAAACCCGCAGCAGCCGCGGCGGGAATTTCCGCTGGAGGGGCTGGTGGAGCTGGCACAGAGCATCAGTGAAAATGGCATCCTGCAGCCGCTGACCGTCAGCTTTGAAGACGGGCAGCCGGTGCTGATTGCCGGTGAGCGCCGGCTGCGCGCCGCCCGCATTGCCGGGCTGGCACAGGTGCCCTGTGTCCAGATGGATGTGACCGACCGGCAGCGGCAGGTGCTGGCGCTGGTGGAAAACCTGCAGCGCGAGGATATGAACTGCTTTGATGTGGCAGAGGGCATCCGCCAGCTGATCGACAGCTTTGAGCTGACCCAGAGCGAGGCAGCTCAGCAGCTTGGTTACTCCCAGTCCGCCGTAGCCAACAAGCTGCGGCTGCTGCGCCTGCCGGCGGAGCTGCGGCAGCGCCTCAACGCCGCCGGTCTGACCGAGCGGCACGCGCGGGCACTGCTGCGGCTGGAGGACATCTCGCTGCGGGATATCGCGGCGCGGCGGATGATCACGGAAAAACTGACGGTGGCGCAGAGCGAACGGCTGGTGGAGGAGCTCCTTGCCGGCCGTACCCGCCGGCGGCCGGCACGCCCGCTGATCCGCGATGTACGGGTGTTCTTCAACACCGTGAACCACGCGCTGGATATCATGCGGCGCGGCGGCATCCAGGCAGAATCCCGCCGCCGGGAGGAAGAAGACTACATTGAGTATGTGGTGCGCATCCCCAAATCCGCCGCCACCGCCCAGGCGCAGAAGCCGGCAATGGCGCTGGCTAAATAATCTGTTCCGGAGCAGCAAAAATCCCGCCGGACACGGTGAAAGCCGTGTCCGGCGGGATTTCTTTTGCAGGAACGATTTATTTTGCAACCGTCTCGGTGTCCGCGACGGTCTCGTCAGCCACATCCTCTTTGGCATTTTTCAGCAGGAGGTTTGCAATGATGCCGAGGATCAGGGCACAGGCCACAGCGGTGAGGGTCACCTTACCGAAGGAGACGGTCAGGCCGCCGATACCGGTGATCAGGATGGTCGCGACCACAAACAGGTTCTTGTTCTGCCCCAGATCCACATCCTGGATCATCTTCAGACCGGAGACCGCGATGAACCCGTACAGGGTCACGCACACGCCGCCCATCACGCAGTTGGGGATGGTGGCCAGGAAGGTCACGAAGGGGCCGAAGAAGGAGATCACGATGGCCAGGATGGCCGTGGTCAGGATGGTGACCACCGAGGCGTTGCCGGTGATGGCCACGCAGCCCACCGACTCACCGTAGGTGGTGTTGGGGCAGCCGCCGAAGAACGCACCCGCGATGGAGCCGACGCCGTCACCCAGCAGGGTACGGTGCAGGCCGGGCTCCTCCAGCAGATCCTTACCGATGACCGAGCTGAGGTTCTTGTGGTCGGCGATGTGCTCAGCGAACACCACGAAAGCCACCGGCACATAGGCGACCGCTACCGTAGCGATGTACTGGCCGGTGATTTCCTTGGTGCCCTTGAAGGCCTCCAGGAAGGTGAAGTCCGGCACCTCGAAGAATTTGAGCCCCTCGAACACACTGAAGTTGATGACCTGCAGGGCGGGGTTGTCGGTCACATTGCCGATGACGGTGAAGATCGCCGCCACGGCATAGCCGGCGAGGATACCCAGGATGAACGGGATCAGCTTGGTCATTTTCTTACCATAGGCGGAGCAGAGCATGACCGTGAACAGGGTCACCAGGCCGCAGATCAGGCAGATGTAGGGATTGGCGACGGAGTTGCCCTCGGCATCCAGCACCTTGCCCAGCGTCAGATCGCTCACAGCGTTGCCCGCCAGCGACAGACCGATGATGGACACGGTGGGCCCGATGACCACGGCAGGCATCAGCTTGTTGATCCAGCCCACGCCGGCCACCTTGACGACCAGCGCGATCACCACATACACCAGGCCGGCGAACACCGCGCCCAGCAGCAGGCCCATATAGCCCGCCTGCACCGAAACCGCCCCGGCGAACGCCGCCAGCATGGAGCCGATGAACGCGAAGGAGCTGCCCAGGAACACCGGGCTGCGGAATTTGGTGAACAGCAGATACACGATGGTACCCACACCGGCGCCGAACAGCGCAGCGGACTGCTGCATCCCATTGCCGACGATGGTGGGCACGGCAATGGTCGCCGCCAGGATCGCCAGCAGCTGCTGGAAGGCGAACACCAGCAGCTGGCCGAACTTCGGCCGGTCTTGGATGTCATAGTTCAGTTTCATGATCGTTCCTCCTGCATGATTGTTTTTTCTATGTTGACCCCCCCAGCGGGGGATAAACACCTTCAGGTGCGCTCCAGCAGCTCCACGGCGGTCTCGCCGTCGTATTCCGGCAGCTTCACCGCCACCGTCTCCTGCATGGAGGTCGGGATACTCTTGCCCACATAGTCCGCCCGGATGGGCAGCTCACGGTGGCCGCGGTCAATGAGGATGGCCAGCTGGATGGCCCGCGGCCGCCCCAGCGAGAAGATCGCCTCGATCGCCGCCCGCACGGTGCGGCCGGTGAACAGCACATCGTCCACCAGCACCACCGTCTTATCGACTATACTGAACGGCATCTCCGCCCGCTTGAACACCGGGGAGTCCGCCGCCCTGGTCAAATCATCCCGATAGAAATTGATATCCAGCGTTCCGCAGGGCACCTCAGCCCCCTCAATGCGGGCAATATTGCGCTGCAGGGTGGCGGCCATCGGCGCACCGCGCCGCTGGATACCCACCAGCACCAGACCGTCCGTGCCGCGGTTTTTCTCTACAATCTCATGCGCCATGCGCATCATCGTGCGGTTGACGGTAGCCTCGTCCATCAAAATGGCTTTTCTTGCTCCGGTGGCTGCGGCCATACGGTCTGTCTCCCCTTTCCAGCAAGCATAAAAAAATGACCCTGTCGGCACAATCCGACAAGATCCTCACAAAAACGGCCGCAGCACGCCCGATACACCCAGTGCGCCTGTCAACCCTATGTGCTTTCTTGTCGGTCTCTCTGTACCGCTCTTAAAGAACGCTTTATCATGGGCTATTATACCCGCATGATCCGCATTTGTCAATAACAAATTTTGATTTTCTGAAATTTCTTGTGTTTCACATGAAACATTCCCGGCGGCACAGTCTTTCGCCCGTGCCGCCGGGAACCTGGTTTCTTTCAGGAAAAAGTGCGCAGACCGACGATCACCGCCTCGTCGGGCAGAAAATACTCGTCTGTATGGCTGCCGAAGCCGCTTGCCGGCCAAACCCGGTCGAATGGGATATCGGGCGTATTGCTCAACACAATATAGGTGGTCTGCTTTGCCGCGTGGCTCAGCCGGCCGGTGATCTCCAGCCGGTAGCGGTATGTGCGGCCATTACAGAGCCACTGCCCATCCCGTGTTCTGGCGTGCCGGATGCTGATCACCGGCTCTTCCCGGTCGTATGCCTCCTCAAGCTGCTCTGCCGGGGTCGCCTCGTACAGCTGCACGATATCGTCGTCCGGGCTGCCGCTGTACCCGGCAATGGCCGTGCAAAGCCTTTTGGCCTCGGCGGGCACGCGCACGCGATAGCTTGGCGTGGACTTCTCCCCCGCACGGAGGTAGACCAGGCTAAAATCGCTGTTGAAGCAGATGTATGTGCCGGCAATAGCGGAGCGCACCGTCGCCCCGGACTCCTGCGCCGTTTGCAGAATGAGGGTATAGGCGGCGTCCTCGTCCGCCCTGCGGCGCAGAACGAACCGTTCACGCGAGACGGAAAGCCCGCCAAGCTCCTGCAGCAGACTGTGATCCACCGCGCCGGCCGCATGATAGCTTTCTCCGTCGGCGGATATCCATACCGCGGCCGTGTCCTCCGCCACGCTGCCGGATATGCGGTTACCAATGTCCTTCAACTGAGTCGAAGCGGGATCGGTCAAAAAGCACACGGCCGCAATGCCGCCGGCGGCGATGGCCGCCGCCACGATCCAGACGGCCGGCTTTTTATAGCGCAGCACAGAGCTCACGCGGCCCTTTACCCCCACCTCGCCGAACGCCAGCGGGCAGGCGGCAACCGTATGGCGGCCGGTGCTGCAGTTCAGCAGCGCCTGCGAGTATGCCGCCCGCTGCGCCGGTGTCAGCGGCCTGACCGCCTTTTCATCGCAGGCCAGCTCAATATCCCGGCACAGCAGCGCATAGGCAAGCCACAGCAGCGGCTGGAACCAGTAGAGCGTCAACAGCAGAAAGCCAAGCGGCTTCCACACAGGATCCCCGCGCCGGATATGCGCCTGCTCATGGGCGATCACATATGCCCGATCCGGCTCACACAGCCCACGCGGCAAATAAATTTTTGGCCGAAAAACGCCAAAAACAAAGGGGGAGCGGATATTTTCGCTCTCGAAGACCGCACCCTGAAGCGGGATAGCCGTGCGGATCCTGCCTTTCACGCGCAGACAGCTGACAATACCGTAAACCAGCAGCGCCGCCACACCGGTAAGCCACACTGCTGCAAGAGCCGACACCGCAATCTGCAGAGGATTGACGCTGGCCGTGGGATCGGCCGTCAGCGAATTGGCCACAAGCGGGTTGATTGTCTGATTGAGGATAGGCACCCCCGTGTGCACCTGCGGCACGGTCGCCAGCAGGTCGGCGGGATCAAGCGTCTGCGCACTCGGAACAAGGCTCAGGACGCTTTCAATGGTAAATGGGCAAATAAGGCGCACAGCCACCATGCCCCACAGAAGAACGGTGAGCCATTTCGGCGCCCGTTTGAACAGCAGCCGGAGCAGCAGCACCGCCAGCACAATCCAGCCGGCCGTGATGCCGCGGTTGACAAACCCCAAAAAGACGGCACTCACTCTGTCCCCTCCTTCCGGAAGCGGTCAATCATGCTCTGCACCTCGGCAATTTCCTTTTCGGACAGGCTCCGGTGCTTTGTGAATGCCGCAATAAAGGCCGGAAGGGAGCCTTCAAAGGTTTTTTCCACCATTTCATCAATTTCGGCGGCCTGCACCGCCTCTTTGCTCACCAGAGAGGTCACCAGGCTGTTTTCGTTCTGCACCACACCGCGCGCGGACAGCCGCTTGATCACAGTATAGGTGGTGGTGGGCTTCCAGCCAAGCTGTTCGCGGCACAGACGCACCAGTTCGCTGCTCCGGATCGGCTCATGTGCCCACAGAATAAGGCAAAACCGGTATTCACTTTCAAAAATCTTCGGGGAAACGGCCATGACAGACACTCCTTTCTGCTCTACTGCGGTAGAGCGCGTAATCACTCTAACACAGTAGAGCGCTCTTGTCAAGCCTTTTTGAAAAAAGCCGGCAGTGGCAGAAGAATTCACTCCCCTGTCACTGCCGGCCTGGCCGTCTGTGCGGTTTATTTCAGCCGGATGGTGTTGCTCCAGGCCATGTTACCCTGCGCGTCGGTCACCTCGGCACGGATAAAGGTATCCTGCGCCGCCAGCGGGCAGCGCGCCTCGGTCAGTCTCTCGCCGCGGTGGCCGTGGCCGCTGCCCCACGCACTGTTGGTGAAGAAGGCGATGCGCACCGCCGGGCTGCAGTGCACCACAGCCTCGTCCCCCTCCACCGTCAGGTGCAGCTCCGGCCCCTGCGTGGCGAAGAAGCGTTTTTCCCGGATGGCCTGCAGTACCGCTGCATCGGGGGCGTCCGGCGGGCAATCCAGCAGGATATATGAGCGGGTTTCATCGCTGCCGTCGTAATAGTGCACATCGTCCGTAGCCAGCAGCGGATACAGCAGTCCCCGGCAGGCGGCCGCATCCACAAAGCCACCGGAATACGGGCGGCTGGATTCATGCGCATCGGAAACGGTATTGTAGATTTCGGTTGCGTCCACGCCGGTCAGCTGTTCCACACGGTCAACGGTATTCAGCGACCATGCCGGATGCGCCAGCACCGCCAGCCCGCCGCAGCGGTGGATCTCATTCAGAATGGCCTGCGGCCCCTGCTCCATGGCCGGCTGCGGGGGCTGCGTGCAGCCCAGCGCCAGGATATGGTACACCCCCCGGGCACCGTCAATGCCGGGGGTATTGTATTCGCCGCCGCCGAGGATGCGCAGCCCACCGATGCTGCCGCTTTCATGGTACTGGCGGTGGTCGGTGATGGCCACCATATCGTAGCCGGCAGCCCGGTAGATCGCCGCTGCCTCCTCCGGCGTGCGGTGGCCGTCGGAATCGGTCGTGTGCAGATGCAGATTGATCTTCATACGCTGCTTGCCGTACATATCTGTATACATTGGTACCACCTCGTTTTTTCTTTGATTATACCCCGGAGAAACGAAAAAGGCAACAGGCGAAATGCCTGTTGCCCGGTTTATTTCTGCTCCACCCGGATAATGCTGATATAGCCGCCGGTGTTGACCGCCAGCAGCCCCTCGAACAGCAAAAAATGATCCTCCGGCTCCACCTCCACCGGCCAGGTGGCGGGGATAACAATTTTTCCGGTTTCGGCCAGCAGCCCCAGCCGGCCGTCCTGCAGAAACGGCGCCAGCCCCGCCTCAAAGCCGCCAATGCGCTGCAGCGGCTGCTTGGTCAGCCGGCGGCCGGCAGCGGAATACAGGCTTGCCGTCTCCCGGCCGGTTTCCGGATCGACCGCGGTGGCAATGATTGCGCCGCCGCCGGCGCGCTCGGCGGTGGTCACCGCCTTGGGCAGCGTTGCAACCACGGCACCGGTGCTGTCCAGCACGCGATAGCGGCCTTTTACCCTTTCCAGCAGATACCCGGCCGTATAGCCATATAGCGGCGGCGGCTCCGTTTTGGTCAATGACAGCTCGTCGGCAGTGTCTGCGCAGGCAAAAGCCTCGCCATTGCGGTTGATGTAGACATACTCCGCCCCCTGCCCGCTGCGCGGATAAAAGGATTGTCCATAGCGGCGTGCCCACTCATATTCGTACAGCGACAGCCCCGATCCATCGGTCGATTTCTCTGCTATGGCAAAGCCGGTATCGTCAAAATCATACAACTCGTCGTATATTGGTTCGCATATTATACGGCCGGTTGTGTTCATATAGGCGCCGCCGGCCGCGGTCTCGCCGGTTTCCGGATTCACATAGCCATATACCGGCATAAAGCCGTTATGGAACCAGGTCGGGCGCACATCGGTCGGCCACGGGATCGCCGTGATGGCGGTGTAGGCCATGGTCACGGTTTTTCCCTGCAGGGTGGCGGTCAGCGGCGGCGGCAGGGCGGCATCGGCCTGCTCGGAGGGAAACACCATAGACGCCGGTAGATGCCGGCCACTGGCGCTGAGCGGCACACACACAAGACATAGTGCCAGCAGCGCACACAGGCGGCGGATAGTTTTCGTATGCACAGCGTTTCCCCTCTTTTCTTCATCGTATAGGGTATAGGAACAAAAACCGGCCGTACAATCCAAGGCACGGCCGGTTTCAGCTTTATTCACGGGCGGCTGTCGGCGCAGCTTTTATTCCTGCTCCTCCGCCATTTCCGGCTCGGCGCCCTCATCGGCGGTGCCGTCATCCTCCGGATGGGTCAGCTCCTCGCCCTCTTCGTGATCCGTCACGGCAATGGACACAATGGATACCCCCTCCGGCATCCGCATCACCCGCACGCCCTTGGAGGTACGGCTGCACTGACGGATCTCGCCGATCAGCATACGGATCATCACACTGTTGGAGGCCATCAGGATCAGATCCTGCTCCGGCGTGACAGAGGCAATGCCGATCACGCGGCCATACCGCTCGGTGTGGTAGTTGGTCAGGCCCTTGCCGCCGCGGGACTGCACGCGGTATTCATCAAAGCTGCTCAGGCGGCCGTACCCGGTTTCGGAAACCGTCAGCAGCAGGCGGGCGGGATCCACCGGCTCCATGCCGACCACTGCATCCTCCGGCGCCAGATTGAGCGCCTTCACGCCGCGGGCCGTACGACCCACCACGCGGGCATCGTTTTCATCAAAGCGGATAGCCATGCCGTCCGCAGTGGCCACCAGCAGCTGGGTGTTTCCGTCGGTGGTCTGTACCCGCACCAGCTCATCGCCCTCATCCAGATCAATGGCGATCAGGCCGCCCTTACGCACATTGGCATAGGCATCCAGACGGGTGCGCTTGATAATACCGCGGCGGGTGATCATGCTCAGATAGCGGCCCTCCACGCAGTCCTCCAGCCGGATCATGGCAGAAACCTTCTCCCCCGGCTGCAGCGGCAGCAGATTGATGATGTTCATGCCCTTGGCTGTGCGGCTGCCCTCCGGCACCTCAAAGCACTTCAGCTTGTACACCCGGCCAAGATTGGTGAAGAACATCACCTGGTCATGGCTGGAGCATACGAACATATCGCGGATCACATCCTCCTCACGGGTGGAAAGACCCTTGATCCCCTTGCCGCCGCGGCGCTGCGCCGTGTAGCTGTCCATCGGCTGGCGCTTGATATAGCCGGCATCGGTCAGGGTCAGTACGCTCTCCTCCTCCGGGATCAGATCTTCGATATCCACCTCGCCGGAGACGATCGAGATCTCGGTACGGCGTTCATCGCCGTACTTATCCCGCATCTTGAGGCATTCGTCCTTCACGATCTCCTTGATCTTGTGTTCATCGGCCAGGATGCCCTCATATTCGGCAATCTTCATCTGCAGCGCGCCCAGCTCGTCCTCGATCTTCTGGCGCTCCAGACCGGCCAGCTTGCCCAGCTGCATCTTCACGATCGCATCGGCCTGCACATCGTCAAAACCGAAGCGCTCACACAGCTTTTCCTTGGCCGTAGCCACATCCCGCGCATTGCGGATGATGTTGATGACCTCGTCGATGAAGTCCACCGCTTTTTTCAGCGCCTCAACAATGTGCTCACGCTCTTTGGTCTTGCGCAGATTGTAGAGGGTGCGGCGGGTGATAACCTCTTCCTGGAATTTGATATACTCCTCCAGCATCTGCTTGAGGGTCAGCACCTTGGGGGTGCCGTCCACCAGTGCCAGCATAATGGCGCCGAAGGTGACCTGCATCTGTGTATAGGCATACAGCTGATTGAGCACCACCTGCGGCACGGCATCCTTTTTCAGGTCGATCAGGATGCGCATACCCTCCATGCTGGAGTGATCCACCACATCGTGGATGCCCTCAATACGCTTATCATCCACCAGGTCAATGATGCTCTTGACCAGGTTCAGCTTGTTTACCATATAGGGGATCTCACTGATAACAATGCGGTTGCGGTTGCCGCTCTCCTCAATTTCTGCACGCGCCCGTACCGTTATGCGGCCGCGGCCGGTGGCATAGGCCGCCCGGATGCCGCTGCGGCCCATGATAATGCCGCCGGTCGGGAAATCGGGACCCTTGATACACTCCATAATCTCCGGCAGATCGGCCTCCGGGTTTTCGATCAGCAGGCAGATGGCATCCACCACCTCGCGCAGGTTGTGCGGCGGAATGTTGGTGGCCATACCCACGGCAATACCGGAAGAGCCGTTAACCAGCAGATTGGGAAAGCGCGAGGGCAGCACCACCGGCTCCTCGGTGGTGTTATCGAAGTTGGGCATGAAATCGACGGTCTCCTTGTCGATATCCGCCAGCATATCCAGGCTCATCTTGCTCAGCCGTGCCTCGGTATACCGGTAGGCAGCCGCCGGATGGCCGTCGATTGAACCGAAGTTGCCGTGGCCGTCCACCAGCGGATAGCGCAGGGAGAAATCCTGTGCCAGACGCACCATGGCATCGTAAACCGATGCATCACCGTGCGGGTGGTAGTGTCCCAGCACATCGCCCACGGTGGTGGCCGATTTGCGGAAGGCTTTATCCGGGGTCAGTCCATCCTCATGCATGGTATACAGAATGCGGCGGTGCACCGGCTTTAGTCCGTCACGCACATCCGGCAGGGCGCGCGCCACGATAACCGACATAGAATATTCCAGAAAGCGCTTGCGCATTTCCTTATCCAGATCCACCGTAATCAGCTTGGCCAAGGGTGTGGATTGTTCCTCCATTCAGGGTCACCTGACCTTTCATATAATTTACTATCAGGAATATTTGTTTATTATATTACTTCTTGTTTTTCCAATATTGCCGGATCATGGCGTCAAAGGCCGCCAGATCGTCAATACAGCGTTTGGGGATCCACACCGATTGCGGCTCCCGCAGGATTTCCACATAGGTGCCGCGGTCGATCACATGGCCAACGGCCTGCCACGGGAACACCGCAAAGCGCGCACCGCTGCGCACCCGCACACCGCGGTCGGAAAGACTGACCCACAGGCGGCGGATCTGCGGCGGCACTGTCTCCGCCGTGGTGCAGCGGCGCAGCGGCAGCCACAGGGAAAATACCGTCATCAGCAAAAACAGGCCGAGAAACCACGGAATAGCCGCCCACACCGGCCCGCCGGTGAAGGTGATCAGCAGCGCGATCAGCAGGCTGTTGAAGCTGAGCATCGGCAGCTGCCGGCGGTAATTATTCACCGTGGTGCTGCGCAGCAGCGCCGTGTATTCCTCCCCGGTGTAATCAATGGTCTGCTCCCACAGCACCGTCAGCGGCACCTTTTCCGGGGGCAGCGGCTGCTCACCGCGCGGCTGCAGCCGGCCGAAAAACCGACGGTTGCGCGGAGGCAGACGGTCAGCGGCGGCCCGCACCGCGGCTGCAGCCTCCGCCGTCATGCAGCGGGCCGGCAGCACAATGGCGCGCTGCTCACGGTTCAGCCAGACCATGTATTCCGGGCTTTCGATAAACAGGCTGTCCGGCGTGGTAGGGATGGCGGTGGTCATCTCATCGCCGGCTTTTTCTACCCGGTCGGGGAACACCTGCAGCATACCGTAGTAGCTGTAGCCGGCCGCCACATTTTCATCATAGAGTGCGATGGCCGCCTTGCACCGCCGGGCCGGCAGCACAAACCAGAATACCAGATCCACTGCAGCCGTTACCACAGCAGCCGCCAGCAGCAGAAAATCGTATTCCTGCCGGCGTATTGCCAAATAGCCGAACAGTACCAGCAGATATACGCAAAGAACCGTCGAAAGGACGATCTGCAGCGTTTTGCCCTGCATAAAGCCGGTGCTGCGTCCCAGCAGCTTTTGGTATCCGAGGAATTCCTCGCGGGTCAGATCCACCGGCCAACGGTCGTTGAAGCCGGTTGTCTCGTCATTTGCCATGGTATATTCCTTTCGTTAAATATCCAGATTGGATACATAGCGGGCATTCTTCTCGATAAAGTCCTTACGCGGCTCTACCTTGTCCCCCATCAGGATGGAGAAGGTTTCATCCGCCTGCTGGGCATCCTCCAGATGTACCTGCAGCATCGTGCGGAAGGAAGGATCCATGGTGGTCTCCCACAGCTGTTCGGGATCCATCTCACCAAGACCCTTGTACCGCTGCACATTATCGGGGTTGCCGCCCAGCTCGGCGATATAGCGGTCGCGCTCCTCATCGGAGAAAGCATAGAAGAACTTTTTGCCCTTGCTGACCTTGAATAGCGGCGGCTGGGCGATATAAACATGCCCCTCCTCGATCAGCGGCCGCATATAGCGGAAGAAGAAGGTCAGCATCAGCGTACAGATGTGGGAGCCGTCCACATCCGCATCCGCCATGATGATCACCTTGCCGTAGCGCAGCTTGGCCAGGTCAAAATCATCGCCGATGCCGCAGCCGAGCGCCACCACCACCGGGGTCAGCTTATCGTTGCCGTACACCTTGTCCAGCCGGGCCTTTTCCACATTCAGCATCTTGCCCCACAGGGAGAGGATCGCCTGATAGTTGCGGTCGCGTCCCTGGATGGCGGAGCCGCCGGCCGAGTCGCCCTCCACGATGTACAGTTCGGTGCGCTCCGGATCGTTCCAGATGCAGTCCGCCAGCTTCTCCGGCATCCGCATGGAGCTGAGCTTTTTGCTGTTGCGAGCATTGTCCCGCGCCTTCTGTGCCGCCTCGCGCACACGGGCGGCATTCACGGACTTTTCCAGGATGGCCTTGGCCACCGCCGGGTTTTCATCCAGATAGGCCGTCAGCTTGTCGGTGATCAGGGTATTCACCAGCCGGCCGATGGAGGTATTGCCCAGCTTGGCCTTGGTCTGGCTTTCAAACTGTGCATCCTCCAGCTTCACGCTGATGACCGCCATCAGACCCTCGCGCACATCCTCACCCTTGAGGTCGCGGTCATTGTCCTTCAAAATCTTGAAGCGGCGGGCATAGGCATTGAATACGCGGGTGATGGCCGTCTTGAACGCTGTCTCATGCGTACCGCCGTCCACCGTGTGCATATTGTTGGCAAAGGACACGATGGTTTCATTGTAGCTGTCATTATACTGGAATGCCACCTCGGCAATGCTCTCGCCGTCCACGGCGGACAGGTGCACCACATTCTCATGCAGCGCCACATAGCCACGGGTCTTGTTCAGAAACTCCACAAAGGAGGAAATACCCCCCTCGTAGCAGTAGGTCTCACTTTTGATTTCGGCCTCATCGCGGCGGTCGGTGAAGGTGATCTTCAGTCCCGCATTAAGGAAAGCCTGTTCGCGCAGCCGCTTCTGCAGAGTCTCAAAATCGTATTCCGTGGTCTCTGTGAAGATGGTGGGGTCAGCCTTGAACCGCACCAGGGTGCCGGTGGCATCGGTATCGCCGATCACCGTCAGATCAGAGGCCGTCTTGCCGCGCTCAAAGCGCTGGGCATATACATGGCCATCGCGGCTGATCTCCACCTCCAGCCATTCGGAAAGGGCATTCACCACAGAGGAGCCCACGCCATGCAGGCCGCCGGCCACCTTATAACCGCCGCCGCCGAATTTACCGCCGGCGTGCAGCACCGTCAGCACCACCGTCACGGTGGGCAGACCTAGCTTTTCATTCAGACCCACCGGGATGCCGCGGCCGTTATCCCGCACGCTGATGATGTCCCCCGGCAGAATATCCACCTCAATGTGGGTACAGTAGCCGGCCAGTGCCTCGTCAATGGAATTATCCACAATTTCGTACACCAAATGATGCAAACCGCGCGGACCGGTGGAGCCGATATACATACCGGGGCGCTTGCGCACTGCCTCCAAGCCTTCCAGCACCTGAATATCCTTTTCATCATAGCTGCCTTCGGCCTGGGTCAGCTCACGCTCCAGCTCCTGCTCGGTCTCCAGCTCGTTCTCGTTGCTCATACTGTTGTTCCTCCTTGTCCGTCGGTATCGGTCAGCGCCATGCCGGCGCGCTTATACAGTGTGCGGGGGGATAGCTGGGCGACATACACCGTGTCCTCCGTCCCGCTGCGCCGGCCGCCCTTGTGCCGGTCACAGCACAGCACAAAGGAACGCGGCAGCTCCGGGCTGACGGTCACGACACGGCCGGCCTTCTCCGCCGCCGCCAGAAAATCGCGCGTGTTGCGGGAAACCGTTGTATTATCCATATCGAATATACCGAGAATTTCCTGTTGGCGAATGACAACGCCCTGCCCCAAATGCAAATACATATAAAATATAATTCCTATCTGTATTATTTTATTCTGATATAACGCCTTGTTTCATTTCAAACACCTTGCCGGCGGTCATCCGCAGGCCAGCTGTCGGTTCGCAGCAGGTGATGAATACCTGCCAATCGCGGATGTGATTGAGAATATAATCCTGCCGGGAAATATCCAGCTCACTCATCACATCATCCAGAAAGGCGACCGGCGGTTCCTCGGTGATCTGCTGCAGCAGGGTGGCCTCGGCCATTTTCAGCGCCAGCACAGCTGAGCGCTGCTGTCCCTGCGAACCATAGGTGCGGGCCGGCTTTCCATCTAACAGCAGCAGCAGATCCTCGCGGTGCGGGCCGGCCGTGGAAAAGCCGGCGGCCGCATCGGCCGGCCGTGCCTTTTGCAGCAGCTGCTGCCAGCGGCGGGCAAGCTCAGCGGGCGGCGGTGTCTGCGGCTCATCGGCCGCCGCCGTCAACCATTGCAGCGTCAGCTGCTCCCGGCCGCCGGAAAGCCCGCCGTAGATATCCGTAACCAGTGGCTGCAGCCGTTCGATGTAGCGGCAGCGGGCCGCCGTCAGCCGGGCACCGGCTACTGCCAGCGTGGTGTCCCAGATTTCCAGCATATCATCGGCTGTGGCCGTCAGGCCGCCGGTCTCCCGGCAGCGCTTGAGAAAAGCATTGCGCTGCTGCAGCACCTTATGATATTCGGTCATCACACCGATATGTCCCGGCCGCAGCTGGCAGCATGCACCATCCACAAAGCGGCGGCGTTCCTCCGGGCCATCCCGTACCAGCGAAAGATGCGCCGGGGAGAAAACCACCCCACGCAGGGTACCGGCCAGCCGGGTAGCCGAGGGCAGCCTGACCCCGTTCAGCGTCACCTGCCGCCTCTGCTCGATGGCAATAGCCGCTTCCTGCTCCCGCCCGGCGGCGGTAAAGGCCATTTTCAGCGCTGCCCGATCGCAGCCGAACTGCACCATCTCGCTGTCCTTGGCGCCGCGGAAGCTGCGCGCACCGGTGAACAGCCAGCAGGCCTCCAGCAGATTGGTCTTGCCCTGTGCATTATCGCCGTAGAGAATATTAACACCGCTGCACGGCCGCCATTGGCCGGGGTGCAGATTGCGGAAACCGGCAAACTGCAGCTCACGGACGAGCAACCGTAATTTCCTCCGCCGCGCCTTCCACGGCAATGGTCTCGCCGCCGCGCAGCTTTTTGCCGCGCAGGGTGCATACCTCGCCATTCAGCGTCACATGCCCCTCCTGGATCAGTCGCTTGGCCTGTCCGCCGGTTTCTACGCGGCCGGTCAGCTTCAGCAGATCATCCAGCCGGATATAGTCCTCTGTCAGGGTAAATTGTGTCATTTTTTTAACCTCACCGGCAGCACAAGGAACAGGAAGGCATCGCCCTCGGTGGGCAGAATTTTCATCGGCTTCAGTGAGCCGTTCAGCTCCACCCGTACCTCGTCTGTTTCACTGTTTTTCAGTGCATCCAGCAGAAAACGGGAATTGAACCCCATTTCCTCCTCATTGCCCTCAATCTCAGCGCTGATGCAGTCATTGGCACTGCCCAGCGGCGTGGCGCAGGAAACGCTGATGCTGCTGTCACGGAATTCACATACCAGCGGAGACTTCAGCCGGTCGTTGATCACCAGCGATACACGGTCCACCGCATCCATAAAGGCGCGGGTGTTTACCGTCACGGTGGAGGTCACCTCCGGAGAAATGATCTTGTCATAGGCCATAAATTCGCCGTCCAGCAGGCGGGAAATCACCGCATAGCCGTCAATTTCGAAGATGATGTGCCGCCGCCCGACGATCAGTGAGCAGGGGCTTTCCTCCTCTTTCAGCAGCTTGAGGATCTCCTGCAGGGTCTTGCCCGGCACCACAAAGTTGAGGGTTTCCTCGCTGCTGATGGCTTCACGGCGCATCGCAAGGCGGTAGCCGTCTACGCTGATCAGCCGCAGCTGGTCGCGAAGCACCTCAAAGCGGGTGCCGGTGTAGATCGGCCGGGGATCGTTCGGCGCGGCCACGGCAAAGATGGTCTGCCGGATCATGCTTTTCAGTACCGGCTGGCTCAGGGTTACGCTCACGCCGTCCTCTACCTGCGGGATTTCCGGATAGTCCGCCGCAGTCATGCCCATAATCGCAAATTCCGTCACATCGTTGCGGATGATGGTATTGTATCGCTCATCTGCCAGGATGGAGACGCTTTCGCCCGGCATCTTACGCACGATATCGCCGAACATCCGGGCGGAAAGCACGATTTCGCCCGGCTCCTGTACGGTGGCCGGAATGGTTGTGGTGATGCCCAGCTCCATATCAAAGCCGGCCAGATAGAGGGTGGAGCCGGAGGCGCGCAGAAGAATGCCCTCCAGTGCCGGCAGGGCGGCCTTGGCGGCTACTGCCCGCTGCACATTGCCAACGGCTTCGATCAGCTGCTGTTTGTTACACAGAATTTTCATAGTGTTTTTTTAACCACCTTTTTGCCGTATTTGCGTATAAAGTACGCAGGATGGGACATACTAAGAAAATATAAATAGATATATTGTCCGTAGCAGTAGTAGAGGCGGTGAAGATGTGGAAAAGCCTGCCTGTGCCTGTTTTGCTGCGGAAATCCGTTCCCCGGCCAATCGGAAGACCTCGGGGAAAAAAACTGGAAAAGTGGAAGCGGCGGCCGGTCTTTCACTGTGCGGTGAATAGCTGTGTGGGGAATGTGGAAAACGCGTGAAAGATTTTCCGACCGGAAAAATGCTTTATAATAAGGTATATACATCATAGGGGATGGCCGTCCCGCCGCCGGCGGAACAGCCACTTCCCCTGAAGAACAAAAGGGCCTTAAAATTCGCTGATATTCTTGATGATATCCTGTACCAGATTTTTGAAGGAAGGATCCTTTGCCATCTGTTCCTCCACCTTCTGCGTGGCATACACAATGGTGGTGTGGTCGCGGCCGCCGAATTCCTGCCCAATGGCCTTGGTGGACAGATCGGTGATATCCCGCACCACATATGCCGCCACCTGCCGGGCGCGGGAAATGGGCGCGGCATGCTTTTTCGAACGGATGTCCTCCGGCTCCACCCCCATGGTGCGCGCCACCTCGTTGATGATGCGCTCCACAGTGATCGGTGCCGGCTGATTATCGTTGCGGATATCGCGGATGGCATTCTGCGCAGCAATCAGATTGGGCTGCTCATTATTCAGCAGATACTGCGCGCGCATGCGCTTGACCACGCCCTCCAGCTGCCGCACATTGCTCTTCAGCTGGTTGGCAATGTATTCCGCCACATCGTCCTGCAGCGGCATATCCAGGGTCTTGGCCTTGCGGCGGATGATGGCGATGCGGGTCTCCAGATCCGGCGGCTGGATGTCCGCCAGCAGTCCCATTTCAAAGCGGGAGCGCAGCCGCTCCTCCAGCGTGGCAATCTCGCGCGGCGGCCGGTCGCTGGTCAGCACGATCTGCTTACCGCCGGCGTGCAGCGTCTCAAAGGTATGGAAGAACTCCTCCTGCGTGCTGGTCTTGCCGCTGATAAACTGAATATCGTCCACCAACAGAATATCTACCTGACGGTATTTCTGGTGGAATTCGGCCGTGGTGCCGTTCTTGATGGCCTCGATCAGCTCATTGGTCATGGTTTCGCCCTTGGTATACAGGATATGGGCGCGGGGGTCGCGTTTCTGGATCTCCTTGCAGATGGCGCACAGCAGATGGGTTTTGCCCAGCCCGGAGCCGCCGTAGATAAACAGCGGGTTATACAGCCCGGCCGGCTGGCTGGCCACCGCCTGTGAGGCCGCGTGGGCGAATTTATTGGAGGAACCAACCACAAAGTTGGCAAAGGTGTATTCCTCGTCCCCGGCAGGGTAACCATTGCCCTCGATGGGCACGGCATCCGGCTCCGGCGCGGCGGCGGCGCTGCCCTCGCGGGAGATCACCCGCAGGCCCAGCGGCACACCCAGCACCTGCTGCAGCGCATCCTGCAGCTTGTCCCCATAGGTATTCAGGATGGTGTTTTTCATAAAATCGGTGTTGACATACACCACCATCTCGCCGTCCTCAATGCGCTGCGGCTGGATGTTTTTGATCCACACATCAAAGGCCGCCTGGCTGATGGCGCCGGAATTTTTTATGTAGGCACATGCACTGTCCCATAGCTCGTTGATGGATTCCATGTCGTTAACTGGCTCCTTACGGGATATTTTTTCCATACCGGCAGGCCGGTCGGTCCTGCCGCCAAAACGGCAAAACACTACTAATCTAATTATAGCATAAACCGCGTGTTTTTTCAATGTTTTTTGCTCTTTCCGGCAAAAAAATTCCGCCGGCGGCAAAAACCGCCCCTACGGCCCTGCAGCGCCAAAAACCGCCTATACGGCTCGATACAAGATATAGTGTTTTTTCGCCGGCCTGTACGCCAAAAGCTACAAGAGCGGAAAAATAATCGAAAAAATGCGCGGCTGTGGGGAATTTGGCCTTGACTTTTCCCCGGTGGATGGTATATAATATCTCATTGTTAAGCTGCCGCTGTGGGCTTATGCCCTTTTTCCGGTTTTCCGGAGCAGCTTGTGCGGCAGATACCCCACTGTGAAAGGAGGAGCACACATGCTTCGTACTTATCAGCCGAAGAAGCGTCATCGTAAGATGGAGCACGGCTTCCGCAAGAGAATGGCGACCGCCAACGGCCGTAAGGTCCTGGCCCGCAGAAGAGCCAAGGGCAGAGCGCGTCTGAGCTACTAAAAGAGGCCACCTTGTGTGGCCTTTTTTCATAGCACCGGACGCCTTTTCAGAAAAAGAGGGAGGATGCAGCGTGGCAGCGTGGACGACCCTGCGGGAAAACAAGGATTTCCGCACGCTCTATTACCGCGGCAGGTCGCAGGTGCATCCCGCCCTGGTCACCTATGTGCGCAAAAACCGGCTGGGCAGCCCCCGTGTGGGCATCACCACCGGCAAAAAGCTGGGCAAGGCGGTGCAGCGCAGCCGCTGCCGCCGGGTCATCCGGGCGGCCTTTGCCCCTCTGTACCCCGCCGTGGGCGGCTACGATATTGTGTTCGTTGCCCGCGGCCGTCTGCTCGGTATGAAAAGCACCGAGCTGCAGCCGGTGATGGAGCGGCAGCTCCGTCAGCTCGGCGTGCTGCGGGATGAATAGGCTGCCGGCGCGGCTGCGCCCGCGCAATTGGCTCATTGCCCTCATCCGTCTGTACCAGAAACACCTCTCTGCGAGAACCCCGGCGGTCTGCCGCTTTACGCCCACCTGTTCGGCATACGCCATCGAGGCCATCGGCCGCTTTGGCGTCATTTTAGGCACCGCTCTCGCGCTGTGGCGCATCCTGCGCTGCAATCCGCTCTGCCGCGGCGGGTACGACCCTGTACCCACGCAGTTTCCCTGGCCGTGGCGCAGGTGCCCCTGAAAGGACCGACAGTAAACGGCGCACCCGCGCCTTATAAGGAGGTATCCGCCGATGATGAAAATATTTGGCCTGCTGGCCACCCCGCTTGGCTATGTGCTGCACTGGGTGGCGAAGTTTGTGCCCAGCTACTTTGTTGCCATTTTCCTGTTCACCCTGCTGATCAAGCTGGTGCTGTTCCCGCTGAATATCAGCTCACAGAAGAGCGCCGCGCAGAAGGCGCGTCTGGCGCCCCGCCTGGAGCGCTTGCAGAAAAAGTACGCCCAGGACCGCCAGAAGATGGCACAGAAGCAGCAGGAACTGTACGAAAAAGAGAATGTCAAGATGACTGGCGGCTGTCTGCCGCAGCTGCTGCAGATGCTGGTGCTGTTCAGCGTGATTGCCGTCATCTATAAGCCCCTTACCTATGTTAGCCGCATGGATGCGGCCGTGCTGAATACCAGCACCACTGCCGTGGTCTCCGCCATGGAGAAAGAGGCCGCCGCGACCATCGAGAAAAACGGCGCAGAGGCCACCAACGACGCCATCGAGCAGGAGAAGGTGGACGGCAAAACCATCAAATCCCTCAAGGCACAGCTGCAGAACGAAAACAGCTACTACCGTGAGCTGTATCTGCTCAAATACATGGATGCCTATACCGAGGATATCCGGCAGGCGCTGGTGGAGGCGGCTGTTTCCCAAAAGGCCATGGAGACCCGCGGCGAGGATGTCTCCGCCGAGGCTATCCAGCAGGAGGCAGAGACAGCTGCGGCAGAGGCCATCACCACCATGCAGTCCACCAAGAAGGATTTTGAGGTGTTCGGCATTTCCCTGCTGGGGGTGCCCAGCGAGACCGGCATCCGGCCAAACTGGCTGTGGGTGATCGCCATTCTTTCCGGTCTCAGCTCCTTCCTGACCAGCATGCTGTCCATGCACTTCTCGCAGGCCGGCATGACGCAGGAGCAGCAGAATATGGGTGGCTGCTCCACCAAGGCCATGATGTATATGATGCCCCTGATGTCGCTGTACTTCTCATTTATCGTACCGGCCGGTGTGGCAGTGTACTGGATCTTCTCCAATCTGCTGGCGCTGGTGCAGACCGCCATTCTCAATAAGATGTACAATCCGGCCAAGATCCGGGCGGAGGCGGAGGCAGAGTACGCCGAGCGCCGCCGCCAGAAGGCCGAGGATAAGGCACGGCTGAAGCAGGCGCGCCTGGAGGAGCAGGCCGCCTGGCAGCGCGAGGAAAACGAAAAGCGCGCCGCCAAGGAGGGCAAGCGCCCGCCAAAGAAAGCGCCTGAGGCGGAACAGACTGATGATGGGAGTGAAAACAATGAATAAAGAATGTATCAAGCAGGCAGCAACGGTGGAACAGGCCAAGGAGCTGATCGCCGTCGAGCTGGGCTTGCCGCAGGATAAGATCACCTTTGAGGTGCTGCAGGAGCCTGGTAAGAAGCTGCTTGGCTTGTTTGGCGGCAAGGCCGAGGTCAAGGGCACAGCCACACTGGCCGAGCCGGCCGCCGCACCGGCCGCACAGCAGCCGGCAGCGGCTGCGCCGAAAAAGGCAGCCCCCGCCCATGCGGGCGACAGCAGTGCGGCAGCAGAGGCCGCCCGTGCATGGCTGGAATCGGTGCTGCGCGGCATGGGGGTGACAGAATTCACCTGCACCGTGAAAACCGAGGAAAACGGCTGCGTGATCACGCTGGACGGCGAGAAGCTGGGCTTCATCATCGGCCGGCGGGGCGATACGCTGGATGCGCTGCAGTATCTGACCGGGCTGGTGGCCAACCGGGTGGATAATGCCTACTACCGCGTGACACTGGATATCGGCAACTACCGCGAAAAGCGGGAGCAGGCGCTGACCGGCCTTGCCCGCCGTCTGGGCGCGCAGGTCGCCCGCACCGGCCGCCGGCATTCGCTGGAGCCGATGAACCCCTACGAGCGCCGCATCATCCACACCGCAGTGCAGGATATGGAGGGGGTCACCTCCTGGAGTGTCGGCTCCGAGCCGAACCGCCATGTGGTGATCGGTCCCTCGGAGGATAATCCGAACAAGCAGCGCGCCGAGGAGCGCCGTGGCCGCGGCAATGGCGGCCGGGGCAACGGCGGCAGCCGCGGCGGCCGGGATAACCGGCGCGGCGATAACCGCGGCCGGCGTGACCGTGACTATCAGGTGGTGGCGCCGGAGCGCCCGGTGCGGGAGTTTATTTCCCGCAGCAACCCCCTGCCGATGGCGGACGGCGCTACGCCGCCCAGCCGCACAGAGTCGGAGAAGGAGAACGATCTGTCCCTCTATGGCCGGATCGACCTGTAACCGCGAACGGATAACAAAAAAGTTTTCCCCGGCAGCTGACGCTGCCGGGGAAAACTTTTTTGCTTTACACTGTTTGCCGGTTTGCCCTTGGCTCATTCCGCCAGACAGAACTGCAGACGCACCGGGTTGTGGTCGGAATAGGCGAAGCCGGTGGAGATGTTCTCCACTGCCTGCACCGTCACATTGTCGCTCACAATGAAGCCGTCCACGATAATGGTGAAATTGCCCGGCTCATAGGGCACATCGCAGTTGCGGCAGGTGGGCACGGCAGGGTCGGTGTACGCCGTGCAGCGGCGCAGGCCGGCCGGCAGCAGCTCAGCCGGGAACGGCTGCGCCCAGCCGAATTCCACACTCTCCCCGCCGTTGAGATCGGCGGTGGAGGTGCCGGTGAAATCGTGGTTGAAATCGCCGCCGCATACACAATAGTTGCCGGCGGCGTACTCTGCGGCCATATCCTCAAACAGCATGGTCATCTGCGCCGTGCGGATGGCTTCGCTGCCGCCATAGGCAGACAGATGCACATTGTACAGCACCAGCTCCCGGCCGTTTTCCACGGGTACGCGGCTGACGGTGTAGCAGCGGTCAAGATCCAGCAGCTTGGAAAGGCCGGTGGAAATGGGCAGGCTGCGGCGCACCGCCGCCGTGATGGCATAGCAGCTGAAGGTGACAATATCACTGTTGGAGGCGCCGTGGGGCTGATACAGCGGGTACAGCAGGAAGGCGGAGTGGTAGTTGACCGCCGCCACATGGTTCCAGCTGCTGCCAAGGCGCTGCTCCAGCAGTGCCAGCTCATTGATGTGGTAGCTGCGGGTGGAGTTGGTGTCCACCTCCTGGAAAAGGATGAAATCCGGGTCTAACCCCTGTACGGTGTCCGCCCCCTGGGTGATGCAGGCGCGCACGCTCTCCGGGCTCTCCGCCCAGGAGCCGGTGCCGCCGTCCATGAACATGGTGAACTGCGGCGTGTAGGCGCCGAAGCCGAGGTTCTGTGTGACCGCAGTGTACGCCTGCCCGGTGGTAACGGACGCGGCGGTCGCCGTGCCAGCGGGGGTCAGCACCTGCCGGTCGGGAATGCGGGAGTAGCTGAGCAGCACATAAGCCACATAAAGCAGCGCCGCCGCCAGAAGGAGTCCCAGCACCCACAGAAGGATCCGCAGCCAGAGGCGCGGGGCCGCGTGGATTTTTGCCATAATTCGCCCTCCTTTTTATAACACACTGTATAGTACAGTCTATATTCGCCTGTAAGGAATTGATTTTGCACCGGAAAGCCGCCCGTGGCAGCCTTACTGCATGTTGCCACTGCGCTCCATCAGCACCGCCAGGGCGGCCAGCGGGGCGGTCTCGCAGCGCAGGATACGCGGGCCGAGGGTGGCAATACGGCCGCCGGCGGCGGTGACAGCCGCCACCTCGGCGGGGTCAAAGCCTCCCTCCGGCCCCACCACCAGGGAGAGGGCGTGGTCAGCGGGGGTGACCAGCTCCCCGATCGGGCGGCCGCCGCCCTCGTAGCACAGCAGCGTGTTTTCCGCCGCCAGCCGGGGCAGCGCCTCCCGCCAGCGGATGGGCGCCTCCACGGTGGGGATGATCCCCCGCCCGCTCTGGCCGGCGGCCTCGGCGGCAATGCGCTGCCAGCGCGTCTGTTTCTTTTCGGCGTCCCGGCCGTCCACGCGGGCAATGCTGCGGGCGGTCATCACCGGCACCACGGCCGTTACCCCCAGCTCCACCGCCTTCTGGATGATCAGCTCCAGCTTGTCCGCCTTCGGCAGCCCCATGTAGAGGGTCACCCGCAGCGTCGGCTCGGCGGCGCTGGGGGCGGCTGCGTCCACCCGCAGGGTAACGCACTCCCGCTCCACAGCGGTAACGGTGCAGGCATAGTCGGTGCCGGCGCCGTCACACAGGGTCAGCGGCTCGCCGATGCTGACCCGCAGGGCGCCGGCGGCGTGCCGGGCATCCGCGCCGGTCAGCGCGGCGGTCTCTCCCACCGCCAGTGGCGTGGGGACAAAAAAGCGTGGCATGGCATATCCTCCTCAGTCTGCCCGGCGGCAGCACAGGCAGACCCAGCCGCCGTGGGCGCGCCGCTCGGCTACCGTGAAGCCGGCATCCGCCAGAGCTGCCAGCACATCCGCCTCGCGGGTGTCGATGATGCCGGAAACGATGTATACGCCGCCCGGCGCCAAGAAGGCCGGCACGGCGGGAGACAGGGCGATGATCGCGTCCGCCACGATATTGGCTGCCACCACCGGATAGCGGCCGGTCACCTTGTCCGCCAGATCCCCCTGCACAATGGTGTAGCGCGGCGCGGCCAGGCCGTTGAGCGCGCCGTTTTCCTGCGCGGTGCGTACCGCCAGCGGGTCGATATCTACACCAAAGGCGCTCCCGGCGCCCAGCAGGCAGGCGGCAATGGACAGAATACCGCTGCCGCACCCGATATCCAGAAAGTCCTCGCCGGGGGTGATGTGCTGCTCCAGCGTTTCCAGCACCAGGCGGGTGGTATCGTGCCCGCCGGTGCCGAAGGCCATGCCGGGGTCAATGCGCAGCACGGCGCGGCCGGTGTGCTCACCCGGCTCCTCCCACGATGGGCAGATCAGCAGCCGCTGCCCCACCGGCAGGGGCTTGAAGTATTTTTTCCAGTTGTTTGCCCAGTCCTCCTCCCGCACGGTTTCGGCCATCACTTCGTGCGGGATGCCGGCGGCGTTCAGCCGTTCCCGCAGGAACGCCACCGCCTCCGGCGGATTGTCCGCCGGGTCGATGTACAGATGAATGAGCGCGTGGGCGCGGTCGCGCTGCAGCAGCTCCTCGTCGATTAGGTCGATGTGGGCAATCTCCTGCGCCCCCTGCTCCAGGTCGCTGTAATCCTCAATATAAATACCGTAGGGCACCGCCATGTTGGCGATGGCGGCGGCCTCATCCACATCCGCGGTGCGGATGCGGATGCGTACCTCTGTCCAGTCCATATGCTTTCCTCCTGTTTGCCATGTTTCCCTTATCATAGCATAGTTTTGCCGGCAGGGCAAGCAAAACCGCGCCGCCGGGGGTTGTCAAGCCCGGCAAAAAATGCTATACTACAAGCTGTATGGCTGTGCACCGGGCAATGGTGTGCGGCCGGCGGCGGATACCGTATCCGCCGCCCGGAAAAACCGAAGGAATGAGGTGCCCGTCTGTGGCCAACGACCGTCAGCATACACGCAATTTCTGTATTATCGCCCATATCGACCATGGCAAATCCACGCTGGCCGACCGCCTGCTGGAAAAAACCAAGACCGTTGCCCTGCGGGATATGGAGGATCAGCTGCTGGACAGCATGGATCTGGAGCGGGAGCGCGGCATCACCATCAAGGCGCATGCCGTAACGCTGGATTATACCGCCGCCGATGGGGAAAACTATACCTTCAATCTGATTGATACCCCCGGCCATGTGGACTTTAACTACGAGGTCAGCCGTTCGCTGGCCGCCTGTGAGGGCGCGCTGCTGGTGGTGGATGCCTCACAGGGGGTGGAGGCACAGACGCTGGCCAATACCTATCTGGCCGCCGAGCACGGGCTGGAGATCATCCCGGTGATCAATAAAATCGACCTGCCGGCCGCCGACCCGGAGCGCGCCAAGCAGGAGATCGAGGATATCATCGGGATTGATGCCTCCGAGGCGCCCTGCATCTCGGCCAAGGCCGGCCTGAACATCGACGCGGTGCTGGAGGCCATTGTGCGCCTGCCCGCCCCGCAGGGGGATGAGCACCGGCCGCTGCGGGCGCTGATCTTTGACAGCTATTACGACAGCTATCGCGGGGTGATCGTGTATTTCCGTGTGATGGACGGCACGGTGCGCGCCGGCGACCGCATCCGGATGATGGCCACCGGTGCGGAGTTTGATGTGGTGGAGGTCGGCATCATGCGCCCCGGCCGGCTGGAGCCGCGGGCCGAGCTGGCCGCCGGCGAGGTGGGCTATCTGGCTGCCTCCATCAAGACGGTGGGCGATGCCCGCGTGGGTGATACCGTCACGCTGGCCGCCAACCCGGCTGCCGAGCCGCTGCCCGGCTACCGCAAGGTCAATCCCATGGTGTTCTGCGGCGTGTTTCCGGCGGACGGCGCGCATTATCAGGATCTGCGGGAGGCACTGGAGCGCCTGCAGCTCAATGATGCCTCCCTCACCTTTGAGCCGGAGACCTCCGTGGCGCTGGGCTTCGGCTTCCGCTGCGGTTTCCTTGGTCTGCTGCATATGGAGATCATCCAGGAGCGGCTGGAGCGGGAGTACGATCTGGATCTGATCACCACCGCCCCCAGTGTGGTCTACCGCATCACCCTCACCGATGGCTCGGTGGTGATGGTATCCAACCCCTCCAACTACCCCGACCCGGCCACCATCGCCATGGCGGAGGAGCCGATCGCCGAGGCACACATTTTTGCCCCGAACGATTATGTGGGGAACATCATGGAGCTGTGCCAGGAGCGCCGCGGCGTCTTCAAGGACATGAAGTACCTTGATCCCACCCGCGTGGATATCCACTATGAGCTGCCGCTCAATGAGATTATTTACGATTTCTTTGATGCGCTGAAATCCCGCACCAAGGGCTACGCCAGCTTTGATTATGAGCTGAAGGGCTATGTCAAATCCGACCTGGTCAAGCTGGATATTCTGCTCAATGGTGAGCCGGTGGACGCGCTCTCGTTCATCCTGTTTTCCGGCAATGCCTACGCGCGCGCACGCAAGATGTGCGAAAAGCTGCGGGATAATATTCCGCGCCAGCTGTTTGAGGTGCCGGTGCAGGCCGCCATCGGCGGCAAGGTGATCGCCCGCGAGACGGTGCGCGCCATGCGCAAGGATGTGCTGG
>DJRT01000019.1:0-24267 GCA_002437905.1 Ruminococcaceae bacterium UBA6353 | reverse complement strand
AGTGCTACGGCGGCGATATCACCCGGAAGAAGAAGCTGCTGGAGAAGCAGAAAGAGGGCAAAAAGCGGATGCGCCAGCTCGGTTCGGTGGAGGTGCCGCAGGAGGCGTTCATGGCGGTGCTGAAGCTGGACGACGAATAACAAAAAGACCGGCGGATCTTCCGCCGGAAAGATGCCTCCCCGGCCGGGGGGTGTCTGTGCCGCCGGCCGGCGGTACATATTCTGGCCTGTTGGAGGACATGCTATGGAACGCTTTTATCCCAAAGAGGTGGATGTGCATACGCTTTCCCCGCTGGCGCTGGCATTTGTGGGGGATGGCGTGTACAGCCTACTGGTGCGGGAGCGTCTGCTCACGCAGGCCAACCGGCCGGTGGGGGAGCTGCACCGCCTGGCGGTGCAGGCTGTGCGTGCCGAGGCGCAGGCTGCCGCGGTGCAGCGGCTGCAGCCGCTGCTGACCGAGGAGGAGGCAGCAGTGTTCCGGCGCGGCCGCAATGCCCATTCCACCCGCACCGGGGCGGACTACCATCAGGCCACGGGCCTGGAGTCGCTGTTTGGCTACCTGTACCTTTCCGGGGCGCTGGAGCGGGTGCAGGAGCTGTTTGCCTATTGTATGGATCGTGTGGAGGAAACGGAGGCGGATACCCCATGAAAAAGCCCTCTGCCCGCACCGTGCGGGAATGGCTCAATGACCTGCTGTTCATCACCCTGGGCAGCCTGTGCTATGCGGTCAGTGTGCTCACCTTTTCTTCCCCGAACGATATCGCGCCCGGCGGCGTTACCGGCCTGGCAATCCTGGCCAAATATCTGTGGGGGCTGCCGATCGGCGTGATGACCATTGTGCTGAATGTGCCGCTGCTGCTGGCCGGCTGGCGCCGGCTTGGCCGCCGTTTTCTGGTGCGCACCCTGATCGGGCTGCTGCTTTCCTCGGTGCTGACGGATGTGCTGGCGCCGTTTATCCCGGTTTACCGCGGCGAGATGCTGCTGGTGTGCCTGTTCGGCGGCGCGCTGTGCGGCCTCGGCCTGGGGCTGATCCTTATCCGCGGCTCCACCACCGGCGGCACGGAGATTGCTGCCCGGCTGCTGGAGCAGCGGTTTCCGCACATTCCCATCGGCCGGCTGATGCTGCTGGTGGACGGCGTGGTGATTGCGGTATCGGCGCTGGTGTACCGGCAGGTGGAAAGCGCCATGTACGCGGTGGTGTTTGCCTTTGTCAGCTCCCTGGTCACCGATTGGGTGGTGTACGGCGGCCGCCGCGGCAAGATGGCGCTCATCTCCACCGCCCGCCAGCCGGAGATCACGGCGGCCATCTTTGAGCAGATCGACCGCGGCGTTACGCTGCTGGATGCCAGCGGCGGCTATACCGGCCGGGAGCAGAAGCTGATCCTGTGTGCGGTCAGCCGGGATGAGGTAGCGCCGCTCAAGCGGCTGGTGTTCGACCTGGATCCGCAGGCGTTTTTCATGCTGGTGGAGACCGATGAGGTGCTGGGCTTTGGGTGGCAGAACCCCCACCCGGCTCCGTGATCTGTGCTGAAAAGAAATAACCGCCGCCCACCCCCGGATTTCGGGGGTGGGCGGCGGTTTGTTCCTTGTATATGCCGGGGCGTCATTCCTGTATGGCGATTTCGCCCTGCTTTTTGTAGATGCTGTCAGACGGCACAAAGCCCCGCACGCAGGAGAGCGGGTAGATGCGGGTGCAGCACCCGACCACCGTGCCGGGGTTCAGCACGCTGCCGCAGCCAACCTCCACCAGATCGCCCAGCATGGCGCCGAATTTCTTGCGGCCGGTCAGCAGACGGGCCTCCTCCATGCGCACGGAAACGGGGGTCTTGTCGCTTTTTACATTGGAGGTGATAGAGCCGGCGCCCATATGCGCCTTGTACCCCAGCACCGAATCGCCCACATAATTGTAGTGCGGCACCTGCACGCTGTCGAACAGGATCACATTCTTCAGCTCGGTGGAATTGCCCACCACCGCGCCGCTGCCCACCAGGGCATTGCCGCGGATAAAGGCGCAGTGCCGCACCTCGGTGTTGGCACCGATGATCACATTTTCGCCGATATAGGCCGAGTTGAACACCCGCGCGGTTTTGTGTATCCACACCGTGGGCGCGGGATGGTCGTATTCCTCTGCCGGCAGGTTGCTGCCCAGCGCGCAGATGAATTCGCCCAGCTCGTCCAGCACCTCCCACGGGTAGGTGGCGGCCGCCAGCAGCGGCGCCGCCAGCGTGTGCGAAAGATCGTACAGCGCATCTACGGTCAGGTCTTTATAAATGGGATCCCCCATCGGGCATACCTCTTTTCTGTCGTTTCGTGGGTTTTTACCGGAACTTATTTTACCACGCTGTACTGCGGATTGCAACTATTTTCCCGCCAAAAGCCGCCTGCGGGCGGCGAAAGGGCTCATACAGCGGCCTTTTTTCAAAAAATGCGGCAAAACCCATTGACAAGCGTCCACGCGTGTGCTAAAATGGCTGATGCCGCATGTGCCGGGCGCCCCTTTCCGGGGCGGTCAAGTGAGCCTCCGCTCCGCCCGCCGCAGCGAGTCTGAAGAAAAGGCAGGTAAGCCTATGTACGCGATCATTGAAACCGGCGGCAAGCAGTACAAGGTGCAGAATGGCGACACTCTGTACATTGAAAAGCTGAACGCAGCCGAGGAAGCCTCCGTCACCTTTGATAAGGTGATCGCTCTGCAGGACGATGCCGGGCTGAAGGTCGGCGCTCCCTATGTGGAGGGTGCTACCGTTACCGCGCATGTGCTGAAAAACGGCAAGGCGAAGAAGATCACCGTCTTCACCTACAAGCCCAAGAAGAGCAGCTCCCGCAAGATGGGTCATCGTCAGCCCTTCACCAAGGTGCAGATTGATACCATCAACGCCTGACAAATGATCCGGATTGAGTGCCGGGTACGGCAAGGGGCGTTGTGCGGTTTTCGCATTGCCGGCCACGCGGGTGCGGGGCAGGCGGGCGAGGACATTGTGTGCGCAGCGGTATCCTCCGCCGCCTATATGGCCGCCAATACGATTACCGATGTACTGCTGCTTCCCGCGGATATCACCGTGCGGGACGGGTACATGGAGCTGACCGTGACCGGGGAGCTTGCTCCCTGCCAGGCGGTTCTATCCGGCTTCCGGCTGCATATGCAGGCCATGCAAGAACAGTACCCCGAACGGGTACACCTGAAGATTACGGAGGTGTAATGCAAAATGTTATCTTTGAACATCCAGTTGTTCGCTCACAAGAAGGGCGTCGGCTCCACCAAGAACGGCCGTGATTCCGAGTCCAAGCGCCTCGGCGTCAAGCGCGCCGACGGGCAGTTTGTGCTGGCCGGCAACATTCTGGTGCGCCAGCGCGGCACGCACATCCATCCCGGCACGAATGTGGGCATCGGCTCTGACGATACCCTGTTTGCTCTGGAGGACGGCGTGGTGCGGTTCGAGCGCATGGGCAAGGATCGCAAGCGCGTCAGCGTCTACGCAAAGCAGTAAGGCAAACAACGCCCCCGTCGCCGATCCCGGCAGCGGGGGCGCTTTTTCGTTTTGTGTTTTTTGCGTTTTTGTCTTTCGCGTTTGCTTTTCCGCTTGCCGGGCTTCTGCGCGCTGCGCGGGGCTTCCGGCTGCGGGGCTGCATAACAGTGGCCCCGGCCGGAAAGGCTGATACCGGTGGGTCTGCGCCCCGCTGGGGCGGGCCGGCGCGCGGCCGGTAGAAAACTGTGTGAATAAAGGAGGCGCTTGTTCATGTTTGTGGATAAAGCGGTCATCAAGATCAAGGCCGGCAATGGCGGCGATGGTGCAGTCGCCTTCCATCGGGAAAAATATGTGGCGGCCGGCGGCCCGGACGGCGGCGATGGCGGCCGCGGCGGCAGTGTGGTGTTTGTGCCGGATGACGGGATGAACACGCTGGCGGATTTCCGCTACCAGCGCAAATATGTGGCAGCCCCCGGCGGCAATGGCGGCGCCAAGCGCTGCTCCGGCCGCTCCGGAGAGGATTGCATTGTACGGGTGCCGCGCGGCACCCTGCTGTACGATAATGAGACCGGCCGCCTGATGGCGGATATGTCCGGCGATGAGCCGTTTGTGGCGGCGCGCGGCGGCCGCGGCGGCTGGGGCAATAGCCATTTTGCCACCCCCACCCGGCAGGTGCCGCGCTTTGCCAAGCCCGGCGTGCCCGGCGAGGAGCATGAGCTGCGGCTGGAGCTGAAGCTGCTGGCGGATGTGGGGCTGGTCGGCTTCCCCAATGTGGGCAAGTCCACCCTCATCTCGGTGGTCAGCGAGGCCAAGCCGGAGATCGCCAATTACCATTTCACCACCATCACCCCGGTGCTGGGGGTGGTGCGCCCGGCGCCCGGTGTCTCCTTTGTGATGGCGGATATCCCCGGCGTGATTGAGGGCGCCAGCGAGGGGGTCGGGCTGGGGCACGATTTTCTGCGCCATGTGGAGCGCTGCCGCCTGCTGGTGCATGTGGTGGATGTGTCCGGCAGCGAGGGGCGCGACCCACTGGCGGACTTTGATACCATCAATAGTGAGCTGCAGAAGTTCAACCCGGAGCTGGCCGCCCGCCCGATGATCGTGGCCGGAAACAAGTGCGACCTGGCCACCGAGGAGCAGCTGGCGGCGTTCGCCGATGCCATGGCGGCACGGGGGTACGCCTACTTCCCCATCATGGCGCCGATTGCGCACGGCACCGATGCCCTGGTGAAGGAGTGCGCCCGCCGCCTGTCCACCCTGCCCCCGGTGCGCCGGTTTGAAAGTGAGCCGGAGCCGCTGCCGGATGCCGAAACGCTGCACGGCCGCACGGTGCAGGTGCTCAACCGCGACGGCGTGTATATGGTGGAGGCGCCGTGGCTGCTGCAGATCATGCGGGGCATCCGCTTTGATGACCCGGACGGCCTGCAGTACTTTGAGCGGGTGCTGCGCTCCGGCGGGGTGATCGACGCGCTGGAGGCCGCCGGCATCCAGGAGGGCGACACCGTCAGCATCTACGATCTGGAATTCGAATTTGTTTTCTGATTCGCGGGAAATACGAGAATATGAAGCCGGCCGGGAGGCTGCCGCAAAAGCGGCGACCCTCCCGGCCGGTTTTTCTGCTTTAGTGGGTGGTGTATTCCACGGTCACGCGGAACAGCCCGTTATCCTGCGCAATGCGCACCTGCCCGCCGGTATCCCGTACCAGCTGTGTGACATTGGACAGGCCGACGCCCTGATGGTGGCCGCCCTTGGTGGTGTAGCGGTCGCGCTGTACGGGCGCGGCCTCGGCGTAGGGATTTTCCACCACCAGGCGGTGGAGGGTGCGGCCGTTCGCCAGCGGCTGGGTATCCAGTTCCACGCGCACATACTGCTCAACCGGCTGTGTCAGCACACATTCAAAGGCGTTGTCCATCAGGTTGTCAAACACCGTAACCAGCTGATAGTTCTTCAGCGGGAACACCGGCAGCACCGTTGAGGCATCCAGCCGCAGCTCCACGCCGTGCTTTTTCGCCTGGATCTTCCGGCGGTAGAGCAGCGCGCGGAAGGTCGGGTCGTCCAGCTGCAGCAGGATCTCCTCCTGCCCGCCGAGCGCCAGTACCTCCCGGCAGTAGGCGTCTGTTGCCTCCCGCAGCTCCGGCTGGGTGGATTGGGTGGCCACCAGACTGTGCAGATAGTGGATGTGCTTGTTGAAATCGTGCGCATCGCGGCGCGTCTGATCCAGATATTCGTTCATGGTGTCGATATTGTTCTGCGTGGCGGCCAGGCGTTCGCTTTCGGCGCGGTGGCGGTGGTGGAAGAAAAACACCAGCAGCAACAGCACATACATTGTTTGCAGCAGGAGCAGCGTGACCATCATCTCGGAGTTTTCCGCCCCCATCAGGCCGGCAAACAGCTGCATCAGGATGACCTCCGGCAAAAACAGCGAGATGATGAACGCCCACGCCAGCCGCTTGCTCATGCGGTAGTAGCGTGCCCAGTGGAATTGCTTACTCAGCAGCAGCGCCACAAGCGCCACGGCGCATACCAGGCTGTTGATGATGCGGTAGCCGCGCTGGACGCCGAAGCGCTCGGTCGAGACCAGGCACAGCAGGATGGCCTGGATGCTCAGCAGCGCCAAAAAGGAGAACAGCGCCTGCTGGAACACATTGTGCCAGTCCCGCGGATCGTTCCACAGGGTCATGCTGAGCAGGAACGAGCCGACGATCAGCACAAAGTTCATCGGCATGATCACCAGGCTGGACACATCGACCATCGTAATAATCATTGCGCTGACGCTTAGCAGCAAATAGGCAATCAGATAGCGTGGCCACCGCCGCCGACGGTCGTTGAGGACCTCGAAAAACAGCATCAGAGCCACCGACTCGATCAGACAGTTTATGTAGTTTTCCAGAACATATGAAATATCCATCGTGATCCCTCCGGGAAAAATATAAAAACTGCATCGAAAGGAGAAAAGTCTCCTCTCGGTGCAGATCGCTTGACTTTCCAATGGAATTCCGGTAAAGTGCTTGTCAGGGGGAAGGAAAAGGAAATGCAAGCAATCGTTAATCGGATCGGCGGTTATTACCGATCCCACCACCTGATGCCTGAAGAGAAAATTCAGTGCATGGAATACACCATCCACTCGATCCTGAATGAAATCAGCAAGTTTGTGATCTATGGCTGCCTGTTCTTTTTGCTTGGGCGGTGGAAGGTCTACTGGATCGTGTATCTGTGCTTTGTCAGTATCCGGCTGTTTGCCGGTGGCATCCACTGCAAAACCTATCTGCAGTGCCTGGGGGTCAGCTTTGTATTCATTTCGGCGTTTGTCTATCTGCCGCGGGTGTTCCCCTGGACGATCGAAGCACTGGCCGAGCCGGCCTGGCTGTCTTTGTGCATGCCGTTGCTCTTCTCGCCCGCAACCCCGCAATTCCGTCAGATCAAACGCAGGCGCACCCGGTGGGTTCTCAAGCTGCTCGCCGTGGTGCTGGGATCCGGCTGGATCCTGTTCGGCGCCTACACCACCGTATCGTATGATATACGGGCCTCGGTCCTCTGGACGGTGATGGTTGCCAATTATCAATTAGTTGTGCCGGCATTAAATGCATATTTCAATAAAAGGAGGGGGAATCAGCATGAAGAAAATTCTGAAAACTTTGGGCAGAACTCTGGCTGCGCTGTCGACGATGATCGTCAGCACCGCAACAATGGGTCTCTGCGGTGAAGTAGAGCCGCCGGAGTGCCTGAAGTAATTCATACTCCCAGGAATGACCGGAGACAGCAATGTCTCCGGTCATTTCCTGTTTTTATTGCTTTGTCTATTGGCAGGGCGTTGCCGGGGCACCGGAGCGTCCTCATCGCCGGAAGATGTCCAGGCGGCGGACATAGGTCTTGCCTGCAGGCTTGCCCTCGTCCATATTGAACAGCCATACAGTGGCGGTGTTCTTCTCCCATTCGATCTGCCGGATGCGGCGTGTATTGACGATGATACAGCGGTGGATCTGCTGCAGACAGCCGTCCTCCAGCTTTTCCACCTGGTCGCACAGCTCCTGGAAGGCGTTGTGCCGTACAGCATAGACCTGCGTTTTGCCCAGCAGGTCGGTCACGGCCACCTGCCGGCCGAACAGCTCAATGCAGGTAATGTCGCAGCTGTTCAGCGCATAGGTCATACGGCTGCCCTGCAGGGTGAGGTCTGTCGGCTCCACCGGCGCATCGCCGGGCACCGAAAGGGCGCGGCGCAGGGCGTTTACCAGCTTGTCCGGGGATTCAAATTTATTGAAAAACTCGTAGTAATGCAGATAACTCAGCGCCCCATAGCCATAGTGCGTATGGGAGGTGACAAAGATGATCGGTGTGCGCACATAGGCGGGCTGGCGGCGGATGGCCTCCGCCACGCTGATGCCGGAGAGCGCCAGGCGCTCCATCTCGATATCCAGCACAAAGGCGACAAAGGTGTATTGCGGATCGGTCAGGGCTTCGATCGCTGCCTGCGGACTCATGAACGGCGCCACTGTAAACGGCAGTGACCGACGAACCGGCGGAACAAGTCGTCGAAGCTGTTCCGCATCATCATCCAGCAGCATAATATGGGCAGCCATGGTTATAAGAGCTCCTTTTTGATCACAAGGTTTTGCTGAAAAAAACAGGGGGCATGACCGGGCGCTGCAGCGCCCGATATGTGTATATTATTCACTTTTTTATTGTACACTTTTTGTTGTAGTTTGACAAGTAGGAAATCGTGTTTTTCTCGCCTCTTTTTGCAAAAAATGTGCCATTTGGGACAGTTTTTCGGCTTTTTTCGGCGTAAAACGCCTCTCCCCGCAAAATAGCTTTTGCGGGGAGAGGTGTTGTGTACAGTGTAATTTTTGGAAAAATATACAGAAAAAAGGATATTATGCATTTGTCCCGTTGCGCACTGATAACGGGGTGCGGAGATGCCTGTATACAGTCATCCTGCGGTACGCGGATGTGGTGCCCGGGCACTTACCCCAGCAGCGCTTTCAGGTACAGGTATACGCCGGCTGTCCAGCCCAGCATGGGCGGCATTTCGTATTCGTTGCTGGTGTTGATGCTGCCGTCCTCCACATTGTACTTTTCCCACAGGTTGCCGTTCTGGGCGAACACCCGCTCCACCGTTTCGGTGTATTTGCGGGCAATGCGCAGCGCATCCTCCCGCAGGCCGTAGTTCAGCAGGCCCTTCACCACGATCATCTGCTGGCAGGGCCAGCCATTGGGGTAGTCCCACTGATAGGTGCAGGGGGCGTCGTTTTTGGCGCAGGTGGCCACGCCGTGCGCCAGCTCGATGCGCGGCAGGGCGGCCAGGGCCGCCTTGGCCTCCTCCTCGTTCACCAGCCCCACAAACAGCGGGTAGTACGAGGCGGCGGAGAACACAGGGCTGAGCCGGTCCTGCATGAAATTGTAATCGTAGTAGCAGCCGTCTGCGCCCTTCATCAGCCGGCGCATGCGCTCGGCGCGCTCCTGCGCGCGCGTCTGCCAGAGCTCGCTTTCGGCGCTGCCAAGCTCCGTGTAGAAGTAGGCGATGTTGCTCTCCAGTGCGTACAGCAGGCTGTTCAGATCCACCTCCGCGTAGTTGAAGGCTTCAAATTCCGTGCGCGGGTTGAAGTCCCAGCCGCTTTCGGCGCCGGCGATGAAGTGGTCGACCATCAGATCGTCGGTTTTGATGGGCGGGTTGATGCCCAGCCGTTCGCGCAGGGCACCGGCCAGCCCGGTATCCGGGCAGAATTCCCGGTTGGCGCCGTAGCGGCTGAGCACACAGGGGGTCTGCCGCCGCGCGATCCAGAAGTGGTGCTCCTTTTCCAGCGTCTTCACGGCACCGGCCAGCCATGTCTTGTCGCCGGTCTGCTCGTATACCTCCCGCACCATCAGGGACAGAAAGGGCGGCTGCGAGGATTTGAGGTAGTGTGTGCGGTTGCCGTTCGGCATATAGCCAAAGCGCTCCACCATGTACAGCATATCGTCCACATTGTTTTTGGCCTGCTCCAGCTTGCCGCACAGGATCAGCCCCACATTGGCAAAGTAGGTGTCCCAGTAGTACATCTCCTGGAACGCACCGCCCACGCACGGCACGGTGTAGGGCTTCGGCATGCCGATCAGGTTGCCGGTGTCCTGCGTGTTCTCGTGCACGCAGAGGTCAAAGTTCTTGTCAATGTACGCGTAGATGGGGGTGTTTTTCCATAGCTCGTTCATTTGTACAGAGTCTCCTTCCGGGGGTGAATTTTCCTCATTATACCATGCTGTCTCTCCCCCGTCAACGCCGGTGGGGACAGAAAAGACCGGCGGCCGGACACAGATGTGTCCGGCCGCCGGCTTTGCAAGGGATAAAAAGGGGTCAAGAGGGGATCAAAAAGGAATGTCAGGCCGCTTTTTTGCGGCTGCGGCCGATCAGGGTCAGCACAACGGCTGCGGCGACTGCCGCCAGCGTGATGCCGCCGATCAGCGCCCAGTTTGCCTGCGCGATGCCGGTGATGTCAAATTCGCCGGTATCTCCGTTCTGCAGGTGCAGGAACACCAGCACCACATCGGCGATGCCGGCGGCTGTCAGCACGCCGGCCGCCACCAGCGAGACCACCGGGCGCTGCCCGGCGGGCGTTGCCGCACGGGTCGGCCGATCGCCGCGCACATCCAGCACACGGGAAAGATACCAGGCGCCCAGCACAGTGACCAGGGTCTCCGGCACCATATAGGTGGCATTGTACGCCAGCGAATACAGCAGCGCCGCCTGGTCGGGGATGGACAGGCCGGCCCACACGGTGCAGCCGGAGATGACATGGCAGATGTACCGCAGCACGCCGCACAGCACCGCGCCCATCACCAGCGCCTGCCCCTGCGGGCGGCCCTTGCGGAATACACCGCCAAGCCCCATGCAGACGAACGGCACAATGTAATCCAGCAGGATGACCACCACCACGGATATGGCGGTGGTGAAGTAGGAAAGGTTGTTCATCCCCAGCAGAAGCTGCAGCAGCGCATACGCCGCGGCCGAGAACAGCCCCCACACCGTACCGTGGCGGTAGGCGATCAGCAGGATCGGCAGGGCGCTGCAGGCGGTGATGCTGCCGCCATAGGGCAGCGACGCCAGTGGGAACATGCTCAGGACGGTTGCCATGGCCAGCAGCAGAGCGCTCTCTACCAGCCGTAGCACTTGATTGTTTTTCTTCATGGCTTTTCCTCTTTTCCGGGCAAACAAAAAGCCCCTGCCGGCATCGGCAGAGGATATACGGCGCAGGGTGTAAGACCCTGCCTGAAAAAACCATCCCTCCGCCGGCATTACCCGGATCAGGTAAAAGAGTTGAGCTGTGCAGCTCTCTCAGCCGGCGTACGCCAGCACCCCTTGTTTGTTCCTTATTCCATTTGTCGACAGCATACACCCTTTTGCGCCGCTTGTCAAGAGCCTGGACGGTTTTTCTCCCGTTTGTGCGCCTTTTTTCGTTTTGCTCTTGAATGGGCGGGCAAAATATGCTACACTTACTTGATGATACGATGTGGCCGCTGTGCCGCAGAAAGGCTGAATGGGGGGATAGCTTGTGGCAGGGTATGTGTGGTCGCCTTCCGGTATGACCGATCCGCTGGTGCTGCCGTCCGGCGCTGCCGGCGGATGCCTGGCGCTGGCCGGCCGTGAGCAGCTGCAGGTGCTGCTGTGGCTTTCCGCCCACAAGCTGTGCTGGGATGCTGCCGCCTGTGCGCAGGCGCTGTCGCTGCCGGTGGAGGAGTGTGAGGGCTGCCGCCGCTTTTGGGAGGAGCAGGGGCTGCTGCTGCCGGCCGATGCGGCGTCTGCACCGGCGGCGGACAGCGTGCCGGCCGCCCGGCCGCCGCTGGCCCGCCCTGCGGCCGTCAAGCCGCAGCTGACCGAGGTGCTGGCCTATCAGCGGCAGCACCCGGAATTCGGCGTGCTGGCGCAGGAGGCGTCTGCCCGGCTGGGCAAGCCGATCGGCCACGGCGATACTGCAACACTGCTGTATCTGCTGGATACCGTAGGACTGCCTATGGA
Organism: Ruminococcaceae bacterium UBA6353; assembly: GCA_002437905.1. Lineage (GTDB taxonomy): Bacteria > Bacillota > Clostridia > Oscillospirales > Acutalibacteraceae > UBA5905. The sequence goes on along the minus strand of DJRT01000019.1, from coordinate 12,817 downwards.
AGTCATTCTGACCGAGATCGCCTATTGCGTTTCTATTGGCAAGGCCAATATGCGGTACATCGAGCGGCTGGCGCTGGAATGGGCCGACCGCGATCTGACCACGCTGGCGGCGGTGGATGAGCACATCCATGAGCTGGAGCGCTGCCGTGCGGCCGCCCGGCAGGTGGAGGGGCTGCTGCAGCTGCCGCGGCCGCTGACGGCGGCGCAGGCACAGCTGGCGGAAAAGTGGCTCAACCGCTGGCAGTTCAGCGAGGCTATGCTGCAGCGTGCCGCCGCCATCACGGCGGAAAACACCGGCAAATTCGCGCCGGCCTACATGGATAGGATATTGGAGCGCTGGCAGGCGGAGGGGATCGACACCCCGGAGAAAATTTCCGCCGACCAGCCGAAAAAGAAAAAGGGTGCGGCTGCCACCAACCCGGAGCAGAGCAGCCTGGATATTGAAAGCTTCGAGGCGGAAACCTTACGCTACCGCCCCGCTTTCTCTAAAAGCCACTAAGGAGGGGACAGCATGGCCTATGATCCACAGGTGATCCGCGCCGCGCAGGAGCGGCTGGAGCAGCGCCGCAGCGATGCCGATACCAGGGCAGCGGCTCTGCGGGCGAAGCTGACGGCACAGGACCCCACTCTGCGCGAGATCGAAGTGCAGGTTGCCGAAGCGTTGCCGCAAATCACGCGGGTTATTCTGGACGGCGGCGATGCGGCCGCGCTGCATGCCGTGCAGCAGCGCAATCTGGCGCTGCAGCGGCAGCTGGCTGACCGGCTGCACGCCCTTGGGTATTCAGAAAACAATTTTGAACCGCAGTATACCTGTCCGAAGTGCCGGGATACCGGCTATGCGGACGGCCGGATGTGCGATTGCTACCGCCGGCTGCTGCAGGAGGAGGCCTGCAAGCGGCTTTCCTCTCTTTCAGCCATGAAGCTGGCGAGCTTTGATGAGATGGACCCCACCCTGTATGACAGTACACCGGATCCTAAGCTGGGGGTCTCCCCCCGTCAGCGGATGCTGGATATTATCGCCTATTGCCGAAGCTATGCCCAGCAGTTCACCCCGCAGGCCGACAGCCTGCTGCTGCAGGGCGCCACCGGCACCGGCAAAACCCACCTGGCACTGGCCATTGCCCGCACCGTGACCGAACAGGGGTACGGGGTGGTGTATGGCTCTATGCAGCCGCTGCTGCGCCGCATGGAAAGTGAGCACTTCGGCCGTGCAGAGGGGGATAGCACCGCGCAGCTGACCGCCTGCGATCTGCTGGTGCTGGATGATCTGGGCATGGAGTTTGACAGCCCGTTCTACCGCGCCTGCATCTATACCCTGATCAATGACCGCCTGCTGAGCGGGCGGCCGACGGTGATCAGCACCAATCTGGGCTTTGGCGCGATCAAGGAGCGCTACGGAGAGCAAATTGCCAGCCGCATCCTTGGCGGCTTCCAGCCGCTGATGTGCACGGGGCGGGATATTCGCCTCCTTCTGCGCCAGCGGGCAATGCGCTGATTTCTTTGTCTGACCGGTGCGGCCGTAAGCCGTGCCTGTGTGCAATACGCAATACGCAATACAGAACAATAGGAGGCTATGTTACATGGCAAAACTGTGTATGGGCTGCATGAACCCGCTGCCGGAGGGCAGCGACCGGTGCAGCATCTGCGGCTTTTCCGCAGAGGACAGCAACCCCGGCCACTGCCTGGCGATCGCCACGGTGCTGCAGGACCACTACATTGTGGGGCGCTGCATGGGCGAGGGCAGCGATAGCGTGCTGTATATCGGCTATGACCGGCTGCTGAAGGAGCCGTGCCTGATCCAGGAATTCTACCCCAGCACCCTGTGTGAGCGCGCCGCCGACGGCCGCGTGCAGCCGCTGGGCGGCTGCGAGCGCCCCTTTGCGGAGTACGCCGGCGATTTCCGCGGGGTGATGCGTGCGCTGGCACGCGCCAAGGATGTGCCCGGCATGATCCCGGTGTACGATATCTTTGACGAAAACGGTACGGCCTACGCGGTGTCCGATTACTGCGCCGGCGCCACCCTGAGCAAAAAGCTGCGGCAGGCCGGCGGCCGCCTGCACTGGAGCGAGGCGCGCCCGCTGTTCATGTCGCTGATGTCCTGTGTTTCGCAGCTGCACAGCGCGGGCATCCGGCACCTGGCCATCTCCCCGGATACCATCCTGATCGGTTCTGACGGGCGGGCACACCTGCGTGCCTTTGCCATCCCGGCGGCGCGCTGCGCCGGCGGGGATCTCAAGCCGGAGCTGGCGGACGGCTTTGCTGCTCCGGAGCAGTATGATCTGTCCGGCACGGCGGCGCTGAGTGACGCCACCGATGTGTACGGCATGGCGGCAACGATCTTCTACGCCGTTACCGGCAATACGCCGCCGGCCGGCAATAAGCGGGCGAAGAACTCCGACGACCTGTTTATGTCGGCCGAGATTGCCGAGGAGCTGACCCAGCCGGTGTGCGTGGCGCTGTTCAACGCCCTGCAGGTGGATCCGGCACAGCGCACGGCCTCTATGGCCGGCCTGCGGGATCAGCTTGGCCTGGAGCCGCATGTTTCTGCCCTGGTGGATGAGGCACAGGAGGATATGCAGGATGCGCCGGCGGACAGCGGCAAGCCGGCGCGTGGGCGCACGCTGCTGATCGTGCTGGCCTGTGTGCTGGCAGCGGTGGTGCTGGTGGGGGCTGCGGCGCTGCTGCTGCTGCGCGGCCGCAATACCGAAAAAGATGACCCGGCCAGCACGCCGGTCACCCTGCCGGTGATCTCCACCACCACGACCACCGAGAAAAAGGCGGTGCAGTATGCGGTGCCCAAGCTGGTGGATAAGAGCTACTACGATGTGCGGGACAGCAAGCTGGACGGCGACATGACCATCACCCTGCAGTATATGCAGTACAGCAAGAAGGCGGCCGGCACCATCATCTCCCAGCAGCCGGAGGCCGGCACCAGCGCCCCCAAGGGCACGGCCATCACCGTGATCGTCAGCTGCGGCGAGAATGACGAGGTTGCCGTGCCGGATGTGGCCGGCTGGAAGCAGGAGCACGCCAAGCTGTATCTGGAGGCGCTCGGCTTCCGTGTGGAGACCGCCATGCTGCAGGCCTCCCAGTACGATAAGGGGCTGGTGGACAGCACCGACCCCGTGGCCGGCACCACCAAGCGCAAGGGCGATACCATCACCCTGCGGGTCAGCAATGTGGAAAAGGCTGCCGCCCCTGCGGATGACGACAACACCGTGCTGGATTGAGCTTCCTTTCCCCCGGAGAAACCGTTCTCCGGGGGAAATTTTTCGTTTTCAGGGGTTGAAAGCGGGCGTTTTTTATGCTTTAATAAGGCATAAGAACAACCGCGCCGGGAGGAAACCGCCATGTATGTGAAGAATAAGAACGGGAAGCATCTGGTCTGGGTTGCGTACCATGTGATTGATGGGCCGAAATGCTTTGACCGGCACCACCACGCCTTTCTGGAGATGTCCTGCGTGGTGCGGGGCACCGGCACCTATCAGGTGAACGGTGAGGATTTTGATATGCGTCCCGGCGATATTTTTCTGTTTGCTCCCACCGATGAGCACAATCTGCTGCTGCGCAATGAGCATCTGGAGCATATCGTCATCCATTTGGATCCGCTGTTTTTGTGGAACGCCCTGGGCAACGATATGGATTACAAATTCCTGATGGTGTTTTTCCAGCGCAATCCGCATTTCCGCTGCCGGCTGGATCGCAGCAACCCCGCCTCTCCCCTGCTGGCGCAGTGGTTCCGGGAGATCTGGCAGGAGTGCCAGCAGCAGCAGGATTGCTATGAGCTGATGATCAAGATCAAGCTGCAGACCATCCTGGCGCAGATCATCCGCAGCTACGATTGCATTGATACCGGCGCGGCCACCCCCACCCTGCGCAGCGGTGATCTGGAGCACATGAACCAGGTGCTGGCCTATATTGAGGAGCATCTGGATGGGGAGATCCGGCTGGCGGAGCTGGCGGCCATCGCCCATGTCAGCACCTCGTATTTTTCCACCATGTTCAAACAGATCAACGGCCTGCCGCCGGTGGAATACATCGTCGGCCAGCGCATCCGCCGCGCGATCGAGTATATCCGCACCACCGATATGAGCCTGACGGATGTGGCGATCGCCTGCGGTTTCAATAACAGCACCAATTTCTATAAGGCGTTCCACCGGGTAACCGGTCGCACGCCCGCTTCCTACCGCAAGCCGTTGGCCTATGATGATGTGACGCCGCAGCAGCAGACCGTGGCGGCTGCGCGCACGGTGTTTGCCCAGCAGCAGGCGCCGCGCACCGAGCCGGCGCCGCCCAGCCCGGCGCCATCCGCTGCTGTGCCGCCGGCCGACCCCTGTGCGGTGGATCCCTGCGCCGGCAGCGGTGCCGCCGCCGGAAACCAAGACATCGGGGATTACTGCAGCGACCTGTGCAGTGCCTGCCGGTTTTGAAAAAAGAGTAAAAATCCGCAAAAAAGGCCCCCGCACAGCTGTGCGGGGGCCTTTTTTGCGGATTTTGGCAGAATTGTGGGAGACCGCCGGCTTTTCGGCAGCGGGGCGCTCCCCCGTTTGTCCGCGCGCGCGAGGCTGATCCGTATGCGGGAGGCGCCCGCGGCGCGCGGCTGGTGCCGGGGATCCGGCAAAAAGAAACCCTCCCGGAAAACACCTGTTTTCCGGGAGGGTCGTGCTTTGTGTAGTAAAGCTGCGGGTGATCAGCGCTTGCTGAACTGCGGCGCGCGACGGGCGGCTTTGAGGCCGTACTTCTTGCGCTCCTTCATACGAGGATCGCGGGTCAGGAAGCCGGCTTTCTTCAGTGCCGGACGCAGGCCCTCGCTGTCATACTGCAGCAGGGCACGGGCAATGCCGTGGCGGATGGCGCCGGCCTGGCCGGTCACGCCGCCGCCGGCAACGCGGCACTCGATATCAAATTTGTCGCCAAGCTCGGTCAGCGTCAGCGGCTGGCGGGCGATCAGCTTGAGGGTCTCCAGGCCGAAATAATCGTCGATGTCACGGCCGTTGATGGTCACCTTGCCGGTGCCCTGGTACAGGCGTACGCGAGCAACAGAGGATTTCCGGCGGCCGGTGCCGTAGAAAAAGGGGCGGGTATTGTAATCCATCGTTCTATATCCTCCTTATACTCACAGTTCAAACGCTTCCGGCTTCTGGGAAGCGTGGGGATGCTCCGCACCGGCATAGCAGTGCAGGCGGGTCTCCGCGGCGCGGCCGATGGTGTTGTTGGGAATCATGCCGCCAACAGCCAGCTCCATCGCCTTGGTGGGGCGCTGCTCCATCAGGGTGGCGTACTTGGTGGTCTTCAGGTTGCCGATCCAGCCGGTGTGGCGCTGCCACAGCTTCTTCTCCAGCTTCTTACCGGTCAGCACAGCCTCAGCGCAGTTGATAATGATGACATTGTCACCGCAATCCACATGCGGGGTAAAGGTGGGCTTATGCTTACCGCGCAGCAGCACGGCAGCCTGGGCGGCCACACGGCCGAGGGGTTTGCCGGCAGCGTCGATCACATACCACTTGCGCTCGACCTGCCCGGCCTTTGCCATAAAAGTCATAGTCGTTTCCTCCTAATTATAGTCGGCACCGCAATGTGCCTGCGTCGGACGGTCTTGGGTTAATTGGCCGGCAGCAGATGCCCGGCGGAAGGCCGTTTTTTCCGAACGCTCCGTATAATACCATATCCAAAAAAGCCTGTCAAGGGGCGAATTCCGGATTTTTTCATTTACATCACTCAATCGCTCGTTTTCTCTCGTTTTTGCTCCGGATTGCTCTGTTTCTCATTTTCCATTTCATTTTTGCGCCACCGGGAGGGCGGCGCGCCGTAGCGGGCACAGAAGCAGCGGGAAAAGTAGTTGCTGTCCTCAAACCCGCAGCGGGCGGCCAGCTGCTGCACCGGCAGCTCCCGTTCGCTGCGCAGCAGCAGGGCGGCGGCCTCCAGCCGCAGGGTGCGCAGGTATTCGCCGCAGGTCATACCGGTCTCACGGCGGAATTTGCGGCAGAAATAGGCCGGGTCGTAGCCAAAGCGCTCGGCCAGTGCCGGCACGGTCAGCGGTGCGGCGTAGTGCTCGTCCAGATAATCCAGCACCGTGCGGAAGCCGCTGCTGCCGGCGGCCTCCGGCGGCGCCGTGCGCAGGTGCCGCTGCAGCAGCAGCGCCAGCAGGCCGAGCATCCGGCTTTCCACCGTCAGCGGCGCGGTGGCGTCCGGGTACAGGCAGGCGTCTGCCAGCGCGTCGGTCGCCCGGCTCACCTCCGGGTCGCGCAACAGGTTCACGAAGCTGTATTGCCGTGCCAGCAGCGGGCGGATGTACCGTGCCCCGCAGTAGGGGTCGTGCAGAAACGGCGCCAGCTCCATCATCACCGTGCGGTAGTTGGTGCCGTCCTCCTCTGCGCGGCCGGCGTGCCCCTCCTTGGCGTTTACCACCACCACCTCGCCCGGCACGGCAACCACGGTGGCAGCGCCGCAGCGCACCGTCAGCCGGCCGGAGGTGATCAGCAGCAGCTCCACGCGCTCGTGCCAGTGCAGCGGAAACCGCATCCCTGCGGCGGCGGCCGTGTTTTCCAGCGCCTTCACCGGCAGCTCGGCCACATTATCGTTCTGCTCTTCCTTTATATATAGCGGATCCGCCATGGCTGTTTCCTCCAAAAGTCAATATTGTGCGAATTTATGGCAAATAAAGCCGTTGAATAAGTCATAATTTTATTGTACTATGAAATCACCGAATTTGCAAGGAGGAACCGAAATATGATGACTGTCGGCGTTTGCGTCAACCACCGGGTCGGGCGACCCATCGACGAGGAATTCCGCAAGCTGTATGAGCATGATTACCACTATTGCCAGCTGCTGTCCTGGAACCCCGACCTCTGGACTCCGGAGGAGCGGGATGCCATCCTGGCGGCAGCCGAAAAGTATGCGATCACCATCACCGGCTTCTGGTGCGGGTGGCAGGGCCCCTGTGTGTGGAACTTCTACGAGGGGCAGAAGACCCTCGGCCTGGTGCCGCCGGAGTACCGCGAAATGCGCATTAAAAACCTGTGCGACGGTGCCGACTTTGCCAAATCCCTCGGCCTGACGGATGTGATCACCCACATGGGCTTCATTCCGGAAAATCCGTACGATCCGCTGTATGAGGGCTTTATCGATGCGGCGCGGCAGGTGGCGGAGCACCTGAAGGCGAACGGCCAGTACCTGCTGTTTGAGAGCGGCCAGGAGACCCCGGTGGCCATGCTGCGCGCCTTTGAGGACATCGGCACCGGCAATCTCGGCGTCAATTTTGATACCGGCAATGTGATTCTGTACGGCAAGGCCAATCCGGTGGATGCGCTGGATGTGATCGGCAAATATGTCCGCAATGTGCACGCCAAGGACGGCAACTACCCCACCGATGGCCACAACCTCGGCTGGGAGGTCAAGCTGGGCACCGGCCGTGCGCGCTTCCCGGAGTTTCTGCGCAAGCTGCGCGGCCTGGGCTATGACGGCCCCATCACCATCGAGCGCGAGATCGAGGGCGATGAGCAGACCAAGGATATCAATGAAGCACGGGATCTGATCCTGTCTGTCTTAAAGGAGGAAACGGAAAATGCTTAAGGTTTGTCTTGTTGGCGTGGGCGGCATCAGCGGTGCCCACATCCCCGCATGGCGGCGTATCCCGGAGGCCGAGCTGGTGGGTATCTGCGATATCCGCCCGGAGCAGATGGAGAAATACAACGATGCGCCCATGCACCAGTACACCGATTTTGAGGAAATGATGGACGCGGAGCAGCCGGATATCCTGGATATCTGCCTGCCCACCTTCCTGCACGCGGAGTACATCCGCCGCGGCATTGCGCGCGGCGTGCATGTGCTGTGCGAAAAGCCGATCGCGCTGCACCGCGATGAGGTGGCCGGCCTGTATGCGGCGGCAAAGGAGCGCGGCGTCAAGCTGATGATCGCGCAGGTGCTGCGGTTCTGGCCGGAGTATGTGTTTGTGAAGAAGGCGCTGGATGAGGGCACCTACGGCAAGCTGCTGCAGGGCGAGATGCACCGCATCGGCGCCACCCCCGCCTGGAGCTGGGATAACTGGATGACCGACCGCGCCCGCAGCGGCCTGGCAGCGCTGGATCTGCATGTGCACGATCTGGACTTCCTGGTATACGCGCTGGGCGCGCCGGAAAAGACGGATTTCCGCCGCGATACCCTCAATGGCAGCGACGCGCTGCGCGCCGTGTACCACTTCGCCAACGGGGCGGATGTGACCGCCTTTGCCGCGTGGTATAAGGGGGATCATCCCTTCCTGTCCGGCTTCCGCTTCCACTTTGAGCGGGCGGTCATCGAGACGGTGCCCGGCGGTCTGACCGTGTACCCGGTGGAGGGCGAAAGCTTCACCGTCAAGCCGGGCGAGGCTACCGGCGAGGCCACCATCAATCTGCCGGCCACCGATGCGTACTATGAGGAGATCCGCTACTTCACCGACCGGGTGCTGGATGGCGGCGATATCCTCGTCAAGCCGGAGGAGTTGGAGACCGTTCTGTCCATTCTGGAATAAATCTTTAGGCAGCGGCGGGCAGGGATTTCCTGCCCGCCATGCGCTTTTGCGGAGAAAAGGAGAAAGCCCCATGGACTATGTCATTGACCACGACCTGCATCTGCATAGCGGGCTGTCCCTGTGCTCGCTGGATCCGGAGCAGACGCCGCAGCGGCTGCTGCAGTACGCGATCGAGAATGGATACCGGCAGATCTGCCTGACCGACCATTTCTATGATGAGCGGGCGCCGCACCCGGCCTATGCCGGTTCCGGCTACGACAAGCAGAACAGCGCCTACATCTGCCGGTCGCTGCCGCTGCCGCAGGATGACCGTGTGCAGTTTCTGTTTGGCGGCGAAACGGATATGGACATGTACGACCATATCGGCATCAGCGAGGCATTCCTGCAGCAGCTGGATTTTCTCATTATTCCCATCAACCATCTGCATGTCCGGGATTTCACCATTGATAGCCGGCTGATCACGCCGGTCAATTGGAAGATCCCCGGCACAGAGGAAAGCTGCCGCATCCTGTCGGTGCTGTGGGTGCGCCGCCTGCGGGCGGTGTTGGAGGCGGATCTGCCGTTCGGCAAGGTGGGGCTGGCGCACCTGCAATGGTTCAATTTTGCGGATGAGCGCTATATGGCGCATACGCTGGATCTGATCCCCGATGTGATGCTGCGGGAGCTGTTCTGCCGTGTGGCGGAGCTGGGGGCCGGTGTGGAGCTGAACTTCATCGACCGGGCCATGACGCCGCAGGTCAGCGCTTCGGTATACCGCATTTTTGAAACGGCCAAGGCCTGCGGCTGCAAATTCTACTTTGGCAGCGATGCGCACCATCCGGCGGAGCTTGCCGGGGCCAAGGCCAATTTTACCGCGATTGCCGCCCGTCTGGGGCTCACAGAGGCCGATAAATTCCACATTGCCGGGGTGTGAGCGCTCCACTCACAAAAAAAGTCGAATTTTTTTGTGAAAAACGCTTGACAAGGCAAAATTGCCGTGCTATAATGCACCACAACAAAGGCAAAGATGAGGAGAGTACATTCCGGGATATGCCGCAGAGAGCCCCTGTTTGGTGAAAGGGGGCGCAAAAGACGGAATGGAAGATGGCCTCGGAGCCGCGCACCGAGCGGGCGTGTACACGCGCGTTAGGCTGCGATGGGAGCGCCCATTACAGCGCCCGGGTATTCCGGCCGTTCCGGCCGCGTACCGACAGAGGCTGTCCCCGTGAGGGGCCGGTGAAGTAAGGTGGTAACACGACACGCGCTGTCGTCCTTATGAACAGGACGACAGCGCGTTTTTTTTGATCAGAATTGCCCGACGGGCGAGAGGAGACAAGGAACATGAGCGAAACGCAGACCCCGCAGGAGATCATCCGCATCGAGGGGCTGGGCAAGACCTTCCACGGCGCTGCCGGCGATATCGTGGCCCTGCGGGATATCGACCTGACCATCCGGCAGGGGGAGATATTCGGTATCATCGGCCTGAGCGGCGCCGGCAAGAGCACGCTGGTGCGCTGCATCAATTATCTGGAGGTGCCCACGCAGGGGCGTGTGGTGGTGGATGGCAATGACCTGTCCACCATGAGCCGGCGGGAGCTGCTGGCTGCCCGCCAGCAGATGGGCATGATCTTCCAGGGCTTCAACCTGCTGGCGCAGCGGGATGCCATTGCCAATGTGTGCTACCCGCTGGAGATTGCCGGCGTGCCCCGTGCCAGGGCGCGTGCCCGCGCCGAGGAGCTGCTGCGGCTGGTGGGGCTGGAGGAGCGAATGCACGCCTACCCCTCACAGATGTCCGGCGGGCAGAAGCAGCGTGTGGCCATCGCCCGCGCACTGGCCAACAACCCAAAGGTGCTGCTGTGTGACGAGGCCACCAGCGCGCTGGACCCCACCACCACGCAGTCCATCCTCTCGCTGCTGCAGCAGATCAACCGGCAGCTGGGTGTCACCATTGTGGTGATCACCCATGAGATGAAGGTGATCGAGCAGATCTGCCACCGCGTGGCGGTGATTGACCAGAGCCACATTGTGGAGATGGGCGAGGTCAGCGAGGTGTTTGTGCGGCCGCAGTCGGCCATTGCGCGGCAGCTGATCTCCCCACAGGGGCAGGCCGTGGCCCGCAGCGGCAGCCGGCAGGCGCTGCGGCTGGTGTTTGACGGTACCTCCGCCTTTGAGCCGATCGTGTCCCGCATGGTGATGGATTGCCGGGTGTTGGTGAATATCCTGTATGCCCACACCAAGACGGTGGAGGGCAAGGTGTTCGGGCAGATGGTGATTGCCCTGCCGGAGGATGCCGATGCGGTGGCCCGCATGAAAGCCTACCTCACCGAGCACGGAATTTACTGTAAGGAGGAACCGCTGGATGCATGAGTTTTTTGAAACCGCCTTTGGCAATGGGATGCTGGCCGAGTACGGCACCGGCCTGCTGACCACCCTGTACCTGGTGGCCGCCTGTACCGTCCTGGCCTATGTGATCGGTATTCCGCTGGGTGTGATCCTGTGTGTGACCGACCGGGACGGCATCCGCCCGCAGCCGGCGGTCAGCAAGGTGCTGGGGCTGATCGTAAATATCTTCCGTTCGGTGCCGTTTATGATCCTGCTGGTGATGGCGCTGCCGCTGACCAAGGCGCTGGTTGGCACCAAGGTGGGCAATACCGCCTTTCTGGTGCCGCTGACCCTTTCCGCCGCCCCCTTTGTGGCGCGCATGGTGGAGAGCTCACTGAAAGAGGTCGACCACGGCGTGATCGAGGCGGCGCAGTCCATGGGCAGCTCGAACTGGCAGATCATCTGCAAGGTGCTGCTGCCGGAGGCAAAGCCCTCCCTGCTGGTCGGGGCGGCCATCGCCGTTACCACCATCCTCGGCTATACCCCGCTGGCAACGCTGGTGGGCGGCGGCGGCCTGGGCGCCATCGCTGTGCAGTATGGCCTCTACCGCTTCCGGGATGCGATCATGTATACCGCATCCATCGTGCTCATCATCCTGGTGCAGATTCTGCAGGAGCTGGGCATGAAGCTGGCCAAATCCACGGATAAGCGTATCCGTACCTGATTCCCCGTCCGCTGTACAGCACCGCATATTATATACGGGCTGTATATGAATAAATATAAAATACTTAAAGGAGATGCTGACAATGAAAAAATTCGTATCGGTTCTGACGGCTGCTGTGCTGCTGGCTCTGTGCCTGGTGGGCTGCGGCTCCAAGGAGAAAAAGGTTATCAAGGTTGGCGCCAGCGCCACCCCCCACGCCGAGATTCTGGAGCAGGTGAAGGATACCCTGGCTGAGCAGGGCTACGACCTGCAGGTGAAGGTGTACGACGACTATGTGCTGCCCAATACCGCCACCGAGGATGGCGATCTGGACGCCAACTACTTCCAGCACAAGCCCTATCTGGACGACTTCAATGAGAAGAACGGCACCCACCTGGTCAGCGTGGCAGCGATCCACTACGAGCCGTACGGCCTGTATGCCGGCACGGCCAAGGCGCTGGCAGACCTGAAGGATGGCGATAAGATCGCGGTGCCGAACGACGGCACCAACGAGGCGCGTGCCCTGCAGCTGCTGGCGGCACAGGGGCTGATCAAGCTGCGCGACGGCGCCGGCCTGACCGCCACCAAGCTGGATATCGTGGAGAACCCCCACAACTATGATGTGGTGGAGATGGAAGCAGCAGTTGTGCCCACCTGCCTGGACAGCGTGGCTGTGGCGGTGATCAACGGCAACTACGCCATCAATGCCGGCCTGAAGGTCAGCGAGGCGCTGGCTGTGGAGGATAAGGACTCCGAGGCTGCCCAGACCTTTGCCAACATTCTGGTGGTCAAAGAGGGACATGAGCAGGACGAGGCTATCCAGGCGCTTGCCAAGGCTCTGCAGACCGAGAAGGTCAAGAATTTCATCGCCGAAAAGTATGACGGCGCGGTGATCGCCAGCTTCTGATCGGCTGCCGATAAACCCGAATAGTGGATAGCGAACAGCGAACAGAGCGCACTCCCCCGCTGCGGCGTATGCCGCAGCGGGGGAGCTTTCTGTTTTCGGCGCGGTGTGGTCTGTGCCTGGTGCTGTCCCCGGCCGGGAAATGCCGGACAACAGAAAAACCGCAAGGCGGGCAGCTTGTGTCGAGCGCCCGCCTTGCGGTTTTTCCATGTGCGAAGAGATACGATTTATGGACACCCGCGTGGTCTAAGGGGGGGAACGACGCAGGCAGCCATCAAAAGGGAAATAGGGGCACGGTCAGCCGTTTCGGCTGACCGTGCCGGGGAAAGTGCATGGCTGCAATACCAGCCATGCAGGCAGCTTTCCCGGTTTAGGTTCACTTCGTGAAGTTGGCTACTCT
>DJRT01000004.1 GCA_002437905.1 Ruminococcaceae bacterium UBA6353 | reverse complement strand
CTACTACTCTATAATACAAGGGCGATATTGTATGGGATCCTAATAAGCCGGAAGGCCTTTGCGCTGGCCCATTTGTGACAACCGGAGTGTGCCTTGACGACATCAAAAGTGATAAAGTGAAAGATAATCTCAGGAAAAACGGCGATACCACCGATATGTGCGCCGGAGGCTTCTTTCTGAATGAGGATGGCGGCGTTTATGGAGAGGTCATGTCGAATTATATGAATCTCGAATTCTATAATGAGAAGCTGACTGGCCCCAAACGAACGCTGATTGCACTCAGTAATTTTTTGAAGGATGAAATAGATCCGGCACTGTTTGCCCGCGCTTATCATCAGATAATTACTGCTGGATATGCAGAGAATAGTATGCCTCAGGAGTATACGAAAACCGGTATGATCTTAGGAGGCTTAGAAAAACCTGATCATATAAAAATATGGCTTGATGATATTAGAGACGCGCCGGAAGGGTACTGCCACTGTCATAGCGTCAATGAAACAATGAAAAAGATAATCAAGTGCGAAAAGGAGTATGCCATTATTGATGAGATCAGCTGTGATCATGACTTGGGCGAGTATGCTTCCGATGGCGGAGATGGAATCAAACTGATCGACTGGCTTGCCGAAAGAAGAACCTATTATCCTATCGCGCTGCATACTATGAACCCTGTCGGACGCGAAAATATGCAGAGAGAAATCGAGAGATACTGGAAAAGGCAGAACAAGCCGGAGGATAAATCATGATTTTCTTTATAGCAGATACGCATTTTGGACACAGCGCCATTATAGATCTATGCCATCGTCCTTTTGAAAGCGTCGAAGAAATGGACAGCTTTATGGTTGATAAATGGAATGAAAAGGTAACTGGCAATGACACCGTATATATTATCGGAGATTTGTTCTATAAACATAAGGAGCCTGAAAAAATTCTAAAGCAGCTTAAGGGTAAAAAGAGACTCATCATTGGAAATCACGACGGTGACTGGATAAAGCGGGTGGAAGCTTCGAAATTTTTTCTTTCAATCGATAATTTCATAGAAACTTCGGACGGGAAACATCCCCTTGTGCTATGCCATTACCCTTTGATGAGCTGGAAACATGAACAGAAAAGCTATATGGTTCACGGGCACATCCATAACAATACAGGTGCGTTGTACTGGCCCGTCATTAGAGAGAATCCGCGCTTACTAAACGCAGGGGCTGATATTAATGGCTTTGAACCGGTGGCTTTTGATGAAATGGTTACCAATAACGAGCGCTTCAAGGCAGGAGCCTAGGACGAAATGACACGAACACGAGGTCAGGATCGCCGATGAGGGAGATGCAGAAGCACACATGAACTATACAGACCTGCATTATGGGCAGGTACCAACAGCATATAAGGCGCTCAAAGATGAATTGTCAAAAAGCGGTACTTCGGCATTTTTTTCGTTGCTGAAATGCTTTGCTTATGATATTGACAGCAACGATTATGTGATGCAGGTGCTCCTGACAGCCAATTATCTGGAAAGAATATCGTGTTTGGTTTATAAAGGCAGTGATGGAAAGTACAAAAAACTGTCCGAGAAGAAATACAAAAAAGGCATTTTTGAGAGTTATGCGGAAACTCCTCAGGAAATTTACGATAGAATACAGAAATATAGAGTTTCGGAGACCGAAGCAGAATGGATTCATAAAATGGTTTGGCAGATAGCGGATTTAGTATGCCCGATGATAGCCTGTATGAGCGAACAGGCTTTTGTCAGTGAATATGCCTATGCGATAGATTATGTGATAAGGCATAGGGGTAATTTGTCCAAACCGGATATAGCTGAGTTGTTCCCGGAAAACTATTCGGATTATAACTACTGGGAAGGCCCCTTAGTGGAGAAAATAAATGGTTTTTTTGAAGCGTGAGAGACTTGCTGCGGTAGTAAGTTCAGTGAATTTCTGAGATAGCTATGCGAGGAGCCAGCTCAAAAAGACGAATGAAGAGCCCAAGATGAACTGTGCTGATTGGACAAGCTGGATGTGAACATCACGGTGGGGGCGTACATTGCTCACGGCACCGGTATTGACTTTTCACAAAGCCTCCTGTATACTTCCGGTTGAGGGTCAGCCCTTTGCAGTAGTGTGCATCTTAAGGCGTACGCTTTGAGAGGGGCGGCGAGTCGCCGTCCTGATTTCCGAAACGAAGGACAAAAGCGGATTTTGAAAAAATCCGCCGGATAACGCTCCGGCGAACAAAAAATCACGCTGTGATTAGCGGTTCGCCTGCGCTTGTATCCGGGTTTTTGTACTGCAAAGGGCTGGCCGATTTTTTCGGGGGGTGGAGCTGTGCGGATAGATGGTGATGCGGTGGCCTTTGATGCCTGTGATGCCGCGTTTGTACAAAAATTCGGTGTTTCTGAGGCCACCCAAATGGTGCTGGATTATACGGCGCAGAATCCGCTCCCTTTTCTGTATGATCCCAGCCAGCTGGCGGATTTTTTGCAGATCAACAAAAGGACGCTTTTTTATATCACCAGGCGTGCGGAGCGCTTCTATCAGGCGATCCGGATCCCCAAGAAGCATGGCGGATACCGGCAGCTGTACGCGCCGATCGGTGCGCTGAAGGCCTGCCAGACGCGTATTTACCGCGGCATTTTGGTGCACCTGCCGCTGTCGCCCTATGCAACGGCGTACCGGGCGGGTGCCCGGATAGCCGGCAATGCGGCGCCCCACATCGGAAAGCGGTATCTGCTGAAGCTGGATATTGCCGATTTTTTCGGCAGCATCGACTTTGAGCAGGTGTATTCTGCGGTGTTCAATACCACGCGCTTTCCGCGGCAGATCGGTTTTATGCTGACGGCACTTTGCTGCCGTCGGGGGGCGCTGGTGCAGGGGGCGCCGACTTCTCCCGCGCTGTCCAATATCGTGCTGTATCGCTTCGATATGGCCATTGGCAGCTGGTGCGAAAGACGGGGCATCGCCTATACCCGCTACTGCGACGATATGACCTTTTCGGCCGACCGGCCGCTGTACCCGGTATACGAAAAGGTGCAGGCCATGCTGGACGAAGCCGGCTTTGAGCTGAACGAAGCCAAGACCCGGTTCGTTAACTGCAATAATCGGCAAACCGTTACCGGCCTCACGGTGAACGAAAAGCTTTCTGTGCCGGCCGGATACAAGCGCCGGCTGCGGCAGGAGGTGTATTATGCGCGCAAATACGGGCTGGCCGACTGCCTGCGGCATACCGGGCAGGCTGCCTTTCTGACCAATGGGCAGCCGGATATCGAACGGTACCGCCGGCATCTGCTGGGGAGGATCGCTTTTGTTTTACAGACTGAACCGGCCGACCGCTACTTCATCGAGGCCAGGAACGCCCTGCTTGCGCGGGCGGAATGAACAAACAGGCGCCGCCGCGGGGGAGGCTTCAATCGGGGTACAACCGTTGTATCCCGATTGCTTTGTCTAAGCATCTTGCCATCATTGCAAATGCGTTTCATTGCTTGTGGGGAATACATTCGCTGTTTGTGGGGAGGACATTTTGCGGAAACCTTGCTATGCTTTTCTTCGGAGGTGCACAAAAATGGATCAAATAAAGATAGGGAAATTTATCGCCGCCCTGCGGAAAGAGAAAGGTTTGACGCAGGAGCAGCTCGGGGAAAAGCTCGGTGTGACCAACAAAACCATTTCTCGTTGGGAGAACGGTAACTATATGCCGGATGTTGAAATGCTGTCGCTACTGGCAAAGGAATTCGGCGTCAGTATTAACGAGCTTATAAGCGGTGAACGGCTTTTGGCGGAGGATTTCAAGATAGCCGCCGACAATAACCTTGTTACGGCGCTGAACAACAGCACCTTTACGCTGAAAGAAACGATCGCATTCTTCAAGAAAAAGTGGCTGCATGAACATATTGCAACGATCATTCTATGCTTTGCAGCGTGGATTGGCATTATAATATGGACAGCGCTGAAATTACGAGGCAGCGACTCTTATGCGCTTTTGGGTGCAGTTGGCAGTTTGCTTGCCGTACTGTTTTATGTGGTGCTGTATAACCGTATGATGGCGTATGTGGAGGACCACGCATATCGGTCAACGCCAGACAAAGAAACCGAGACGAAAAAAGCCTGACATCACAATAGTTTCAAAAGGAGAAGATGACGGATGTATACTTACAAAACAGAAATTTTAACGGTCGGTACAAAATGGTTTTCCGATAAAGCAGATGCAGAGGATATTGCGATGTTGGATAAGCTGCTAAACGAAAGGGCTTCTGAAGGCTGGGAGCTTGCAACATACGATTATATGGCAACATCCTCACAGATAAGAGGGGCGTTTGTTGTTACCTTTAGAAAAGAAAAGGCGTAACGGCAAGTGATATGATCCGGTACATAGCTTCATCAAAGGTATAGCGGGGGATTTCTCGCACGGATTTGATGTGCTGTGCACCGGCTCTTTTTGTCGGTAAAACAGCAAAAAATGCAGAATAGGTAAATTACCTATTGACAAGGTAGGTAAATGACGCTATAATTGCCTATGTAAACGATAGGTAATTCGGAAAGGGGTTATGACCATGTCAAAAATCTATACCGCTGCTGACCAGCTGATCGGCAAAACACCGCTGCTGGAGCTGACCCATATTGAAAAGCAGTACGGCCTGAAGGCGCGCCTGCTGGGCAAGCTGGAATACCTGAATCCCACCGGCTCGGTAAAGGACCGTATTGCCAAGGCTATGCTGGATGATGCCGAAGAAAAGGGGCTGCTGCGCGAAGGCTCTGTGATCATTGAGCCGACCAGCGGCAATACCGGCATTGGGCTGGCATCCGTTGCGGCCGCGCGCGGCTACCGCATCATCATCGTCATGCCGGAAACCATGTCGGTGGAGCGCCGGCAGCTGATGAAGGCCTACGGTGCCGAGCTGGTGCTGACCGAGGGTGCCAAGGGCATGAAGGGCGCCGTGGCCAAGGCGGACGAGCTGGCGAAGGAGATCCCGAACAGCTTTGTGCCCGGACAGTTTATCAATCCCGCGAACCCCAAGGCACACTATATGACCACCGGCCCGGAAATCTATGCGGACACGGACGGTGCGGTGGATATTTTTGTGGCGGGCGTCGGCACCGGCGGTACGCTGACCGGTACCGGCCGCTATCTGAAGGAGCAGAAGCCGGGTGTGCAGATCGTGGCGGTGGAGCCGGAAACCTCCCCGGTGCTTTCCAAGGGAACGGCTGGCGCGCATAAAATCCAGGGGATTGGCGCAGGCTTTGTACCGGAGGTGCTGGATACCGGCATCTATGACGAGGTGATTGCCGTGAGCAACGAGGATGCCTTCACCTACGGCCGGCTGGTGGGCAAGAGCGAGGGCGTGCTGGTGGGGATTTCCGCCGGTGCGGCGGTGGCAGCGGCCATTGCGCTGGCCAAGCGGCCGGAGAACGAGGGCAAGACCATCGTGGCACTGCTGCCGGATACCGGTGACCGCTACCTGTCAACGCCGCTGTTCGCCGATGGGGAATAAGTGTCTGTGAAAAGGAGAAAACACGATGATCTATGTTGATAATGCAGCAACCACCAAGATGAGCCGCAAGGCGATCGACGCCATGCTGCCGTATATGGAAACGGTGTTCGGCAATCCCTCCAGCCTGCACAGCGTGGGGCAGCGCGCCAACGAGGCGCTGGTGGCCGCCCGCGGCCAGATTGCCGGGTGTCTGGGCTGTTCACCGAAGGAGATTTATTTCACCTCCGGCGGCAGCGAGGCCGATAACCAGGCGATCCTTTCCGCCGCCGCCCTGGGGGCGCGCAAGGGCAAAAAGCACATCATTTCCACGGCTTTTGAGCACCACGCGGTGCTGCATACCCTGCAAAAGCTGAAGAAGCAGGGCTTTGATGTGGAGCTGCTGGATGTGCACGACTATGGCAATATCACGGCGCAGCAGGTGGCGCAGGCCATCCGGGAGGATACCTGCCTGGTCACGGTCATGTATGCCAATAATGAGATTGGCTCCATTCTGCCGATCGCCGAGATCGGCGAGGTGTGCCGCGAGAAAGGGGTGCTGTTCCACACCGATGCGGTGCAGGCCGCCGGCCATCTGCCGATTGATGTGCAGAAGCAGCATATTGATATGCTGTCCCTTTCGGCGCACAAATTCCACGGCCCCAAGGGCATCGGTGTGCTGTATGCACGGCAGGGCGTGCCGCTGACGAACCTCATCGAGGGCGGCGCGCAGGAGCGCGGCAAACGCGCCGGCACGGAGAACCTGCCGGCTATCATGGGCATGGCAGCGGCGCTGCAGGATGCCTGCGACAATATGGCGGCCAACACCGCCAAGGTGACGGCGCTGCGGGACAAGCTGATTGCCGGCCTGGAGAAGATCCCGCACTCGGCACTCAATGGGGATCCGGTACACCGCCTGCCCGGCAATGTGAGCTTCTGCTTTGAGGGCATCGAGGGCGAAAGCCTGCTGCTGCTGCTGGATGCCAAGGGCATCTGCGCCTCCTCCGGTTCGGCCTGTACCTCCGGGTCGCTGGATCCGAGCCATGTGCTGCTGGCCATCGGCCGGCCGCATGAGATCGCGCACGGTTCGCTGCGGCTGTCGCTGTGCGAAACCAACACCGAGGCCGAGGTGGAGGAGATGCTGCGGGATATCCCGCAGGTGGTGGAGTATCTGCGGGGGATGTCCCCGCTGTGGCATGATAAGGTGGACGGCCGCAAGCCGTTTGTTCTGTGAAAGGATGGGATGATACAATGGCACTGTACAGCGATAAGGTAATGGATCACTTCACGCATCCGCGCAATGTGGGCGTGATCGAAAACGCCGACGGCGTGGGCGAGGTCGGCAATGCAAAATGTGGCGATATCATGAAGATCTATTTGAAGATTGACCAGGATACCATCACCGATGTGAAGTTTGAGACCTTCGGATGCGGATCGGCGATTGCCTCCAGCTCCATGGCGACGGAGATGATCAAGGGCAAGCCGCTCTCGCAGGCGCTTCAGCTGTCCAACAAGGCGGTGGCCGAGGCGCTGGACGGCCTGCCGGCGCACAAGATGCACTGCTCCGTACTGGCGGAGGAGGCCATCAAGGCGGCCGTGAAGGACTATTACGATAAGAACGGCATCGACTACGACAAGGCGCAGTTTGCCGCCTGCGATACCTGTCCCCACTGTGCGGGGTAAACCTGCCCGTATTCCGGGCGATAGGAGGGATGGCCGATGATGGTATCCAGCCGGGGGCGCTATGCCCTGCGGGTGATGCTGGATCTGGCGGAGCACCGGGAGGAGGGCTATGTGCCCATGAAGGATGTAGCCAAGCGCCAGGAGATCTCCAAAAAATATGTGGAGCAGATCATGCCGGCATTGTCCAAAAATGGTCTTGTGGAGGCGGTGCACGGTGCAGGCGGCGGCTACCGCCTGACCCGTCAGCCGGATGAATACCGGGTGGGGGAGATCCTGCGGCTGACCGAGGGCGATCTGGCGCCGGTGGCTTGCCTCTCCTGCAATGCGACCCCCTGCAGCCGTGCGGCGGAATGCCGTACCCTCTCGATGTGGAGCCGGTTCAACGAGCTGACAAATGCCTACTTTGACGGCATCACCCTGGAGGACCTGCTGCAGAACGGGTAGATCTGTAAAAGCAATCAGCGTCGCCGCCCCGGAAACGGGGCGGCGGCGCTGGTTTTGTACTTTCAGATATGTACGCCGTAGACCTGAACGGCATTGCGCCACAGGATGCGGTCGTATTCCTCCGGTGTCAGCTCCAGCGCCAGCACCCGCTGCACCTCGTCGGCCACATCGTGCAGCGGATGATCGGTGCCGAACAGCACCCGGTCCGCGCCGTAGCGGCGGATGATCTGCCGGGCAGTCTGCGGGGAGAGATAGCCGAGGCTGGAGGAGCAGTCCACATACAGGTTCGGCTGGCCGGGCAGCTGCTGCGCCGCCTGCTCCCAGATGGTATAGCCGCCAAGGTGGGCAGCTACAACCGTCAGGGACGGATAGGTGTGCAGCAGCGGCAGCAGGCGGTTGGGGTTGGAATTGTCGTAGCGTCGGTCACCGGTGTGGATCAGCAGCGGCAGCCCCGCCTGCGCACACAGGGCGCACAGCTGCCGGTAGCCGGGGTAATCCAGCGGATAGCCCTGAATGTCCGGGTGGATCTTTACGCCATGCAGGCCGAGGGCAATCAGGTGGCGGATGTCGGCGGCTATATCCGGGCTTTCGGGGTGCGCCGTGCCAAGCCCCGTAAAGCGGTCGGGATTGGCCGCAGCTGTGGCGGCAATAAATTCATTGATGCTCTGCACCTGCTTTGGCTTGGTAGCGACCGACTGGATGACAAAGTGATCAATCCCGGCTGCCGTGCCGGCCTGCAGCAGCTCCTTCACGCTGCCGGAGTGATGGGCTTTCTCGCCGTAAAAGGCGGCGGTCGCCTCGGT
Source organism: Ruminococcaceae bacterium UBA6353 (assembly GCA_002437905.1). Lineage (GTDB taxonomy): Bacteria > Bacillota > Clostridia > Oscillospirales > Acutalibacteraceae > UBA5905. The sequence goes on along the minus strand of DJRT01000004.1, from coordinate 75,244 downwards.
GGCGGCCGGCAGGATTTTGTCGGGATATACATGGCAGTGGGCGTCGATCACCCGGAAACGGTTTTGCAGCATGGAGACCTCCTGTGATTATCTGGCGGATGGGTTGACAAGATGGTGGCTGGCGATTACAATAAAACGGCACGATAAACGGCAAAGGAAGTTGACAGATGAAAAAAGACGCGCTGACCGGTACGCTGGGGGCACTGGTGGCCAATGGCATATTCGGCTTTTCCTACTATTTTTCCAAAATGGCGCTGGCCACCGGCGCACATCCGCTGGTGATCCTCAGCATCCGGTTTACGGTTGCCTTTCTGGCCATGAGCCTGCTGGCGCTCTGCCGGGTGATCCGGCTGCGCCCGCTGGCGCGGGTGTCCGGGGGCGCGCTTGGCAAGCTGCTGGCCATGGCGGTGATGCAGCCGCTGCTGTACTTCATCTTTGAGCTGTATGCGCTGGATAACACCTCCACGGCCGTTTCCGGCGTGGTGATCGGCACGGTGCCGGCAGTGGTGATGCTGGCCTCCGCGGTGCTGCTGCATGAGCGGCCCGGCCGGGCACAGGCGGTATTCGGCCTGCTGTCGGTCGCCTGCATTGCCGGCATCAGCCTGATCGGCGGGCACAACGGCAGCACAACGCCGCTGGGAATCCTGCTGCTGGTTGGCGCGGTGGTAACTGCGGCCGGGTTCAATCTGCTCAGTCGCTCGGTGGCGGGGGAATTTACCGCCATAGAGCGCACCTACGCCATGTTTGCGGTCGGCGCAGTGGGGTTCGATCTGCTCACGCCGCTGGTGCTGCGCAGGCAGTTTCTGCCGGCGCTGCGGTTTGCCGTGGAACAGCGGGCGGTGTGGCTGGCGATGATTTACCTGTCGCTGCTGTCCTCCATTGCGGCGTATATGCTGTATAACCATGCCACCGGAAAGATCGGGCTTGTGCGCGCTTCGGCGTTCTCCGGGGTCATCCCGGTGGTCTCCATGCTTTCCGGCATCTTCCTGCTGGGGGAGAGCCTGACACCGGTACAGATCGCGCTGTGTGCAGCGGTGATTGGCTGCATCTATGCGGTGAACCGGCTGGATCCGGCGGCAAAAAAAGGGACATAAATACGGACAGATGGGCACCTCTGCCGGTGGAAAACTGCGGCAGGGGAGAGCAGACTTACGAGGCGATGGGGGCACCGCGGCAGCGGCGCCCCCATCGCTTTTGCTGCAGGGTGCGGAGTGTTTGTTTTGTAGGTGTCCGGTGAAAAATGCGGTGCCCTACGAATGGGCCTCTTTCTGATTGATATGCTGCTTCAGGATACGGTTTATGTGCTGGGAAAGCGAGCGATCGTCGCTTTCCGCCTCCTGCTTCAGCTTTTCCAAAATATCTCCATCGATGGTAATGCTGATCTTTTCTTTCAATGGCTTCAATGCAACCACCTCTTTTGTTCTGCACAGGCTTGCGGCTTGTCTGTATTCTGTCCCCCATTATAAAGGAAAAACAGAAAAACTATTGACAAGTAGTACAAAGTAGGATAAAATACTACTCGTACAGCGCGCACAGTGCGCCGTAACACAGTGGAGGAGGATTTTTGTATGGTTTCTTATGGTGATAGCGGCTTTCACGAATGGGCGGAGGAAAACGGGTATAATGATGAGGATGTGCGCCTGATGCAGCGCACCGCCGGAAAACGGGCGCTGATGTGGCTGCTCATCCCGTGGGCGTTCGCGCTGATCGCGCTGATTCCGGGGCAGGACAGCTGGATCGCGGTGGCGGACATACTGTTTGTTGTGTTCTTCAATCCGTTCTTTGTGCAGGCATGGACCTGCTATAAGTGTGTGAAGCAGGGCACCTTTGACAACCCGCGCAGTGGGATCATTCTCAAGCTGTTTTTTCTTATCAAATTTGTTTCGTACATATTCCTGATCCCGTTACTGCTGCAGCTGCTCTTCGTCAGGCGGGGTTTCGGTACCGGCTGGCGGGGGTTAGCAAAAAAGGGTAAGATCGGCAACCATAGCTGAATACAAGAAAAAAGGCCGTCCCCCGGCGTCTGCCGGGGACGGCCTTTTGCGTTATGGGCAGTGCTCATTTTTCCAGCGTTTCCAGCACATAGTCGGCAAACTGCCGGCAGGTGGCACCGCTGCGGTCGCCGGTCACCACCAGCTTCTTCTCCGTCTCATTGCAGATGTGCAGCGCGGCCGCCAGCCTGTCCGCGGCGGCCGGCCGGGCAATGTGGCGCAGCAGCATCTCGCAGGCTTTCAGGATGGAGGAGGGGTTGGCGTAGTCGCCCAGCCCCTCTTCGATCATGCGGGGGGCGGAGCCGTGGATGGCCTCAAACATGGCGTACCGGTCGCCGATATTGGCGCTGCCGGCTGTGCCGACGCCGCCCTGCAGCTGTGCTGCCTCATCGGTGATGATGTCCCCATAAAGATTGGGCAGCACAAACACCTGGAAACGGCTGCGGATGCTCTCATTCACCAGGTTGGCGGTCATGATGTCGATATACCAGTCCTCGGCGGTGATGCCGGGGTAATCGGCTGCCACCTCATGGCACAGGGCGGAGAATTTGCCATCGGTCTTTTTCATGATGTTCGCCTTGGTCACGATGGCCACGCTCTGCTTGCCATTGTTCTTGGCGTATTCAAAGGCGGCGCGGGCGATGCGGCGGGTGCCGGCGTCGGTTGTCACCTTGAAATCCATCGCCAGCGTATCCGGGATCTCAATGCCCTGGCTGCCCAGCACATATTCGCCCTCGGTGTTTTCCCGGTAAAAGATCCAGTCGATGTTTTTCTCCGGGATGGAGACCGGCCGCACATTGGCGTACAGATCCAGCTCCCGGCGCAGGGCCACATTGGCGCTCTCCATCGTGCCGCCCTTGGGGGTGGTGGTGGGACCCTTCAGCAGTACATCGCATGCCTTGATGGCGGCCAGCGTCTCCTCCGGCACGGCCTGCCCCAGCGCCAGCCGGTTTTCAATCGTCAGCCCCTCGATTGGGCGCAGCTCAACCCGCCCGGCGGCAATGTCGTCCGCCAGCAGGGTGCGCAGCACCCGGCCGGCCTGCTCGACCAGAATGGGGCCGATGCCGTCGCCGCCGATCACGCCGATCACCACAGTGTCCTTTTTGGCGTAGTCCACGGCAGGGGTTGCGGTCTCCATGCAGCGCTGCCGGGCGATCTGGCTCTCCAGCACCCGGCGGAACTGCTCCACCGCAGCATTGATATAACTTTCCATCAGCGGTTCGCCTCCTTGGTGTAGCCCAACAGGCCGCCGGCCTTCAGAATGGCCTTTTGCCGGTCGGTGAAATCTGCCTTCAGCGGGATCACGGCGCCGTTTGTGCGGTCGGTCAGGGTGACCGTGCCGCTGTCCATGCCGGCAAAGACCGCCGTCAGCGCCAGCTCATCGCCCTGTGCCAGCCTGTCGTAATCCGCCGGGTCGGCAAAGGTCAGCGGCATAATGCCGGCATTGATGAGGTTTGCCGCGTGGATACGGGCAAAGCTCTTGGCAATCACTGCACGCACGCCGAGGTACAGCGGCACCAGCGCCGCATGCTCACGCGAGGAGCCCTGCCCGTAGTTGCTGCCGCCCACCACAATGCTCTGTCCGGCGGCCTTGGCCCGTTCGGGGAAGGTTTTGTCGCACACGCCGAAGCAGAACTGGCTCAGGTGCGGGATGTTGGAGCGGTAGGGCAGAATCTTGGCGCCGGCGGGCATGATGTGGTCGGTGGTGATGTTGTCGCCAACCTTGAGAATGAGCGGCGCGGTCAGGCTATCCTGCTGCGGATAGCAGCGGGGGAATTCCTTGATGTTGGGGCCGCGCAGCACCTCCACGGCGGCGGCTTCCGCCTCGGTGGCCGGCGGCAGCACAGCGCTGTCGTCAATGCGGAAGGCGGCCGGCAGGGTGATGGTCGGCATGTCGCCGAGCAGGCGCGGGTCGCTGATCTCGCCGGTCACAGCAGCCGCCACGGCGGTTTCCGGGCTGACGAGGTATACCTGTGCGTCGGCCGTGCCGCTGCGTCCTTCAAAATTGCGGTTGAAGGTGCGCAGGCTGACGCCGCCGGAATTGGGCGAAAAGCCCATGCCGATGCAGGGGCCGCAGGCGCACTCCAGCACACGGGCGCCGGAGGCCAGAATATCCGACAGCGCGCCGCAGTCCGCCAGCATGGTCAGCACCTGCCGGGAGCCGGGGGAGATGGACAGGCTGACCGATGGCCTGACGGTGCGCCCTTTCAGCAGGGCGGCCACCTTCAGCATGTCCTGCAGGGAGGAATTGGTGCAGGAGCCGATGCACACCTGATCCACTTTGGTGCCCTTAAGGGAGGATACCGGCACCACCTTATCGGGGCTGTGGGGGCAGGCGATCAGCGGCTCCAGCGCAGACAGGTCAATGGAGATCACTTTATCGTAGACGGCATCGGGGTCGCTGGCCAGCGGGGTGTAGTCCGCCTCCCGTCCCTCGGCCTTCAGGAATGCGCGGGTCACTTCATCCGATGGGAAAATGGAGGTGGTGGCGCCCAGCTCGGTGCCCATATTGGTGATGGTGGCGCGCTCCGGCACGGTCAGCGAGGCAATGCCCTCGCCGCCCCATTCGATGATGTAGCCAACGCCGCCCTTGACCGAAAGCTGCCGCAGGATCTCCAGACTGACATCCTTGGCCGTGACAAAGGGACGCAGCCGGCCGGTCAGCTCCACTTTCAGCATCTTCGGCATGGTGATGTAGTAGGCGCCGCCGCCCATGGCCACGGCCACATCCAGGCCGCCGGCGCCCATGGCCAGCATACCGATGCCGCCGCCGGTGGGGGTGTGGCTATCGGAGCCGATGAGGGTCTTGCCGGGCTTGCCGAAGCGCTCCAGGTGCACCTGGTGGCAGATGCCGTTGCCCGGCCGGGAGAACCAGATGCCGTGCTTGCGGGCCACCGACTGGATGTAGCGGTGATCGTCGGCATTTTCAAAGCCGGATTGCAGCGTATTGTGATCCACATAGGCCACACTGCGCTCGGTGCGCACCCGCGGGATACCCATGGTCTCAAATTCCAGATAGGCCATGGTGCCGGTGGCGTCCTGCGTCAGTGTCTGGTCGATGCGCAGCGCTACCTCGCTGCCGGGGGTCATATCGCCGCTGACCAGATGGTCGCGGATGATCTTTTGTGCGATTGTCAGTCCCATGGTTGTTTCCTCCCTGCGTTTACTGTCCCAGAATGCTCTTTTGTGCCATGCGGATATGCTCCACCATGCGCTGCTCGGCCTCGTCGGCATTGCCGGCCAGGATGGCCTCGCAGATGGCGTGGTGCTCGGCCACGGACTGCACGGCGCGCTGCTTGTTCTCCACCGAGGCGCGGCGGTATTTCTGCGCCTTGCGGTGCAGGGGCACCAGTGTGCTCTGCAGCGTGATGCTGCCGGAGCCGGCATAGATCAGCTCATGGAATTCGTGATCCTGCCACTGCACATGCTCGGAATCGGCGCGGGATACATAGAAATCCTGCAGCTCCACCGCCTCCTGCAGGGCGGTCTTTTGCTGCTCGTCCATGCGCTGTGCGGCATAGCGGGCGGCAATGCCCTCAATGCGCAGGCGCACCTCCAGGATGTCCCGGATATCCTCCTTAGTGATGCCCTGCACCACAATGCCCTTGCCGGTAACCAGCAGGATGTTTTCCTGTTCCAGACGGCGGATAGCCTCCCGCACGGGTGTGCGGCTGACCTGCAGCTCTTCAGACAGGCGCACCTCGGTCAGCAGTTCGCCGTAGGCGTACTTGCCGCTGAGGATGTCGTTTTCCAGCTTTTCGAATACGCAGTCTGCCAGGGAGACGCTCTTGTGTACGGTCATGGGGTTTCCTCCTTTTTTATGGTGTTACAGTGTGCCGAGCTCGGCGATCTTCGCCTCTAACTCGTCGGGGGTCAGGGCGGTCTGCCGGCCATCCTCATAGAGGGCGTCGATCCACTCCTTGAGGGTGACGACCAGCGGGCTGCGTTTATCCACCCGGCGGTCGCCCTCCAGCGCATAGTTCTCGTTGATCCAGTAGGCGATGCCGGCCAGGCCGGAGGTCTTGCTGATCATCACAGAGGCCGGGCGCTTGAGCAGCTTTTTGGTGTCGAAGATGTTGTAGATCTCCTCGTCCTTCAGCAGCCCATCGGCGTGGATGCCGGCCTTGGTTACATTGAAGTTGCGGCCGACGAAGGGGGTCATGGGCGGGATCTTGTAGCCGATCTCGTCCCGGTAATACCGGGCAATATCGGTGATTACCGTGGGATCCATGCCGTCCATGGAGCCGCGCAGCGAGGCATACTCCATCACCATGGCCTCCAGCGGCACATTGCCGGTGCGTTCACCAATGCCCAGCAGCGAACAGTTCACGCCGCTGGCGCCGTACAGCCAGGCGGTGGAGGCATTGGTCACTGCCTTGTAGAAATCGTTGTGCCCATGCCATTCCAGCATCTCGTTCGGCACATCGGAGAAGTGCTGCAGGCCGTAGATAATACCGGGTACGCTGCGGGGCAGCGATACCTCCGGATAGGGTACGCCGTAGCCCATGGTATCGCACGCGCGGATGCGCACGGGGATGCCGGCCTGCCGGCTCATCTCCATCAGGGCGTTGACAAACGGCACCACAAAGCCGTAGAAATCTGCCCGGGTGATGTCCTCCAGGTGGCAGCGGGGCATCACCCCGGCCTCAAAGGCATCACTGACGGCGGCAAGGTAGTGCTCCATCGCCTGCCGGCGGGTCATTTTCAGCTTCTTGAAGATGTGGTAATCGGAGCAGCTGACCAAAATGCCGGTCTCCCGGATGCCAAGATCCTTCACCAGCTTGAAGTCCTCGCGGTTGGCGCGGATCCAGGTGGTGATCTCCGGGAATGGCAGCCCCAGCTCCTGGCATTTGACCAGCGCCTCGCGGTCCTTCTTGCTGTATACGAACATTTCGGTCTGGCGGATAATGCCGTAGGGGCCGCCAAGCTTGCTCATCAGCTTGAACAGATCGACGATCTGCTGCACAGAGTATGGCTCCAGCGCCTGCTGGCCATCGCGGAAGGAGGTATCGGTGATCCAGATCTCCTTTGGCATACCGATCGGCACACGGCGGTGGTTGAAGGATATTTTCGGGACGGTGTCGTAGCTGTACATATCCCGGTACAGGTTCGGGTCGGCAACATCCTGCAGGGAGTATTTGTAGGTATTATCCTCCAGCAGATTGGTCTTGTTGGACAGTTCCAGCATAGCGGTAAAGCCTCCTTGGGTATAATTGTATACAATTATACCATACAAATGTCGATTGTCAACCCAAATAACGAAAAAATCATTGCATACCGGCAAAAACCGTGCTATACTGTGCCTGCGTTTTCTATCTAAATCTTACAATGTACATAAAGGAAGGGCTATCGTATGCCAATGTATTCTTTTGAGGATCCGCACATCGCCTATATCGGGCGGTGGGCGCCGTATGAGGGCAGCATGACCGCCACGGCCCCCGGCTCCCGGTTCCGCTTTGCGTATGAGGGACAGCAGGCGATCCTGCATTTCCATGTCTTTTTGCTGCAGCAGCCGGCGCCGCACCTGTATATCCGGGTGGATAACGGAGCCATGGTGGAGGTAACGCTGGAGCGCTATGTCCGCGTGCAGGCCAGGGGCGAGGGACGGCACACCGTGGAGGTTATTCTCAAGAGCATGGTGGAGGCGTTCCCGCGCTGGCATCGGCCGCTGGTGAACCGGTGCTCCTTCCTTGGGGTGGAGGCGGATGCACTGGTGGCGCTGCCCCGTCCGCAGAAAAAGAAGAAGACCATCGAGTTTGTGGGGGATTCCATCACCGAGGGTGTGCTGATTGACGCCCCCTACGACCCCACGCATACCGATCAGTATGACCGCCCGTTCCAGGATGATGTGACGGCCACCTATGCCTGGCTGACGGCGGAAAGCCTCGGCCTGGAGCCGCTGATGATGGGCTACGGCGCCGTGGGGGTGACCAAGGGCGGCCAGGGCGGCGTACCGAAGGCGGCCGAGGCATACCCCTACTGCTTTGAGGGGGCGCCGGTGACCTACGGGCATCCGGACTATGTGCTGATCAACCATGGCTCCAACGATAGCTGGGCGGACAGCATGGTCTACACGGCCGGCTATGTGGCGCTGCTGGATGCGATCCTGCAGGCACACCCGCGCACCCAGGTGATCGCCATGAGCGTGTTCAACGGCACCCATGCCGAAGCGCTGCAGCGGCTGGTGGCAGAGTACAATGAGCGGCACGGGCAGCACATCCTGTTTGTGGATGGCTCCCACTGGCTGCCGAAGGATCCGCTGCATCCTCTGCGGGACGGCCACCGCATCGCGGCCGAAAAGCTGACGGCGGTGCTGCGGGAGAAGCTGGCGCTTTAAGCTCCGTGCAAAAATGAATACCGGCCGGATCTCCGGCGACCATTGGCTCCCTGCAGCAGCCAGCCGCAGGGGGCTGCTTTTTTGCGCTAAGGGCTTGCTTTCGGCGGGCTTTTGTGGTATACTACTTTGCGAGTTTTTTAGGCAATTGGCGTTTAGACGATCACTTTTTCGCGAAAGTATACAGGACGGGAAAGGAGATATGTGCTGTGGTACCTTTGTTGTATGCGGAGATCAATATTCTCTGTTTCCTGATCATGCTGGTCATCACACTGAAGGCCTCTGTGCTGAATGTGGAAAAGACGGCGCGTAACCGGCTGTATTTTATCTCCATGTGGCTGGTTATGGCGGCCAATGTGCTGGATGCTCTGTGGGACCTGGGTCTCACAAAGTATTGGCCGCTGCCGCCTGCGGTGATGACGCTGATTGATATTCTCTACTTCACGGCGTTTGGGTGCGCGGCCTATTGCTGGCTGCTGTATGCCGAATTTGTGCATCGAAAAGGTCCATTCAAACACTGGTACACCTATGTCCTGTGTGCGGTGCCGCTGATGCTGCTGATCGTGCTGCTGATCACTTCGGTGTTCAACGGCTGCCTGTTCTGGTTTGACGAAAACGGGGAATACCACCGCGGCAAGCTCTTCTACGCGCAGCAGATCCTCTCCTACGGCTATATTGTGGCCGTTTCGATAAAAACCTTTTGTATCAATGCGTACCGGAAGCTTTCTGCCCGCCGCGGTGAATTGATTACGCTAAACTACGCAGCCATTCCGCCGATCGTGTTCGGCGTGCTGCAGATATTCTTCCAGCAGCTGCCGATCTTGTCCGTCAGCATTGTGATCTCCTACCTGCTGGTGTATATCAACTCACTGGAGGTGCTCATCACGCTGGATCCGCTGACCGGCGTGCCCAACCGGCGCAATCTGGTCAGGTCGTTGGCCGAGAGCATCCGTTCGCTGAAGGCCGGGGAGGAGCTGTACTTTCTGTTCATTGATGTGGACAGGTTCAAGCGGATCAACGATACCTACGGCCACAGTGAGGGCGACCGGATCCTGCAGGCACTTGCTGCGGCGCTGAATGCCTATGCCAGGCAGCCGGGCGCCGGCTGCGGCCGGTACGGCGGGGATGAGTTTGCCCTGTTCCGGACGGTGAAGCGTGGGGAGCAGTCCCGGCAGGTCGTGGAGGATCTGCAGGCGGCTCTTGCGGAAAGCCGGATACTGGACAGAGAGGGCAGCCCGATCGGCGTCAGCATCGGCTGCGCCCGGTACGAGGGTAAGGATGACAGCATACCGGAGCTGATCTCCCGCGCGGATAACCAGATGTATGCCATAAAATCAGCGAAAAAAGGGCATCCCCATCACGAACGGGATAAACGGTTTCTCGGGAAATAAAAGCGGCAGGCGTGGCGCCGGCGGGCGTGCTTTGCCGGATAAAAACCGCTGTGTGCAGCCTCCTGCGGGCGCTCTACACAGCGGTTTTGCTTTTGTTCACAAAAAACTCATTGATTGGACGACTTTTTTGTAGTAATATACTTGTATCGAAGCATAAGGCGGTGGCAAAATTGAAACGCTATATTCTGGCATTGGATGAAGGAACCACCAGTGCCCGCAGTATTCTGTTTGACCGGCAGTGCCGGATCGTCAGCATGGCACAGCATGCGTTTGCGCAGCTTTATCCGCAGCCTGGCTGGGTGGAGCACGACCCGATGGAGCTGTACGCCGCCCAGTACGCCTCCCTGACCGAGTGCATTGCCAAAAGCGGCATATCGCCGGAGGAGATTGCCGGCGTCGGCATCACCAACCAGCGGGAAACCACGGTGGTGTGGGACAGGGCGACCGGCCGGCCGGTGTACAATGCCATCGTATGGCAGTGCCGGCGCACGGCGCCGCTGTGCGAGGCACTGGAAAAGGATGGCCATGGCGAGTATATCCGGCAGACGACCGGCCTGCGGCCGGATGCGTATTTCAGCGCCACCAAGCTGCGCTGGATCCTGGATACCGTTCCCGATGCCCGCCGGCGGGCGGAGAAGGGGGAGCTGCTGTTCGGTACGGTGGATACCTGGCTGCTGTGGAAGCTGACCGACGGCCGTGTGCACAAGACCGACCGCACAAATGCCTCCCGCACCATGCTGTACGATATCCGCCGGGACTGCTGGGATGAGCGGCTGCTGCAGCTGCTGGATATCCCGCCGGCCATGCTGCCGCAGGTGTGCAGCAGCAGCGAGGTATATGGCACCATGGATCTGATGGGGGCGCAGGTGCCGATCTGCGGCATCGCCGGCGACCAGCAGGCGGCACTGTTTGGGCAGGGCTGCTTTGCGGCGGGGGATGTCAAGACCACCTATGGCACCGGCTGCTTTCTGCTGGCGCACACCGGCAGCCGGTGCGTGCACAGCCGGCACGGCCTGCTGACCACGCTGGCTGCCACCGGGCAGGGGCAGCCGCCGGAATATGTGCTGGAGGGCAGCGTGTTTGTCGGCGGGGCGGTGGTGCAGTGGCTGCGGGATGAGCTGCGGCTGATCGCCGATGCACGGGACAGCGAATACTTCGCCCGCAAGGTGCCGGACAGCGGCGGGGTGTATGTGGTGCCGGCCTTTTCCGGCCTTGGTGCGCCGCACTGGGATATGCACGCCCGTGGCACCATCACCGGCCTTACCCGCGGCACCGGCCGTGAGCATATCATCCGGGCGGCACTGGAATCAATCGCCTATCAGACAGAGGATGTCATCTGCGCCATGCGCGCCGATATGGGCGGGCAGATCCAATCGCTGCGGGTGGACGGCGGCGCTTCGGCCAACGCCTTCCTCATGCAGTTCCAGGCGGATATTTCCGCGCTGCCGGTGTTCCGGCCGGCCACGCTGGAGGCCACGGCGCTGGGGGTGGCGTTCCTGGCCGGGCTGGCGGTTGGCTTTTTCCCGGACAGACAGGCGCTCAGCGGCGTTTTGCAGGAGGGGGTACGGTTTGTTCCCACCATGCCGCCGCAGGAACGGCAGCAGCTGACCGATGGCTGGCACCGCGCCGTGGTTGCCTGCCGGGCATTCTGATAAGGAGATGGAGAGTATGGCAATTGAAATGCTGGAAAAGACTGTTCCCTCCTGCGACGGTGAGCATACGCTTGCCGGCCGTGTGTATCTGCCGCAGGGGGCGCCGAGGGGACTGTTCCATGTGGTGCACGGCATGACCGAGCATATCGCCCGCTATGACGGCTTTATGCGGCAGATGGCGCAGGATGGGTATATCTGCTTCGGCTATGACCACCTTGGCCACGGACGCACCGCCGGCGATGACAGCGATCTGGGCTTTATCGCGCATAAGGATGGGTGGCGCAAGCTGGCGCAGGATGTGGCGGGCTTCAGCACGGCCATGCGGCAGGAATACGGTGAGCGGCTGCCCTATGTGCTGATGGGGCACAGCATGGGCTCGTTCGTGGTGCGGGTGGCCTCGGTCACCTGTGTGCGCCCGGATGCGCTGATCATTATGGGCACCGGCGGTCCCAACCCGGCCTCCGGCATCGGCCTGCTGGTGATCCGGGCGGTCAGGGCGGTGCGCGGTGAGCGCGCTTTTTCCCCGCTGGTGAAGAAGCTGGCTTTCGGCAGCTACAACAGCCACTTTGCCGGGGAGGAGGCAAACGCCTGGCTGACCAAGGATACCGCTGTGCGGGCGGCCTATGCGGCAGACAAGTATTGCACCTTTGAGTTCACCGTCAGCGCCATGCAGGATCTGGTTACGCTGAACCGCCGGGCAAACAGCCGCCGGTTCTTCCACGGGCTGGATAAGGATATGCCGGTGCTGCTGGTTTCCGGCCGGGATGACCCGGTGGGGAACTACGGCCGGGGGGTGACTGCGGTGTACCGCCGCCTGCGTGCGGCCGGCCGCAATGTGCAAATGAAGCTCTACGACAACTGCCGGCATGAGATCCTCAATGACAGCTGCCGCGAGGAAGTGATCGCGGATATCCGGGCGTTTTTGCCCTGAAAATGCTGCTGAAAAACTACGGCCGGGCCGTCTCCGTGTATGGGAGACGGCCCGGCCGCTTAGCGTTTTGGCCTTATTTGTTTGTCGTTTTCGGCTGCTCTTCGTCATCCGGCACATATTCCAGAATATCGCCCGGCTGGCAGTCCAGTGCGCGGCAGATGGCATCCAGCGTGGAAAAGCGCACGGCGCGCGCTCGGTTGTTTTTCAGTATGGAGAGGTTGGCCAGCGTGATACCGACCTTGTCAGAAAGCTCGGTCAGGCCGATCCTGCGCTTGGCCATCATTGCATCCAGGTTGATCATAATTCCCATTGCTGCCGCCGCCTTTATATTGTCATATCATTTTCTTCTTTATACTGGTTGGCTTGGCGGAACAGCTCGGCAAACACCAGAAAGGTGCTGCCGGCCAGCACAAACACCACAAAAAGCGCTGCCATGAAGAATTTGGACATCCAGAACATCGTGGCCAGATAGAAGACGGCCAGCACCAGTGTTTCCACCGCCATCACGCGCATGCGCCGCACGGTATTGGCGGAGAACACACAGCCGCGGTTGACATTGCCCATGATGCCGTGTGCCTGCCAGAAGATCAGCTCCGCCATAATACCGGAGTAGGCCAGGATGACCAGATAGCGCGCGTAGTAGGGGTCGCCGGCGCTGCGCTCGGTGATCCAGGTGATGCTCCACGGCAGGGTGGCCAGCAGCACCAGCACCACCACCATCAGCACGGCGATGGCGATCTCAATAAAACGGCTCAGGCCGTTCTTTCCAATAAGCTTCATTTTCGTTCCCTCGTATAAAAAGTCCGGCCGCCGATAGTGCAGCCTTTGCCATATTATACTGTTTCTCGATAAAAAAGTCAATATCCTGGTAGTGTCGCCTTATCGCCATAAGTATGAGGAGCTGCATGTAATATGCAATTATAAAAGGTAACTTAATTACTATGAGGCCGGAAAGGACGGTTTCGCAGCAAGCTTGCTGTCAGCGCTCCTGCAATGTTGGCACGATTGCTCCAAGCTTTTTCAGGCTATTGCAAAGGGCGTGGTATTCGACCTCCATTGCGCTTTTGTTTTCTTCGGCCATAATTGCTGCTGCGCACCCAGCTGCCTGGCCGGTTGCCATACAGGGGGCTTGTACGCGTAGTGCGCTGTTTGCCAGGGCATCTGAAGATATACTACGGCCGCACACAAGCACCCTTTTTGCCCCTTTTGGGACCAGTGCGCCATACGGAATGGTAGGAACCTTATCTTCCTCCAGAAAAACTTGCTCGATCCCATCCTGCACATGTAGATCTACAGGATAAAACGCATAACAGATTGCATCGTCAAAGCACCTTGCCTGAACATAATCCTCTACTGTGACGGTCTCTTCGCCAATCAATCTGCGCGTTTCACGAATGCCGCATTCGATGCAGATTTCCTCAGCCTTAATAGCAGAAAGCTTATCAATTTTTCGCAGATAGGCTAAAATCTTCTGGATCTTTTCGCGGGCTGCCCGCTCGATTGTGCTTTTTGAAGCGGAATCGGCACAGCCAACGCACGGGATATGTATGCTGTGCAGACTATATGCTTTCAAAAACTGGTTTAGCCGCCAGGGAACAAGCTCTTCATAGCCTGTCTCTTTGGCCGCAGAGGCCAATTCTTGCATAAGCGTTTCTGTATCTAAGTCGTCATAACAGTAGCCAGTTAGCCGGTTTGTTAAGGTCGCGGGTTGCTGCGTTTGACTGGTTTCGTATGCATACCCCAGCATATGAACTGCGTTTAGATCCCCCGTTGCATCAATGATCGTTTTTGTTTTTATGCCAAACAATCCGTCCTTTCCAACAGCGATGCTTTCAATACCAGTTGCCTTTTCGGTAACATCCGCAAGCATCGTATGCAGCAAAACCGTGACACCTGCCTCATGAGCCATACAATCCAGAATGTAGGCGTAGAGTGGAATGTTCAGGCGGATCTGTTCATCCCAGTGGTTTTTCGGGTGCTTCTGGAATTTCGGTAGGGTTGCACCGCCGAGCGCGACTGTTTTCAGGATGCTTTCCCAGCATGGTCCGGCAATGATCTGCTTTCCCCACGCATAGAAAAGCCCGGGATAGTTAATGCCGCCGGTCGTCATTGTGCCACCTAAAATGCCGTTTTTCTCTATCAGAACCGTTTTCGCGCCGCTTCTTGCTGCGGCAATTGCGGCAAAAACGCCAGCAGTTCCACCGCCGACAACTAATGTATCTGCAACATATACCGTACTAACGCTATCGTGTGGTATGCGCATATTCATCACTCGAACCTCGTTTCGTGTTTTGATGGTAATATACTAACAGAGGAGGGGAGAATTGTAAAGGCTTTTTTGAGAAAGTTGCGGCAAAAGAACACGCTGTTTCCACTGCCTGACCCGTTGACAGATGCTCCCTTGGGGCTTATAATTATAAGGATTGGAAATACAAAGCGGAAAGGTGGGGGAACGCATGAAAGGCTTGGCCGGAAAAAGACGCTGGTTTGCCGCCTTTTTGGTGGTGCTGCTGCTTGGCTGCACCGGCTGCAGCATGGATGTGGACTCCTTCCTCAAGCCGCCGCTGGCGCAGGGGGAGCAGCAGCAGATCCAGACAGCGCTGGAAACCTACATCCGCGATAGCGGCTTTTCGGCTGTGCGTTACACGCTGCACTATCCCTCCGAGGGAGAGTATACCTCCGCCTTTGTGGTGTGCGGCGCAGACGGCCGCCCGGTGCAGGAGAACGGTGGCACGGCGACGCAGGCGGTGGCTTTTTACAGCCTTCCCTCCGCGCCGGAGGAGACGCATATCAACCTGCTTTACCGCGATGCGGAGGAGTGGGTGTCGGTTAGCGATCTGACCGGTTTCGGCTCGGATATCCTGCAGGTGGCCTTCGGCGATCTGGACGGCGATGGTGTGGCCGAGCTGCTGACCGGATGGAATACCTATAACAGTCGCGATCATCGGCTGGTGGTTCTTTCTGCGGCAGGGGAGACGCTGCGTGTGCTGTCGGATGACCGGCTGTACACCCAGCTGTATGCCGGCGACCTGACGGCCAATGAGCGGGATGAGCTGCTGCTGCTGCGCTCCGGCAGTGCCAATACGGCCTCAGCGGAGCTGCTGACGCTGGAGGAAAACGAATTCCGCAGCCTGGGCAAGGCTCCGCTGGACGGCTACATCCAGCAGTTCGGCAGCATGCAGCTGTGCAAGCTCAGCCGTGCCTACCGGGGGCTGTATATTGATGCGGTGAAAAGCGGCGGCGTGATGATCACGGAGCTGCTGTATTACAACGGCGGGCAGCTGTGTGCGCCCTTTTATGACCCGGAAACCAACAGCAATACCGTCACTGCCCGCCGCTCCGGCCTGGCGGCGCGGGATATCAATGGCGATGGCCTGATGGAGATCCCTGCCGGTACGCTGCTTCCCGGCTATGAGGAGGGGACTGAGCAGTCGCTGCCCTCCTATGCCTGGCTGACGGTTTGGCGGGCGTGGGATGTGATCACCGACGCCTGGCGCGAATCGCTGTATACCGTGATCAATACGGCGGATGGCTACGCTGTGGCGCTGGAAAAGACGCAGTATGCTGACCTGACCACCGAATACAACAGTGTGACCCATACGCTGTCCCTGTGCCGGGGCAGCGCCCGCACACCGTGGCTGCGCCTGTGCGTGGCCGCACAGATGGAGGATCCGGGCTACTTTCTGGTGTATGAGGGTCATGGCGGCCAGCCGGGCTGCTTTGCCTGGATCGACGATGCCTATTTGGACAAGCAGAAGGTGCAGTATATGGTCACGCGCCTGGAGCAGTGAGGAGGTCTGGCAGTGAAGAAAATTCTGGTATGCGAGGATGAGGGCTCCATTCGCTCCTTTGTGGTGGTTAACCTGGAGCGGGCGGGGTATCAGGTCACCCAGGCCTCCAGTGGGGAGGAGGCGCTGCAGCAGTGTGCGGCACAGCCGGATATCGCTATTGCCCTGCTGGATGTGATGCTGCCCGGCATTGACGGCTTTGAGGTCTGCCGCCGCCTGCGGGAGCAGAGCAGCACCATGGGGATCATCATGCTGACCGCCCGTACCCAGGAGGCCGAAAAGGTGAACGGTCTGCAGATGGGGGCGGATGATTATGTCACCAAGCCCTTTGGCACGGCGGAACTGATCGCCCGCGTGGATGCGCTGTACCGCCGGCTGGCCGGCAGCGCCGCGGCCGGGCACTTTGAGGAGCAGCTCAACAGCGGTGCCTTTTCGCTCAATCTGCGTACGCGGCAGCTGCTGCATGAGGGGAGACCCATTGAGCTGACGCAGGTAGAGTACCAGATTATGGAATTTCTTTTCCGCCATGCGGGGGCGCTGGTGACCCGCGAGAGCATTCTGCGCACGGTATGGGGCGAGGAATACTATGGCGATGAAAAAATCGTGGATGTGAATATCCGCCGCCTGCGCATGAAGGTGGAGCGGGATCCGTCCACGCCGCAGCACATCTGCACAGTTTGGGGGCAGGGCTACCGATGGAACGGATGAGGCGGCGCGGCACGGTGCGCAGCAGCCTCACCCGCCGGTGGATCTGCAATGCTTTTGCGCTGATCGTGGTGTTCCTGCTGCTGCTGGAGGTGCTGTTTGCCCTGATGCTGCGGTTTTAC
Organism: Ruminococcaceae bacterium UBA6353; assembly: GCA_002437905.1. Classification (GTDB taxonomy): domain Bacteria; phylum Bacillota; class Clostridia; order Oscillospirales; family Acutalibacteraceae; genus UBA5905. The sequence continues at coordinate 58,330 of DJRT01000004.1, read as the reverse complement.
TATTACCAGAGCGTGCAGAACGCGCTGGAAAACCGTGCCCAGCTGTACCGGCGCACACTGGAGCTGGCCGGGCAGGATGAGACCCTGCCGTGGGCGGCGCGCAGCCGGGAGCTGATCACCTACTTTACCGATAAGGACAAGATGGAGTTGCAGGTGCTGGATTCCGGCGGGCGTGTGCTGCTGTCCTCCACCGGCTTTGTGCCGGCGCAGGAGCCGGAACGCCCGGATTTCCAGCAGGCACTGACGGACGCGGACGGCCACGGTGTGTGGCACGGGCGAAGCAGCAATGGGGAAAGCGTGATGGCGCTGACGGTGCTGGAGACCGACGGCGACGGCAAGGTGACTGGCGCGCTGCGGTATGTGGTCTCACTGCAGCTGGTCAACCGGCAGATATGGCTGATGGCAGCGCTGCTGTTCTGCATGATTCTGCTGATCGTGTTTTTTGTGTCGGTGTCCGGATCCTATTTTGTCAATTCCATTGTCAATCCGGTCACAGAGATCGGCCGCACGGCCCGCCGCATTGCTATGGGCGAATACGACGCCCGGCTGGAAAAACGCTATGATGATGAGATTGGCGATCTGTGCGATACCATCAATTTTATGGCCGGCGAGATCGGCGCGGCGGAAAATATGAAAAACGAGTTTATCTCCTCCATTTCGCACGAACTGCGCACGCCGCTCACGGCGATTAAGGGCTGGAGCGAAACGCTGCAGACCGCGCCGGAGGACCGGGCGCTGATTGCCCAGGGGCTGGCGGTGATCGGCAGTGAGGCACAGCGCCTGACCAGCCTGGTGGAGGAGCTGCTGGACTTTTCCCGGATGGAGAGCGGGCATATCAAGCTGCGGCGGGAGCCGCTGGATCTGCTGGCCGAGCTGGAGGAGGCAGTGTTCCTTTTCCGGGACCGGGCGGCGCGCGCCGGCGTCCGGCTGGAGTATTGCGAGTGCGCTGAGCCGCTGCCGGTGCGCGGGGATGGCGACCGGCTCAAGCAGGTGTTTGTGAATTTGCTGGATAATGCCGTAAAGTATTCCCGCAGCGGCGACCGGATACGCGTGGAGGCCGCCGCCATGGCACAGGGCGTACAGGTGGTGGTCAGCGATACCGGCGTGGGCATCGCGCCGGAGCAGCTGCCGCATATCCGGCAGAAGTTTTATCAGACCGATCCCGGCAATCCCGGCTCCGGACTGGGGCTGGCGCTGGTAGAGGAGATCGTCCGCCTGCACGGCGGGCAGCTGGAAATTGACAGTGAGCTTGGTGTCGGCACCACGGTGACCGTGACGCTGCCCAGGCTGGAAACGGGCACCGGGACGGACGCCCGTGCGACACAGCCGGCCGCTTTGCCGTGGGCCGGAGAAGGAAAGGACAGACCGATATGAAAGAACAGGAGCAAGTGATGAAAAAGACCTCCATCGGCGGCCAGGCGCTGATTGAGGGCGTGATGATGCGCGGGCCGCACAAAACGGCCATGGCTGTGCGCCATACCTCCGGTGAGATCCGGGAGGAAGCGTGGGATAATCCGGCCAATAGCCGCCCCGGCTGGACAAAATGGCCGTTTGTGCGCGGCATTTTCACTTTTGTGGATTCCATGCGCTGGGGCTATAAGTGCCTGATGCGCTCTGCCGAGCTTTCCGGTCTGGAGGATGAGGCAGAGAAAGCAGACGAAAAAGCCCAGAAGAAGCAGAGCGCCATGATGAATGCGCTGATGATCGTTTCCTCCGTGCTGGGGGTGGCGCTGGCGGTGGTGCTGTTCATGTGGCTGCCAATTCAGCTGTTCAGCTGGCTCACCCGCCTGTGGCCGGCACTGGAAAATGCCGCGCTGCGCGGCCTTTTTGAAGGGGTGCTGCGCATAGTCATCTTTATCGCGTATCTGCTGCTGGTTTCGCAGCTGAAGGATATCCGCCGCACCTTCCGGTATCACGGTGCGGAACATAAGACCATCTTCTGCTACGAAAAGGGGCTGGAGCTGACGGTGGAGAATGTGCGCGTACAGCGGCGCTTCCACCCGCGCTGCGGCACCTCCTTTATGATCCTGATGCTGCTGGTGGGGATCATCATTTCCATCCTGATCCCCATTCGTACCCCGCTGCTGCGTACGGTGATCAAGCTGCTGCTGATCCCGCTGACGGTAGGGGTCGGGTATGAGTTGATCAAGCTTGCCGGCCGCAAGGACAATGCCTTTACACGCATCATTTCCGCCCCCGGTATGTGGCTGCAGCATGTCACCACCAAGGAGCCGGACGACAGCATGATTGAGTGCGCCATCGCGGCGCTGAAGGCGGTGATCCCGGAGGATCCGGAGGCAGACCGGTGGTAACCCGCGCTGCATGGTGGCAGCAGGCGGTGCAGCGGCTGGAAGCCGCCGGCTGCGCGGATGCTGCCTTTGATGCCCGGTGCCTGCTGGAGGATCTCGGCGGGCTGCCCCGCGGCCACCGCCCGGACGCTGTGCCGCTGCCGCCGCCGGCGCTGCCGTATTTGCAGCGGGCGCTGGAGGAGCGAGCAGCCGGCCGGCCGCTGCAGTATATCCTCGGCGAATGGGAATTTCTGCGCCTGAAGCTGCGGGTGGGTGAAGGGGTGCTGATCCCGCGGCCGGATACCGAGCTGCTGTGTGAGGCGGCGGCGGAACGCCTGCGGGGCAGAGCCTGTCCGCAGGTGCTGGATCTGTGCGCCGGCAGCGGGTGTGTAGGCCTCGGCCTTTGCAGCCTGCAGCCGGCCGCCGTGGTTACGGCGGTAGAATTGAGCGAGGCGGCGCTGCCCTACCTGCGGGAAAACTGCGCCCGCTATCCGGCATACGCTGTCACGGTGCGGCAGGCCGATGTGCTGGCGGATGCCGCTGCCTTCACCGGCAGCTATGACGCCATCCTGTCCAACCCGCCGTACATCCCCACCGGGGAGCTGCCCGGCCTGATGCGGGAGGTGCAGCGTGAGCCGCGCATGGCGCTGGATGGCGACAGCGACGGCCTGCGCTTTTACCGGGTGATCGCGGAGCAGTGGTGCCCAAAGCTTGCACCGGGCGGCTTTTGTGCCGTTGAGGTGGGCGCCGGCCAGGCTGCTGAGGTGGCAGCACTCTTTGCGGCGGCCGGCCGGCCGCATACGCAGATTTTGCGCGATCTTGGCGGCATTGAACGGGTTGTGGTGGCACAGTAAAAAGAAAATTCAAACAAATGTTCGGAAAATGCTTGCTTTTTGCAAAAAATGTGCTATAATGGCCACAGTGATAGGTGATATGGCGGCTCCATGAGCGCCGACGGGAGGTAAAAACGATGGCACCAAAGGCGGAAAAAGCGAAGAAACCGGCAGAAAAGACCGCAGATGAGCGCAGTGAACGCCGCAAGGCACTGGATGCTGCGCTGGCACAGATCGAAAAGCAGTACGGCAAAGGCTCGGTTATGCGCCTTGGCGAAAATTTCAATATGCAGGTGGATGCGATTCCCACCGGTTCGATGGCGCTGGATGCTGCACTGGGCATCGGCGGCCTGCCGCGCGGACGCATTATTGAGATCTATGGGCCGGAGGCTTCCGGTAAGACCACCCTGGCGCTGCATGTGGTGGCCGAAACGCAGAAGCGCGGCGGTGAGGCCGCATACATTGATGTAGAACACGCGCTGGATCCGGTGTATGCCCGCGCACTGGGGGTCGATGTGGACTCCCTGCTGGTCTCCCAGCCGGATACCGGTGAGCAGGCGCTGGAGATCATGGAGGCGCTGGTGCGGTCCGGTGCGGTGGATATTGTGGTGCTGGACTCTGTGGCTGCGCTGGTTCCCCGTGCCGAGATCGAGGGTGAGATGGGCGATGCCCATGTGGGCCTGCAGGCGCGCCTGATGTCGCAGGCTATGCGTAAGCTGGCACCGGTGGTGTCCAAGTCCAACTGTCTGGCGCTGTTCATCAACCAGCTGCGGATGAAGGTAGGCGTGATGTACGGCAACCCGGAGGTGACCAGCGGCGGTAATGCCTTGAAGTATTATGCCTCGGTGCGTCTGGATGTGCGCCGCACCGAAACGCTGAAGAACGGGGCGGATGCCATTGGCTCCCATACGCGGGTCAAGGTGGTCAAGAACAAGCTGGCGCCGCCGTTCAAAACAGCCGAATTTGATGTGCTGTACGGCATCGGTATTTCAAAGGACAGTGAGCTGCTGGATCTGGCCGTGAAGCTGGATATTATCGAGAAATCCGGCTCCTGGTTCGCCTATAAAGGCGAACGCCTTGCACAGGGCAAGGACAATGTGCGGGAGCTGCTGCGGGGCAATCCCACGCTTTCGGCCGAAATCGAGCAGCAGGTGCGCGAGAATATTGATAAGCTGATGCCCTCTCTGCGCCCGGCGGTGGCGGCTGCACCCGCCCCGGTGGAGATTCCGCTGGCGCAGGCGCCGCAGGTGACCAGTGCCGCAGCCAAGGCGGAAATTGATATTGTGGTGGACGACTGATCTGACCGGCCATTTATGAAGAGGAAAATGCGATGTTGACATTTTTTGTGGGGATCGTTGTTCTTCTGTTGTTTTTGGCGTGGGATTTATTGGCGTTGATTATGCGGCTGTTTGGGTTTCAGTGGCCGTCCATTTTCCGGAGCCTCTGGAACGGTGATGGCGCCAGACCTCTTACTAAGGAAGAAAAAGATTGGTTTTATCAGCAGGAGCAGGAAAAACAGCGGCAGAAGCGCGACCAGTCCCGCAGATGGTAGAAGGAGCGCCTCCGGAAAGTGTTTGCGGCTGCCTGCGGTCAGCCGCCGGGAAATGAACGGTGCAATAACGAAAGAGAGGGGAACGGCGCTGCCGGCTTGGCAGCATTGTTCCCCTTTTTCTGTGCGGCTGCCGCGCAGAGAGCAAATGAAGATTGAGCAGGTACCGGAAGGAGGGGATGACCGTGCGGATCATAGCCGCGCAGCGCCTGCGACGCAGTTTGTATGCCCTGACGATTGAGACAGTCGGCGAGGTGCAGGTGGATGTGCGCACATTTGACGAATCGCCGTACCGGGTTGGTGGGGAGATCACCCAGGCGCAGCTGGATCGTCTGCTGGAACAGGCGCAGTACAACCGCGCACGGGACAAGGCGCTGTATCTGCTTGGTCTGCGGGACTACGGCTGCCGTGAGCTGGAACGAAAGCTAACCCCGGAATACCCTCCGGCGGTGGCTGCTGCGGTGGTGGCGCGGCTGGCGGAGGTCGGTCTGCTGGATGATGTGCAGTACGCCGCCCGCGCCGCCCGCAGCCTGAGCCGCTATAAGCAGTATCCCCGCCGGCGGGTGCAGCAGGAGCTGCAGCGCCGCGGCATTGACCGGGAAACCGCTGCCGCCGCGGCCGAGGAATTGGAAACCGATGATTTTCAACAAGCACTTGCAATACTCCAAAAAAAATATTATAATAAACTGCATGACCGTACCGACCGTGCTGCACGGCAGCGGGTGATGGCATCGCTGGCGCGGCGCGGCTTTTCTTTCTCCGCTATCCGGCAGGCGATGGAGGCCTTTGACCAGGCTGCAGGGGAAGAAACGGGAACAGAAGATGAGGAGTACGAAGAACTATGGCAATAAAAGTGGGCATGGTTTCCCTTGGCTGCCCGAAAAACCAGATGGACGCGGAGCTGATGCTGGCGCGCCTGGAAAAGGCCGGCTACGAGATCACTGCGGAGAGCGGTCTGGCCGATGTGGTGATCGTTAATACCTGCGGCTTCATTGAGGAGGCCAAAAAGGAATCCATCGAGAACATACTGGAATTTGCCCAGCTGAAAAAAGAGGGGCAGATCCAAAAAATCATCGTGACAGGCTGCCTGGCGGAGCGCTATCAGCAGGAGCTGGTCACGGAGCTGCCGGAATGCGACGGTGTACTCGGCCTTGGCGCAAACGGCGATATTGTGGCCGCTGTGCAGCAGGTTACGGCCGGCGGCAAGGATTATCGCTTTCCGCCCAAAAGCTGCTGGGATATGGATGGTGACCGCCTGCTGACCACACCGCACTTTTTTGCCTATCTGCGTATTGCGGATGGCTGCGATAACCGCTGTGCCTATTGCGCCATCCCGATGATCCGCGGTGGCCTGCGCAGCCGGCGGATAGAGACGCTGGTGGAGGAGGCGCGGGCACTGGCCGCCGGCGGGGCGAAGGAACTGGTGCTGGTGGCGCAGGATACGACGGTCTACGGCCGCGACCTGTACGGCGAAAGCCGCCTGCCGGAGCTGCTGCGGCAGCTTTGCACCGTGGATGGGCTGCGCTGGATCCGGCTGCTGTACTGCTATCCGGAGCACATCACGGATGAGCTGCTGGAGCTGATGGCCACAGAGGAAAAAATCCTGCCGTATATGGATTTGCCGATCCAGCATGCCAGCGGCCGGGTGCTGCGGGCCATGCACCGGCCGGGTGACCGCGCCACACTGACAGCGTTGCTCCGCCATATCCGCGAAAAGGTGCCGGATATTACGCTGCGTACCACAGTGATGACCGGCTTCCCCGGCGAAACGGAAGAGGACTTCGAGGAGCTGTGCCTCTTTATCAAGCAGGCACAGTTTGATCGCCTCGGGTGCTTTGCCTTTTCTCCGGAGGAGGGCACGGCGGCGGCCACCATGCCGCAGCAGGTGCCGGATGAGGTGAAGGAGCGCCGTCGGGACATCGTTATGGAGGAGCAGACCCGGATATCTGACCGGTTGAATGAGGCAAAGATCGGCCGCACGCTGGCGGTGCTGGTCGAAAGCTTTGATAAGTACGCGGAGTGCTGGTTTGGCCGCAGCGAGGCGGATGCACCGGACATCGACGGCAAGGTCTTCTTCAGCTGCAAGCCCGGCCGGGTGCATCCGGGGGATATCATTCAGGTGAAGATCACCGAGACGATGGACTGGGATCTGATGGGGGAGATGGTGGAAGAATGAACCTGCCGAATAAACTGACCTTTACCCGCTGCCTGCTGGCGCCGGTGTTCCTGCTGGTGATGCTGTGGCCTTTTCCGTTTCACCATGCGGTGGCGCTGCTGCTGTTTATCGCGGCATCGCTGACGGATATGTTTGACGGCCGCATTGCCCGCAGCCGCGGCCTGATCACCAATCTGGGCAAGTTTCTGGATCCCCTGGCGGACAAGATGCTGACCACGGCGGCCTTCCTCGGCTTCATGACGCAGCTGGGCGGGGCGGATCTCTGCTGGGCGGTCATGCTGATCCTGACCCGTGAATTTATGGTTACCTCGGTGCGCCTGCTGGCGGCCAAGGATGGGGTCGTCATTGCCGCCAGCATGGCCGGAAAGATCAAAACCGTGATGCAGATGGCAGCGATCATGTATCTGCTGGCGGCTCAGCAGGTCTGTGACCTGCTGGGTACAACCTACCAGCCCCTGTGTGACCTGCTGCTGCTGATCGGCCGTGGGCTGATCTGGGTGGCCGTGGTCTTTACGGTGATCTCCGGCATACAATATGTGTGGGGCTGCCGCCACTATTTTCAGGAAAAGTGAAAAAAGTGGTAGACAAATCCGGAAAAATCGCTATAATGGTACTGTAAAAGCGTTCAGCGGGAAAAGTACCCGGTGTGCGGCACAGCAGAGAGGGGCGGCCGATGGCTGCAAGCAGCCCCGGTGCCGCCCCGGCGAAGTGCGCCCGTCAGCTCTGTCCGGGAAAGCGCCGCACGGCGCCGTGTATCGGATGGCGGGGTCCTCCGTTACCGGGTCGGTCGCATGGCGGCTACAGAGTGAATAACGGAGTGGAACCGTGGGTCTTTGCTCACCTCCGTTGCCTTGTATGGGGCAACGGGGGTGATTTATATTCTGTCAGAGGGGGAGTAGGTCTGTGTTTGATCAGATGAGGGAAGATATCGCCACCATCCGGGACCGTGACCCGGCAGCACAGTCGGCTTTTGAAGTGTGGTGGTTATACAATGGCTATAAGGCCATGCGGTCCCACCGCCGGGCAAACTGGCTCTACCGGCACGGCCACCCGCTGCTGGCGCGGTGGGTCAGCCAGCGCTGTGTGCGCCGCACCAATATTGAGATCCATCCGGCTGCACAGATCGGCCGCCGCTTTTTTATCGACCACGGCACCGGTGTGGTGATTGGGGAGACTACCGTGATCGGGGATGACTGCACACTGTATCAGGGAGTCACCCTCGGCGGCACCGGTAAGGACCAGGGCAAGCGCCACCCCACCCTGGGCAATAATGTGATGGTTGGTGCGGGCGCCAAGGTGCTCGGCCCCATCCACATCGGCAATAATGTGCGCATTGCGGCCGGCGCGGTGGTGCTGTCGGACATCCCGGATAATTGCACGGCGGTCGGTATTCCGGCCAAGGTGGTGCGGCGGGACGGCGAACGGGTACAGGAGCTGGATCAGATCCATATCCCCGACCCGGTGGCACAGGAGCTGCACCGGCTGGAGGAGCGCATTGCGCAGCTGGAAGAACAAGAAAAAGGCGAATAACGGAATATAGGAGGACGCCATTATGCAGATTTATAATACCATGACAAGACAGAAAGAGGAGTTTGTACCGATCGAGCCGGGAAAAGTGCGCCTGTATGCCTGCGGGCCAACGGTGTACAATTATATCCACATCGGCAATGCACGACCGCTGTGCATCTTTGATGTGCTGCGCCGCTATCTGGAATGGCGCGGCTACGCGGTGACCTTTGTCCAGAATTTTACGGATATTGACGATAAGATCATCCGCAAGGCGAATGAGGAGGGCGTGACCTATAAGGAGATCGCTGAAAAGTATATTGCCGAATTCTGGACGGATGCCAGGGGGCTTGGTGTGCGCCCGGCGACGATCCACCCCAAGGCGACGGAGAACATTGATATGATCCAGCAGATCATTGCCACGCTGCTGGAAAAAGGCTATGCCTACACAGCCGAAAACGGGGATGTGTATTTCCGCACCCGGCGCTTTGCCGAGTACGGCAAGCTGTCCCACCAGGCGGTGGACGATCTGGAGAGCGGCGCCCGCATTGCCGTGGAAGAATTGAAGGAGGACCCGCTGGACTTTGCCCTGTGGAAGGCCGCCAAGCCCGGTGAGCCGAGCTGGCCATCGCCGTGGAGCGACGGCCGCCCCGGCTGGCACATCGAGTGCTCGGCGATGGCGCGCCGCTATCTCGGCGAAACCATCGACATCCATGGCGGCGGACAGGATCTGATCTTCCCGCACCACGAAAACGAGATCGCCCAGAGTGAGTGCTGCAATGGTGTGCCCTTTGCCCACTACTGGATGCACAATGGCTACATCAATGTGGACAATAAGAAGATGTCCAAATCCCTCAACAATTTCTTCACCGTGCGGGATGTGGCAAAGGAATTTGGGTATGAGCCGATCCGCTTTTTCCTGATCTCCTCCTCCTACCGCAGCCCGATCAATTACAATACCGAGATCATTCAGCAGGGGATCGGCGCGCTGGATCGCCTGTATAATTGCCGGAATGCGATGGATTTTGCTCTGAAGAGTGCGCCGGTCGGCGAGGCCGACGCCGCCTTTGTGCAGAAGGTGGAGGCGCGCCGGGCACAGTTCATCGCGGCCATGGACGATGATCTGAACACGGCCGACGGCATCGCCGCCCTGTTCGAGCTGGTAAAGGATATCAACCGACTGCTGGCGGATGGCACGCCCACACAGGCGACGATCCTGGCTGGCAAGCAGCTCTTTGACGAGCTGACGGATGTGCTGGGATTTTGCTATGAGCGGCAGACGGCCGGAGAGGATGACCGGGAGATCGAGGAACTGATCGCGGCCCGTGCGGCTGCCCGCCAGCAGAAAAACTGGGCAGAGGCGGACCGCATCCGGGATGAGCTGAAGGCGCGCAATATTGTGCTGGAGGATACGCCGCAGGGCGTCAAGTGGCACCGGGCCTGAGGATGGTGATCGGCAATGAAGCAGAATACCAAGCTATGGGTCTACGCCGCTTGCACGGCTGTGGTGATCGCCTTTTCCTGGTGGCTGCAGGCCGGCATCACGCTGGCGGATGCCGGCGGCATCCTGCGGGCGCTTGGATGGCTGATCGTGGCCGGGGTGCTGCTGGTCGGCGTGGGGATCTTCCTGCGCCGGGGCGCTGATGCGGTGTTTGCGGACGCTGCCGGCGGTGTTACGCTGGCGGCGGCGCTTACCCTGTTTTTGCTTTACGGCGGGATGGATAATACCGCCGCGGCCGGTGCGGATACGGCGGCCAATTTGCTTTCCTGCCTGTGGACGGCGCTGCCACTGTGTTTTGCCGTGCGTACTCTGGTTCTGGCTTTCGGTACGCGGGAGGGCAGCCGCCGGCAATACCGTGCGGCGCTGCTGGCCGCTGTGGTGCTGCTTCTTTGGCTGGCAGCACTGATCGCCTGCGGACAGCTGCTGCATTTCCAGCATCTGGAGGCAGCTGTGTGAGCACTTTGGGATAAAGTGTTCGCCGTATGGCGGCATATCCGCCTGGCTGGCTGTGTAACTATAATAAAGATACAGAATACAGAAAAGCTCTGCGGAAGTTTCGGCGGCGGTGTGCGGCCGGATAGGAAAAGGGGTTACAGTTATGGGAATTTGGGAACTGATCTTGATCGCGATCGGTCTGTCCATGGATGCGGCGGCGGTGTCGATCTGCAAGGGACTGGCCACCGGTGGCGTCAGGCTGCGCCATTGTCTGACGGCCGGCGCCTATTTTGGCCTTTTTCAGGCTCTGATGCCGTCTATCGGCTATGCGCTGGGCAGCACCTTTGCGCATCTGATCGACCGGTACGATCATTGGATCGCCTTTATTCTTCTGGCGCTGATCGGCGGCAATATGCTGCGGGAGACCTTTGGCCCAGAGGAGGAGCAGTCCAATGCATCGTTCGGCTTTGCGGCAATGCTGCCGCTGGCTATCGCCACCAGCATTGATGCGCTGGCAGTGGGGGTGTCATTCTCGCTGTTGGATCTGACCTGGGGGGGGATGGCCCTCACGGCACTGCTGATCGGTTGCATCACCTTCGTCATTTCCGCAGTGTCGGTGAAGCTTGGCGGTCTGTTCGGCGACCGTTTCCAGAAGCCGGCCGAATTTGTCGGCGGCGTGATCCTGGTCCTGATCGCCATTAAGATCCTGCTGGAGGGACTCGGCTACTGGCCGTTCTGATCGTTTTTTCCGAATTGTTTCAATACCACCCGGCGCAAGCCTGGGGCATGATCACAAAAGCCGCCGCAGGCTGAGCCTGCGGCGGCTTTCATCGTTTCGTTCAGTTTTTCCGCTCGTCGCCCCAGAAATAGAGGGCCACGGTGCCGGGACCGGAGTGGGAGCCAATCGTGGTGCCGATATCATAGATCTGCACATCCCCCTGCAGATGCGGGAAGTGCTTCTTCACCAGGGCGGCGACAAACTCAGCATCGGCACGGCAATTGGAATGGCTCATGCAGCAGTGCCCATTATAGTCGGTGCCGTTTTCGGCGTGCTCCTCCATCTGGTGCTCCAGCTCCCTCAGGGCGTTCTGCTTGCCGCGTACCTTGAAGCGGGGAATCAGCCGTCCGAGGTAATCCATGTTCAGCACCGGGCAGATGCGCAGCACCGTGCCGAACCAGCCGGCCGCCTTGGTCACACGGCCGCCCTTCACATAGAAGGTCAGGTCGGTCGAGCAAAACCAGTGGTGCATGCGCAGCCGGTTGTGCATGATCCAGTCATAGATCTCCTGGATGCTTTTACCCTCGTCGCGCATGTCTGCCAGCGTCATCATGATGAGGCCGCTGCCGGAGGAGGCGCCAAGCGAGTCCACAACCAGCAGCTTCTGCTCCGGGAACTGCTCACGCAGCAGCTCAGCAGCGATACAGGCCGAATTGTAGGAGCCGGATATGCCGCTGGACAGCGTGACATGCAGCACATCCTTGCCCTGCTGCAGCAGCTCGGTGAAATAGGTGCGGTATTCCTCCACATTCACCTGGGCGGTGCGGGTATCTGCGCCGTCCACCATTGCCTGGTAAAATGCCGGCAGCGGCATGGACTTTCCGAGGTCATCGGGATACTCAACGCCATCAAGAAAATAGTGGAAGCAGGTGTAGCGGATGCCGCGCTGCTCCAGCAGGTCGGCCGGCAGGTCGACGGTGGAGCAGCAGCTCAGGATAAAGCTCTCATTCATACAGATTGTTCCTTTCGTCTGTTCTTTTTTTGCAGGGCTGTTTAGGGTCATGCCGTTTGCAGGTAGCCGGCCAGGCGTTCGGCGATCATTTCGTGTCCGGCCGGTGTGGGGTGTATACCATCGCTGCACAGCAGCGTTTCAAACTGGTGGCTCAGCAGGAAATCACGGCGGATATCAATGATCGGGCAGCGCAGCTCTTCGGCCAGCCCCTCCACCAGACGGCTGTAATGCTCCTGCCAGCGGGAGAGCATGCTGACATCGCCCAGCCACTGCAGGATGTTATCGGCATTTTTGTCCCGCGAGATCCAGGAAAAATACTTCTTGGCGTCGATTGGCACCAGTGGCAGCAGCACGACTTCAGCGCCCTTGCTGCGTGCCAGCTCCACCGCGTAGCGGTAGCGCTGCATGAATGTCTGCTCCGGCGTGTGCGGCAGGAAGCTGCCGTGCGGATCCTCGGCGATCCGGCTCCAATCGTAGTCGCAGTCATTGCCGCCGTATTCCAGCACCACTGTGGTGTTTTCTGCATACTCGCCGTGCCGTTCAAGGGAGGCGATGCCGCGCTCAATAGTGGCGCCCATGCGGGAGTGGTTTTCGATGGCGTAGCCCTCCTGGGCCAGCTGCTCCAGCTTCGGGCTTTTCCATAGACGGTAGCGTCCTTGCTCGGCAACATACATCACACCCTTGAGGATGGAGTCGCCGTAGATTTCCAAGTGCTTCATGTGGTGTGCCTCCTTGCAGATAAGATCCTGTATCATTCCCACACGGGGCCGTCACCGGACGGGGAATGGGGAACAACGCCCCGCCTGTGTTTCGGGCGTTCGGCCGTGGTATGGGACGGGGTGTCATTTGGTTACTATTGACAGTATACCCGATGCGGCTTTATTTGTCACCCTACGGGTATCTTTTGCGTCTCTCACCTGGGTGGTCAGGGGCGTAGAGAGAAAAAATCGGCTCTCTACTAACAGTAGAATGGTGTGTAGAGTGCAGATAATGACCATTAAAAGCGTGATGACGGAAGAAATTTGCATTTTTGTCTTGCTTTTTTTCGGCTGCTGTGGTATACTGTTCAGGTATCAGAAAGTCTCTGTTTGGAGGGTATGTAAAGTCATGTCTGTTTTTGAGTATATTATCGGTGCGATCCTCATTCTGTTCTCCCTGCTGATCATCCTGGTGGTGCTGCTGCAGGAGGGTAACGAGTCCAACCTGGGCGTGATCGCCGGTGCGGCCGATTCCTTTATGGATAAGGGTATGGCAAAAACCTGGGATGCTCGTCTGGCCAAATGGACAAAGGTGATCGCCATCACATTCTTTGTGCTGGTTTTTGCCGGCATGCTGATCACAAAGTTCCTCAGCCCCGCGGCGCTGGCCGGTAAGTCGGACGATAGCACATCGACTTCGACCACCACCTCCGAGACGACCTCCGATACCACTTCCGATATTGCGGGGTAAAAGAGATCGGTCGCGGAGCATACTGTTAAACAAAGACAAAAAAGACTGCCGTATCGCGGCAGTCTTTTTTTGCGTCCTATCACACTGCGGCGGTGTCGGCACAGCCGGGGATCAGTTGCGGCCTTTCTTGTAGGCGTTTTTTGGAGAACCCCCTGCGCGGGTGCCACGGTACGGGCGCGCGGGTGTCCGCTTTTGAAGTTTTTTCCTTTTGCTCCGTCTAAGGGCGTCTATTTTGTCCATACTATTCATAGAATATGACGGAAAGGGCGGAATAGAATGGAAAACACCTTTCGTAAGCTGCTGCTGCGGGCGGATGAGCCGCCGCACCCCACCATTACGGCTATACGGGATGTCTGTGCGCGCATTGACGCGGTGGAGAGCCGTTTTTCGCTGGAGACGGACCCGGATCTGATCGAGGGGTGCATCTACGAGCTTGGTTCGCTGCGGGCACAGTACCGCTTTTTGCTGCGCCATGCGCGTGAGCAGGGAATTACCTGCCGGGAAAAGACCCATTTATGGAATGAATAGAGCGGGGGTGGCGCGATGGCGCTGTGGTTAAAGGTTGCGTTGATCATTGTGGGAGGTGGCGTGGCTGTGGCCGTTCTGGCCACGGCTATACATACAGGAAAGCCGCTGCGGCGGCTGCTTCTGTCCGCGGTGCAGGGGCTATGCGCTCTGGGGGCAGTGGATGTGCTGGGCGGATTTACCGGCGTTTCTCTTGGACTCAGCTGGTTCAGCGTGGGTGTGTGCGGGGTGTTGGGCGCTCCGGGGGTTGTCGGGCTGCTGCTGCTCAAGCTGCTGCTGCCGCCGGTAAGCTGAGCGCCCGTCCATTTCCGCACTTGCCAAAGGGACGAAAATGTGGTATACTCATCAAAAGCCCTGCCGGCCGCACAGCTGTGGACGGTCTGCGGCGCCGGAGCATTTTCTTTTGACAGCAGGAGACGGATGATGGAAGACTTAAAAATGATTGTGGCCGGCAATATCGGCCAGCTGCGCCGTTCGGCAAATATGACCCAGCTTGAGATGGCGGAGCGTCTCAATTATTCGGATAAGGCTATATCCAAGTGGGAGCGGGGGGAGTCCCTGCCGGATATCGGTACCTTCAAAGAGATTGCCGACCTGTTCCATGTGACAGTGGACTATCTTTTGCAGGCGGATCACCCGAAGGCAACCGAGATCAAGCGGGAATATACCCGCCGCCAGCGCCGCAATCACCGGCTGATCACTGCCATTTCCTGCGTACTGGTGTGGCTGATCGCCACCTTTGTCTTCGTCAATATTGATATGTTGGGCAATAATATCACCCGGCACTGGCTCTGCTTTGTTTATGCAGTGCCGGTCACGGCTATCGTGGTGCTGGTGCTCAATAGCGTCTGGGGCAATCGCCGCTGGAATTTCTTTATTATTTCAGTGCTGCTTTGGAGTGTGCTGGCGGCCTTTTACCTCACCCTGCTGTCCTACAATCTGTGGCTGGTGTTTGTTATCGGTATTCCGGGGCAGATCATTATTTTGTTGTGGGCCGGCCTGCGGTGAGCGGGATTATATGCAAAAAACACCGGCGGACAATGCAAAATTGTCCGCCGGTGTTTTTTTCTTTATTCTCAGACTCTTGTGGGTTTAGCAGCCTTTTTGCGCAGCCGTTTGCGCAGGGCGCGCCGCATGGCAATTTCCCGGCCGGAGTACAGATGGATGACGCGTTCGGTGATGCCGATCAGCATCATGAAATTGCAGATCAGCTTGGGGGACATCAGTGGGTAGTCCACCAGTCCCTGCAGGCAGAAGGACATGATGCAGCCCAGCACAGCAAACCCGACCCAGAAAGCGGTGCTGTATCCGGCGCGGATCAGCTCAACGCCGTTCTTGATGGACATAAAGCCCACCAGCAGCATCAGGATCAGGGCGATAATGCCGCCCTCCACCAGCAGTTCCAGCACCAGGTTGTGTGCATGAACCCCGGAGGGAATACCGCTTTCTGTTAGCATATCCCAGGTGGTCTGCACACCGGCGCCGGCGCCGAACAGCGGCCGCTGGCAGAAGCTGTGGATAGCCTCCAGCCATATTTTCCACCGGGCGTCCATGCCCATATCGCCGGAGGCATTGTTGATGATGCTGGCTGTGGTGGTATAGGTCAGCTCCGGGGCGCTGGTGACATCCTCAATGATCTTGCTGCCGCCGGAAATATTCGGCAGGATGGTCAGCAGCCGCTCTACGACCTCTTCCGGTATCAGCAGCAGGGCGCCGAAGATGTACATGGCCACAGCCGCAAAGCGGTGGCGGATATTCAGCACCACCAGGGCCAGCAGCAGCACCAGCAGCGCAATGTACCCGCCGCGGGAGAACGAGAAGATGACCCCGCCAAAGGTCAGGAACAGGCAGATGCGGGAAAAGGTACGCAGCTCCTTGCGGCGCTCGTGAAAATTGAAATAAACCACAAACGGCGCCACCATGGTCAGGTATTCCGATAGCATATTCGGGTGGGCATAGGTGGAGCAGGCCCGCAGAACATAGGGGACATGGCACAGTTTGATCGGCAGTGCCTGATAAACGATGTTGTCCAGCCACTTCCACACCTCGGTGGTCTGGCCGTGGGTGAAAAAGGCGATGCGGTACTGGCAGCAGGCAATAAATCCGACGACGCCGGCCACCGCCGTCATCCACATCACGAACAGGTCAAACCGCGCTGTATCGCTGAGAAGATTGCTGCACACCAGATACACAACAAAAAGGATCAGCCACATGGCCGCTGTGGCGGCCGAGCTGAGCCTGTTGCGGCTGTATATCACCGAGCAGGCAGTGTATGCGATGTACACCAGCAGCAGCTTGCCGATCTTGCCGATCTTCAGTTTTTCGCCGCTTTTGCGCAGGGCGTGCCAGCCGAAAAGGCCGGCAGCGATCACCAGGGCAAAGGCGATGTATTCCGGAAACAGGGGGATGAGCGCGATGAGCAAAAGCGCCACCTGCCACGACTGTCGGAGATCCGGCCTGTAAGGCCGCAGGGCTTCCTTCATTCGGGAGACTCCTCACTTTTTATCGGGAATTTTTCTTGCTTGGGTACTATACCATATTCGCCCCCCGGATGCAAGGATTGTAACAAAGCTGTTACTTTTTCCGTTGTTTCGCACAAAAAGGCCGGCAAAGCAGAATGCTTTGCCGGCCGCAGGGGTTCAGTATTTGTCGTTATTCCTCGATGAGGGACTTGCCGGTCATTTCCTCCGGCTGCGGCAGGCCGAGCACCTGCAGCATGGTGGGGGCAATGTCAGCCAGCCGTCCGCCGCTCTGGCGCAGGTGGCAGGGCTTGCCAACCACGCAGAAGGGCACCGGGTTGGTGGTGTGGGCAGTGAAGGGGGAGCCGTCTGCCTCGTACATCTTGTCGGCATTGCCGTGGTCGGCGGTGATCATCGCCACACCGCCCATCTCCAGCGTGGCGGCAACGGTCTTGCCCACGCAGGTATCCACAGCCTCCACGGCGGCCTCGGCGGCCTCAAACACGCCGGTGTGGCCAACCATATCGCAGTTGGCGTAGTTGAGGATGATCACATCGTACTTGCCGGAGTGGATGCGCTCAACAACCTCATCGCACACCTTATAGGCGCTCATTTCCGGCTGCAGGTCGTAGGTGGCCACCTTGGGGGAGTGGATCAGGGCACGATCCTCGCCGGGATATTCCTTTTCCACGCCGCCGTTGAAGAAGAAGGTCACATGGGCGTACTTCTCCGTCTCGGCAATGCGCAGCTGGGTTAGTCCCTTGTCGCTCAGGTACTGGCCAAGCGTATTCTTCAGCGACTGCGGATGGAATGCCACCTGTACATTGGGCATGGTGGCATCATACTGCGTCATGCACACATAGGTCAGCGGGAAGAAGCCGTTTTTACGCTCAAAGCCGGTAAAGTCGGGATCCACCAGCGTGCGGGTGATCTCGCGGGCGCGGTCGGGGCGGAAGTTGAAGAACACCACCGCGTCATGCGGCTTGATCACGCCCTCTTTGCCGGCGCAGACCACCGGCACCACAAATTCATCTGTTACATCCGCCGCATAGGAGGCCTCTATCGCGGCCACGGGGTCGGCGTTCTGTACGCCTTCGCCGTATACCAGCGCAGCATAGGCCTTCTCCACGCGCTCCCAGCGGTTGTCACGATCCATGGCGTAGTAGCGGCCGGCCACCGTGGCGATCCGGCCGACGCCGATGCGTGCCATTTCCGTCTGCAGCTGCTGGATAAATTCCTTGCCGGAGGTGGGGGGGACATCGCGGCCATCCATCAGGCAGTGCACAAAGACCTTTTCAATGCCGTTTTTCTTGGCCATTTCCAGCAGGCCGACCAGGTGGTCGATGTGGCTGTGCACACCGCCGCTGGAAAGCAGCCCCATCAGGTGCAGTGCTGCACCGGGCTTGGCGGCCGCAGCCATGGCGTTCTTCAGCGCCTCATTCTCGAAGAAATCACCGTCCT
This sequence comes from Ruminococcaceae bacterium UBA6353, assembly GCA_002437905.1. GTDB lineage: Bacteria > Bacillota > Clostridia > Oscillospirales > Acutalibacteraceae > UBA5905. The sequence goes on along the minus strand of DJRT01000004.1, from coordinate 40,418 downwards.
GGATGGACTTGGTGATGCGGGTCAACTCCTGGTACACGATGCGGCCGGCGCCCATATTGGTGTGGCCAACCTCGCTGTTGCCCATCTGCCCGTCCGGCAGGCCGACATCCATGCCGGAGGCGCCGATCTGGGTGTAGGGATTTTCCGCAAACAGTTTGGTCAGGTTGGGGGTCTTGGCGGCTTTGATGGCATTGCCGTAGGTATCCGGATTGATGCCGAAGCCGTCCATGATGATGAGTGTCAAAGGCTTTTTCATGGTTGTTTCTTCCTTTCCTTGGGGATTGTGCAAAGAGAACGGAGGGTGGGGCGGACGCCCCGCCCTCCGCACGGAACAGTGATGGTTATTTTGCTGCGGCCACAATGGTGGCAAAATCGTTCGGCTTCAGCGAAGCGCCGCCGATCAGGCCGCCGTCCACATCCGACATTGCCAGAAGCTGCGCGGCGTTGCCGGCATTCATGGAACCGCCGTACTGGATGGTCACGGCCTCGGCCGCTGCCCCGTCGTACAGGCCGGCGATCACCCGGCGGATCATGCCGCAGACCTCGTTGGCCTGCTCAGCCGTAGCCGTTTTGCCGGTGCCGATGGCCCACACAGGCTCATAGGCGATGATGATGCGGGCAAGCTCCTCCTTGCTCACGCCATTGAGCGCGATCTTGGTCTGCATGGCCACCACCTCGTCGGTGATGCCCAGCTCACGCTGCTCCAGATACTCGCCGACGCACAGGATGACCGTCAGGCCGGCATCCAGCGCACCGCGTACCCGCTTGGCGACCGTTGCGTCGGTATCGCCGAAATAGGTGCGGCGCTCACTGTGGCCGAGGATGACATAGCCAACGCCCATCGCCCGCAGCATATCGGCTGCGATCTCGCCGGTGAAGGCGCCGCTCTTCTCCCAGTAGCAGTTCTGCGCTGCAACGCCGATCTTGGTGCCCTTGGTGGCCTCCAGCGCTGCCGGCAGATCCACAAAGGGGACGCCCACGACTACATCACACGCTGCGTCTGCGACCAGCGGCTTGATGCTTTCGATCAGTTCGGTTGCCTCGGCCGGCGTTTTGTTCATTTTCCAGTTGCCGGCAATCACATACTTACCCATAGTGCTCCTGTCCTTTCCTATTCTCAGTCTTTATCGTCCAGGCAGGCGATGCCGGGCAGCACCTTGCCCTCCAGGAATTCGAGGGAAGCGCCGCCGCCGGTGGAGATGTGGGTCATCTTGTCCGCAAAGCCCAGGTTCTCCACGGCCGCTGCCGAGTCGCCGCCGCCGATGATGGAGATGGAGCCGCTGTCGGCTACCGCTTTCGCCACGGCGATGGTGCCCTTGGAGAAGTTCTCCCATTCAAACACGCCCATCGGGCCGTTCCAGATCACCGTGCCGGCGCCAACGAGGGACTTGGCAAACAGCTCCTGGGTGGTGGGACCGATGTCCATGCCCATCCAGCCGTCCGGGATGGCGTCGGAGTAGATGCGCATAAACGGAGCGGACTCGTCATAATCGCGGCTGATGATGTTATCCACCGGCAGGATGAAGTTGACACCCTTATCCTTGGCCTTCTGCATCATCTCGCGGGCCAGATCCAGCTTATCCTCCTCGCACAGGGAGGTACCGACATTGTTGCCCATGGCGCGCATGAAGGTGTAGGCCATGCCGCCGCCGATGATCAGGGTGTCCACCTTGTCCAGCAGGTTGTTGATCACGCCGATCTTGTCGGATACCTTGGCGCCGCCGAGGATGGCCACAAACGGGCGCTTGGGATCGTCCAGAGCCTTGCCCATCACGGTGATCTCTTTCTGGATCAGGTAGCCGCAGGCAGAGGGCAGATAGTCTGCCACACCGGCGGTGGAGGCGTGGGCGCGGTGCGCTGTGCCGAAGGCATCGTTCACATACAGCTCAGCCAGATCCGCCAGCGCCTTGGCAAAGGTGGCGTCGTTCTTGGTCTCGCGGGCATCAAAGCGCACATTCTCCAGCAGAACCGCCTCGCCGTCCTTCAGCGCGGCGATCTTGGCCTTGGCGTCGTCGCCGATGATGTCGGTGGCAAAGGTCACCTTGCCGTCCAGCAGCTCATTGAGGCGGTCAGCCACCGGTTTGAGGGTAAATTTCTTCGCATCGCCGGCCAGCGCCTTCTGGATATACTCAGCCTTGGCAGCCTCCTGCTCGGCCTCCGGCAGGGCGGACACGGCGGCCTTTTCTTTCTTGTTCAGGCCAAAGCCCTCGGTGAAAATGCTGTGGGGCTTGCCCATGTGGGAGCACAGGATGACCTTCGCGCCATGCTCCAGCAGGTAGCGGATCGTGGGCAGGGCGCCGATGATGCGCTTATCGCTGGTGATCTTGCCGTCTTTCATCGGCACATTGAAGTCGCAGCGGACGAGCACGCGCTTGCCGGCAACCTCCAGATCCTCTACGGTCTTTTTGTTGAGATAGCTCATACATAACATCCTTTCCTAAATGTGATTGCCTGTTAAATAGGTAACAATCCAACACGCCTATTGTATACGATTTTCGCTATATTTGCAAGAGGATATACGCAAAAACTGCAAAAGCAAAAAAAATTTACAAATCGGCGCTGGCCAGGCCGGGCCAGTGGTATCTTATAGCAGCCGCAGACCTTTGGGATACCGGTTTTTCAGCCGGCCGCCGGCGCATTTGCCGAAGCCGGTGGTCAGCCCGGCGGTGGCGACGGCTGTCCAGCCGTTTTCGCCGGCGCAGGGCAGCTCCGCACCGTGCAGGAATGCGGCCAGTTCCTGGCTGTCGGGTGGCAGCTCCAGCCCCCGGCGGCAATCCGCCGGTGCGGCCGCCATAAAGGCGGCGTGGCAGGGTTCCAGGCGGTTTTTGCATACCTGTGCTGCGGCGATGCCGGCCGACAGCACAGCGAGCCCTGTCAGCGCCGGCAGTTCCGGCGGCAGCAGACGCACCAACTCACCGTGGGTGACAAATACGCCCTCCGGCGGCTGCCGGAAGCATCCGGCATACAGGTCGGCTGCCGCGGCGCTGTGGGGATCATTTTTCGGCGGCTCGTAGGCTGCGGGCAGGGGACCGGCGGCATTGCCGTCCCGCCGCAGCAGCGCGATGAAATGTCCCTCGCCGCCGTGCTGGGGAAGGATCCGGCGGCAGGCGGTCAGGTCGGCCGTGCCGGCGATCGCCGGCACAAAGGCGCGGAGCGCCTGAACCGGAAAGCCGCTGCATCCCCACGGTACGGCAATCCGCTGCAGGGAAAAGTCCGGGTTCTGCTGCAAAAAGGCAGCGATGACCCCCTCGTTTTCTTCCGGGGCGAAGGTGCAGGTGGAATAGACCAGCCGCCCGCCGGGCCGCACGGCCGCTGCGGCGTTCTGCAGGATCTCCTGCTGCCGGGTGGCACACAGGTGGATATTGTCCAGGCTCCAGCCATCCAGCGCCTGCGGCTCCTTGCGGAACATTCCCTCGCCGGAGCAGGGGGCGTCCACCAGCACGGCATCAAACCAGCCGGCCAGCCCGGCGCACAGCCGGCCGGTATCGCTGCAGGAGACCACTCCGCGCCGTACCCCCAGCCGTTCCAGATTTTGCTGCAGGATGCGGGCGCGTGCCGGCACATACTCATTGCTCCACAGCAGGCCGGTGTTTTGCAGGGCGGCAGCGATCTGCCCGGATTTACCGCCCGGTGCGGCGCACAGATCCAGTATCCGTTCACCGGGCTGCGGTGCCAGCACACTGACCGCCGAGCAGGCAGACGGCTCCTGCATATAGTAGGCGCCGGCGTGGTGCAGCGGGTCGCTGCCGGCCTTGTGGGGGATATCCAGGTAAAAGCTGTCCGGCGAAAACGGCGCTGGCTCCAGCGGCAGGGCGGATAGGCGGCGGAAGGCCGCTGTTGGCAGCTTCAGGGTGTTCACCCGCAGGCCGCGCCGCAGCGGCCGCTCATAGGCTGCCAGAAATGCGGCCAGTTCTTCCCCCAGCAGTGTCTGCATTCGGGAAAGGAACAAAGGCGGTAGCTGCACAGGCATTCTCCTTTACAGTGTGATTGGTGTCGACAACAGAAAAGAGGCCGCCACAGTGCGGCGACCTCCGGTGGAAATCATTTTGCGGCGGTGTCCGCCGTGCTTTGTGCGGCCTCCTCCAGGGCGGCCTGCAGCGCTTTGGCCAGCTGGTCAGGGCAGGAGGTGGTTTTGAAGCCGCAGCGGATGCCGGCCATCCGGCGGATAGCCTCCTGCACCGGCATGCCCTCGACCAGACGGGCGACTCCCTGCGTGTTGCCGTTGCAGCCGCCGTCAAAGCGGACATTGGTTACGCAGCCATTTTCAATGTCAAAGGTAATTCCGCGGGCGCACACGCCCTGCGGGCGATATTCGTATGCCATAAAAATCCCTCCGCATCCGGTACGCCGTCTCAGGCGCGCCGTTTTTTGTTTTTATAGTTGATCAGCAGCCGTACGGTCTCCGGCGGCACATCGCTGTTGCCGAGCGGGCGGTGGCTTTTGGCGTACATGCCGTGGAAATCGCTGCCGCCGGTGGCCACAAGGCCGTGCTGCGCGGCAAAATCCGCCAGCTGCGCGGCCGTCTCCGGGCTGTGATCGGGGTGCCAGGCCTCTATGCCGTCCAGCAGGCCGCACGCCGTCAGCTCCTCCATCAGGTCCTCGTTATGATAGGCGGCAGGGTGGGCGATCACGGCCAGACCGCCGGCGCTGTGGATCAGGTCGATGACCGTGCGTACATCGGGGTAGGGGATGGCTACCCTTGCACAACCGCCGGTGGGGGAAAACAGCTTGTCGTATACCTCGCCGTAGATAGAATCGGTGTAGCCGGCATCCATCAGTGCGTGCATGATATGCTGCTTGAAGATGGCGGTGCTGCCGGCGGCGCAGCGGGTAATGCTCTCCGGTACAATGGGGTAATAGCGCAGCACGCGGCGGATCATTTCGGCCGCGGCCGTCCGACGGCCTGCCGCGATCTGCCGGCACAGCCCTTCCAGACGGTCGGGGCTGTCACACAGATAGCCGAGGATGTGCACTTTTCCCTTGGTACGGGGGTCGGTGGCGGAAAACTCAATGCCCGGCAGTACCTCAATGCCCTGTCGCTTGCCGATCATCACAGCGCGGGTGGCGCCGGCGATGGCGTCATGGTCGGTGATGGCGATAGCGGTCAGTCCCCGCCGCTTTGCCGTGGCGATCATTTCTTCGATGCCCATGGAACCGTCGGACATCCTTGAGTGACAGTGCAGATCAATAGCCATATTTGATTGAATCCTCCGTTTAGAAAACAGCCGCCGGTGCGCCGCAACGCACAAAATACCCCAATAATCAACACATTTCATTATACACGATGGACAAACGGAAAAGCAAGATAAAATTGGAGACTGCAGAAAAAACAGCAAGTTTGCAATAACCGGCTGCGGAATGTCGAAACGATTTGTACAAAACGGCAGGTTCGCCGGTGGAAAACCGGCCACAGCCATTGCAGGAGCAGTTTTTTTGAAAAAAATCCGCTGGGCAGTTGAATACTGTCGCAAAAAATGCTATGATATACGATATGTTATAAGGAAAAATCGGGCAAGGGAGGGCAACGGATGCGGATCAAGCGCTGGGAGATGGCGCCGCTGGATAAAGCGCTGGCGGCGGAAATGGCGGAAAGCTGTGAGCTGAACCCCTTTTTGGCGCTGCTGCTGACGGCGCGCGGCCTGACATCGCCGGAGGAGATCCTGCGTTTTCTGACCGGGCAGGATGAGGAGGCCGATCCCTTTGCCTTTGCGGATATGGATGTGGCGGCGGAGCGGATACAGACCGCTATCGACCGGCATGAGCGCATTCTCATTTACGGCGATTACGATGTGGACGGCATCACCGCCACAGCCCTGTTGTATACCTATCTGCAGCGGCAGGGGGCGGATGTGCTTTACCGCCTGCCGCTGCGGGAGAATGGCTACGGCCTGCATGCGCCGGATATTGCGTGGGCAGCGCAGCAGGGTGTGCAGCTGATCGTAACGGTGGATACCGGTATCTCCCTGACACCCGCTGAGACTGCCGCGATCACCGGAGCCGGCATGGAGCTGGTCGTGACCGATCACCACCAGCCGCCGGCGCAGCTGCCGGCCGCGGTGGCGGTGGTGGATCCCCAGCGTGCGGACTGTGAAAGCCCCTGCAAGGATTATGCCGGTGTGGGTGTGGCATTTATGCTGCTGTGCGCGCTGGAGGGGGATGGCGAGTCCATCCTGCAGGAATACGGCGATCTGCTGACCCTGGGTACGCTGGCGGATGCCATGCCGCTGCGCGGGTTTATGCGGGATCTGATGCGGCGCGGCGTGCAGCTGCTGAATGACAGTCGCCGGCCGGGGATCGTGGCGCTGCGGCAGGTGGCAGGGTGCGCGGAGAAGCCGCTGACCGCCACCGGCATTGCCTTTACGCTGGCGCCGCGGCTGAATGCCGCCGGCCGCATGGCGGATCCGGATGTGGCCTTCCGCCTGCTGGTGGCGGCGGACGAGGCTACCGCACAGCCGCTGGCGGCTGAGCTGCAGCAGCTGAACGGACAGCGGCAGGAGGTCAGCCGCCAGGTGCTGGCACAGGCGGAGGCGCAGCTGGCGGAAAATCCGCTGTGGCTGTACGATCGGCTGCTGCTGGTGTGCGGCGATGGATGGCAGAACGGTGTGCTGGGCATTGTGGCGGCACGCCTGACGGAGAAATACGGCAAGCCGGCCTTTGTGCTTTCGGCGCAGGGGGAGATGGTACACGGCTCCGGGCGCAGCCTGCCGGGCTTTTCGCTGGTGCCGGCGCTGGAAGCCTGCGCCGGGGTGGTGGAGGCCTACGGCGGCCATGACCAGGCGGCCGGCCTGACCGTGCGGCGGGAGCGGGTGGATGACCTGCGCCGGGCGCTGAACCGCTATGCGGCAGCCGCCTGCCCGCAGATGCCCACGGCTGCCCTGTCGGTGGCGCTGCGGCTGCGGCCGGGGCAGATCGACACCGAAAAGCTGGCGCTGCTGGAGGTGCTGGAGCCATACGGCTCCGGAAATCCGGCACCGCTGTTTGCCCTGTGCAATATGCGGCTGGATAATATCACCGCCCTTGGCGGCGGCAAGCATCTGCGCCTTTCCATGAGCCGGGATGGCGTGCGGGTGAATGTGATGAAATTCCAGACAACGCCGCAGGAGCTGCCAATTCCCTGTGGCTCGTTGGTCAATTGTATTGTCTCGCTGGAGAAAAACGAATACCGGGGTATACTGTCTGTGAGCCTGTGCGCGCGGGATATCGGTTATGCCGCAACAGACCGCGAGGCACTGGCGGCGGATATCGCCCTGTTTGAAAGCGTGATGCGCCGGGAGGCAAAGCCGGCGGCAGAGGCTATCCTGCCGGATCGGCCGCTGCTGGCAAGGCTGTATACTTTACTGCACCGCTGCGGCGTGTGGCAGGGCACATTGGAGCATCTGCAGTATGCTGCGGCCCGCACGGCTGAGCGGCAGGAGACGCCGGTGCCGGCGCTCCGGCTGCTGGCGGCGCTGGAGCTGTGGCGTGAGGCCGGCCTGCTGCAGGTGGAGGACCGCGGCGAGTGCCTGTGCCTGACCGTGCTGCCGGCGCAGAACAAGGCTGATCTGGCTGCTACACCGCTGTGGCAATATCTTGCAGAGGAGGGATGACGGATGCGTGAACCGGAAAAACGGGAAGATGTGATCGCGCAGCTGGATGCACTGCTGGCCGAAAGTGGTAAACCCTACCAGACGGAGCGCATCCATGAGGCGGTGGAGATGGCAACCAAGGCACATGCCGGCCAGCGCCGCCGCTCCGGGGAGGAGTATATCTGCCATCCGCTGCATGTGGCCTGTATCCTGGTGGAGATGGGCATGGACAGCGACTCGGTCGTGGCCGGCCTGCTGCATGATGTGGTGGAGGATACCGGCATCGAGCTGCGGGAGATCGCTGCCCGCTTCGGCGAGGATGTGGCGAAGCTGGTGGATGGGGTGACCAAGATCACCAAAATGACCTTTTCCACCCGTGAGGAGCAGCAGGCAGAGAATGTCCGCAAGATGCTGCTGGCCATGTCGCAGGATATCCGCGTGATGATCATTAAGCTGGCGGATCGCCTGCACAATATGCGTACAAGTGACGGCTGGGATCCGCAGAAACGCCGGGATAAAGCGCGGGAGACCCTGGATATCTACGCCCCGCTGGCACACCGCCTTGGTATCCGGGCGGTCAAGGAGGAGCTGGAGGATCTGTCGCTGCGGGTGCTGGATCCGGTCGCCTACAAGGAGATCGAGGACAATCTGGCCCTGCGGGCAAATGAGCGGGCGGCCTTTCTGGAGGACATTCAGCAGCGTATCCAGAGCCGCCTGGCGGAATATGGTCTCAAGGCGCAGATGTCCGGCCGGATCAAGAGCATCGCCGGCATCTACCGCAAAATGTATATCCAGGGGCACGCCTTTGATGAGATCTACGATATCTACGCTGTGCGGGTGATCGTGGACAGCGTCAACGACTGCTATAATGCCCTCGGCCTGGTGCATGAGATGTTCCGCCCGCTGCCAAACCGGTTCAAAGACTACATCTCTACCCCCAAGCCGAATATGTACCAGTCCCTGCACACCACCGTGGTGGGAAAAGAGAAGATCCCCTTTGAGGTGCAGATCCGTACCTGGGAGATGCACTATACGGCGGAATACGGTATCGCGGCGCACTGGAAATACAAGCTCGGCATCCGCAAGCAGGATAAGCTGGATGAGCGTCTGGCCTGGGTGCGCCAGTTCATCGAGAACCAGAAGGATGTGGATGACGCCGAGGATATCGTGCGCAGCATCAAGACCGACCTGGATATCGAGGATGTGTTTGTTTTCACCCCCAAGGGGGATGTGATTACCCTGCCGGTGGGCAGCACGGTGATCGACTTTGCCTATGCCATCCACACGGCGGTGGGCAACCGCATGGTCGGCGCCAAGGTGGATGGCCGTATTGTGCCGCTGGATTACCGGGTAAAGACCGGCGAGATTGTGGAGGTGCTGACCACCTCGGCGGCCGACCACGGGCCGAGCCGCGATTGGCTGAACATCGTGCACACCGGCGAGGCGCGCAATAAGATCCGCAGCTGGTTTAAGCGGGAACGCCGCGAGGAGAATATCCAGCAGGGCCGCGCTGAGCTGGAGCGGGAGCTTTCCCGCAACCTGATCCGGCTGCCGCAGGATAAGATGGAGGCTTTTTTGCTGGAGCAGGCCAAAAAGCAGCACTGCGATACGCTGGATGATTTCTATGCCGCCATCGGCTACGGCGGCGTGCTGCTTTCCCGCCTGATGCCGCGCATCCGGGAGGAATATGCCCGCCTGCAGCGGGAGGATCAGATCCAGGCGGCGCCGCCGGCTCCGCAGACGCCGCCGGCACGCCGGGTGAAAAACCACGGCGGCGTGATTATTGAGAATATGGATAACTGCCTGGTCAAATTTGCCCAGTGCTGCAACCCGGTGCCGGGTGACCCGGTGATCGGCTTTATCACCCGCGGCTACGGTGTTTCGGTGCACCGGCGGGACTGCACCAATGTGCCGAAGGATCTGGAAAACGCCCCCAACCGTGAACGGTGGGTGCGGGTGCAGTGGGAGGAGAGCCTGAAAAGCGAATTCCATGCCAATCTGCGCATCCATGCCCACAATGGCAATAATCTGCTGCTTAGCCTGACTATGGTGCTGGCCAATATGCACATTCCGCTGCATGCGGTCAATGCGCGGGAGACGGACAACAACGGCGTGGTGATCACCATGACGCTGGCCGTCAGCAGCGTGGAGCACCTGCAGCTGGTTATCCAGCGGCTCAAAGAGGTAGAGGGCGTGGACAGCGTGCAGCGCGCCACGATATGACAGAAAAAGGACGGATGGCATGAAAGCGGTTTTCCAAAGGGTATCTCACGCCAGTGTGACGGTGGATGGCGAAGTAGTCGGCGCAGTCGCGGCCGGCGTGCTGCTGCTTGTGGGCGTACAGCAGGAAGATACAGCTGCCGAGGCGGCCGTGCTGGCGCAGAAGGTGGCCAATCTGCGGGTATTCCGCGATGAGAGCGGAAAGATGAACCGCTCAGTGCTGGATATCGGCGGTGGTGTGCTGGCGGTATCGCAGTTTACGCTGTGCGCCGATACCCGGCACGGCCGGCGGCCGGATTTCTTTGCTGCAGCGCGGCCGGAGACGGCGCTGCCGCTGTTTGAGACGGTGGTCAGCGAACTGAAGAAGGCCGGCGTGGCCGAGGTACAAACCGGCGTATTTGGCGCCGATATGCAGGTGGAGCTGCTGAATGACGGGCCGGTTACCATCCTGCTGGATACGGAAGAGTGGAAGAAGAAATGAGTCAGCTGCAGATCATGGCGCTGCCGGTGGGCGCGCTGGAGACCAATTGCTATATCTTGTACGACTGCCCGGGCGGCAGCGGCTATGTGGTGGATCCGGGGGATGAGCCGCAGCGGCTGCTGCAGGCGGTGCAGGCGCTTTCGCTGCATATTCTTGGGGTGGTGCTGACGCATGCGCACTTTGACCATATGCTGGCGGCTGATGCTGTGTGCCGGGCAACGGGAGCTGCGCTGCTGGTTGGGGCGGGGGATGAGCCGGCGCTGACCGACGCCTGCCGCAACCTGACGGCGCTGCTGGCGGATGGCACAGCCATACCGCCGCTGCGGGCCGGCCGCCGGCTGTATGAGGGGGATACCCTGCCGCTGGGGGCGTGTACCCTGCGGGTGCTGGAGACCCCCGGCCACACGCCGGGCGGCATCTGCCTGGATACCGGTGAGTGGCTGCTCAGCGGAGATACCCTTTTCTGCCGCAGCGTCGGCCGCACGGATTTCCCCGGTGGGGATGCCGCCGTGCTGCGCCGTTCGCTGAAAAAGCTGGCAGAGCTGCCGGGTGACCGGCGGGTGTACCCCGGCCACGGGGAGCCGACCACGCTGGAGGATGAGCGGAAAAATAACGGATATATGGCGGAGGCATGGAAGTAACCGGATGAAGCTGTATTTACAGGGAAATGATTTCCACTTTGAATTGGAGAATGTCAGCCGCCTGTTTTTGCCGCAGGAGAAGATCGTCACGCAGGTGGTGGAGACACTGCCGGCGCCGGCGCCGACGGATGGCGTACAGGCATTTTGCTGCATGGCGGCCGATGCCCAGGGGGTGCGCCTCTGCTGCCGGCTGGTGCTGGACGGCTTTGACGAGCAGCAGGAGACGCTTCTGCCGCCGGCGTCCCCGGCAGACGAGTGTGAGCTGTGGCTGTGTACTCTGCTGTACCATTTGCTTGTTAAGCTGCTCGGCTTTACACAGAAATGGGGGCTGGTGACGGGTGTGCGGCCGGTCAAGCTGCTGCGCCGCCTGGTGCGGGAGCAGGGGGAGGCCGCCGCGCTGGCCTATCTGCGCGACCGGCTGCTGGTCAGCGAGGAGAAGACGGCGCTTTGCCGCCAGACGCTGGGGGTGGAGGATGAGCTGCTGGCGCTTTCTGCGCCCAATTCCTTCAGCCTGTATGTCTCCATCCCGTTTTGCCCCACCCGTTGTGATTACTGTTCTTTTGTTTCGCAGACTGTGGTGCAGGCCAGGCGGCTGATCCCCACCTATGTGGAGCAGCTGTGCCGGGAGCTTGCCTATACGGGCGGGCTGGCTGCACGGCTCGGTCTGCGGCTGGAAACGGTCTATTTTGGCGGCGGTACGCCGACCACGCTTTCGCCGGAGCAGCTTTCCCGGCTGCTGGATACCGTAGAGCGCTGCTTTGATCTGAGCCACCTGCGGGAATATACGGTGGAGGCCGGCCGGCCGGACACCGTAACGCGGGAAAAGCTGGAGGTTATCCGCCGCGCCGGTGTCGGGCGTGTCAGCATCAATCCGCAGACCCTGCAGCAGCCGGTGCTGGATGCCATCGGCCGCCGCCATACGGTGGAGCAGTTCTATACGGCGTTTGATCTGGCGCGGCAGGTCGGCTTTGCCAATGTAAATACCGATCTGATCGCCGGCCTGCCGGGGGATACTTACGCCGGCTTTGCCGATACGCTGGAAAGGATCCTGCAGCTGCAGCCGGAAAGCGTGACCGTGCATACGCTGTCCATGAAGCGTGCCTCCAACCTGATGCTGCAGCACCGGGCGGATTACCGTGTGAAGGACGATGCGGTGCGTATGGTGCAGCTTTCCGCCGACCGGCTGCCGGCTGCCGGCTACCGGCCGTATTACCTGTACCGGCAAAGCCGCACGGTGGGCAACCAGGAAAATGTCGGCTGGGCGAAGCCGGGCTTCGAGGGCCTGTACAATGTGTACATCATGGATGAGACCCATACCATCCTGGCCTGCGGCGCGGGCGCCGTCAGCAAGCTGAAAAAGCCCGGCAGCGATTATCTGGAGCGCATATTCAATTATAAGTTCCCGTATGAATACAATACGGGACTGGAGGAGATGCTGGCCCGCAAGAATGCGGTGCCGGAATTTTACGAAAAGCATTGCAAAACTGCCTGTGCGGATGTATAATATAAGCAAATCCATAAGGTGAAGGAGCGGTTATCATGACAACCTGGGAAGATGTTGTATGCAAGGCAAAGGAGCTGGCCGAAGCAGCCGGCCGTAAGGCGACGGATGTGGCCGGTCTGGCGAAATCCAAGCTCAAGATTGCGGAAAATGAGCATGCCATCGAGGTAACGATGGAGGCTCTCGGCCGTCTGCTGTACGAAAGCCGCCGCAATGGCGCAGAGCTCCCGGAGGAGACCGTTGAGGAGCTGCTCAAGCAGGTGGATGAGCTGAATGCGGAAAATGCCCGCCTGCAGGCGGAGATTGATAACAGCCGCGGCAAGAAGACCTGCGCTGCGTGCGGCGGAACCAATCCGGAGGACGCCGCCTATTGCAACAAGTGCGGCAAAGAGCTGTAGGCTGTGAGAAAAAGCACAAAAGCAGCCGGGTCGCCTTTTGGCGGCCAGGCTGCTTTTTGCTCTGTCAGGAGGTATGGCTGTGATCATTCTGATTGCCGGGGCGTCCCACACCGGCAAGACCGCGCTGGCACAGCGGCTGCTGGAACAATACCGGTATCCGTATCTCTCGATTGATCACCTGAAGATGGGGCTGATCCGCAGCGGCCATACGGCGCTGACGCCGGCCAGCGGGGATGCAGCGCTGACGGCCTATCTGTGGCCGATCGTGCGTGAAATGATCAAAACCGCGCTGGAAAATGCCCAGAACCTGATTGTGGAGGGCTGCTATATCCCGTTTGATTGGCAAAAGGAGTTTACACCGGCGCAGCTGGCGCAGATGCGGTATATCTGCCTGGTGATGAGTGAGCGGTATATCCGGACGCATTTTGCGGATATCTGCCGCTATGCCAGCGTGATCGAGAAACGGCTGGATGACAGCGCGTGCACCCTGCAGGCACTGTGTGAGGATAATGCCGCTGTGCTGCAGGGTTGCCGGGCGCACGGGCTGCGCTGCTGCCTCATTGATACGGCCTATCCGGCGGATATTCCACTGTGAACACGACCGAAAAGGGCGGTGGATACCAATTTGGTATCCACCGCCCTTTGGCGTTTGCTCTTGGCAGGGTTATTCGATCAGGCCGCTTTCTTTCAGCAGCAGCTCAATGTCCGTTCCCTTGCCCTTTTTCAGGGCGATCTTCAGCAGCTCCTTTTCCGCAAAGGAAAGCGGCGCCTCGCTGAGCGGCTTTTTATCAATGGCGTAGTAGCAGGCGCGCAGCAGCTCCCGCACATCGTATTTGCTGCCCCAGACCTCCGGCACGCCGCGGTCGATATCCAGCAGGGTGTAGACCGATTCCATGCCGGTGCGCATGGAATATTCGGTGGTAAAGATGGTGTCGCGCGGCGTCTCGGCAAACTGCCCGATGAAGGCAAAGTTTACAGCGCCATCCGGCACCACCTTCGGGCGGTCAGACTCCTTGCGCGGCTGGAAGAAGGCATTGATATACGGCATAAAGCAGGTGGTGGTGTTGCAGGCGTCGTGTGCCAGCGCTTCAATCCGCTCCTCCGGCACACCGATGTGGTACAGCCACTCGCGGCATACCTCCTCACCGGTGCAGTCGCGCATGGCCTTCTTCACATAGTTGCCTTCGCGGTCGGTATGCAGCGAATACAGCCACACAAGCACCATGTTCTTGTCCTGCGCCTTGAACTGCGGCTGACGGTTGATGGTCCAGGAGAGATACCAGTGGTCGGTGCTGTCCTTCACGGTGACAATGCCGCCGGTGGTCACCTTGCCGCTGCGGGGGTCCCGCTTGCAGATGTTCATGATGTGTTGGATCACCTCGTCATCGGAGGTGGCGACGGTAGCGCTCATCCAGTTGGTGGCGTCGATGTCGCTGCAGAAATTGTCCGGATTGCCGTATTCGCCGTGCTCCGCCTGGGCTGCGATGGCTTTCCACATATCCCACGATTCGCCGTAGCCGTTTTTCACCTGCGACAGGTCGGGCGCATGGGTCTGGTCGCCGTAGCAGGAGGTGTCGGTGCAGCAGCCGTTGGTGATGAACACCAGGTCGTCCTCGATCAGGTCGATGGTCTGCTCCTTGCCGCCCTTCACATAGACAATCTGCTTAGCAACCTTTTTATCGCCCTCAGTTGCGATGATGACATTTTTAACATCCATGCCGTACTCAATGTGTACGCCGTGTGCCTCCAGGTATTTCACCAGCGGCAGGATCATGCTCTCATACTGGTTGTACTTGGTGAACCGCAGGGCGCTGAAATCCGGCAGCCCGTCGATATGGTGCACATAGCGGCACAGATAGCGCTTCATCTCCAGGGCGCTGGACCAGCGCTGGAAGGCGAACATGGTCTGCCAGTACAGCCAGAAATTGGTGTCCCAGAAGGACTCCGGCAGCACATCCGAGATCTTTTTGTCCTCCAGATCCTTTTCCGGGGTGAGGAACAGCTTGGACAGTGCCAGCGCGGATTCCTTATCCAGCGCAAATTTCTTGTCGGTGTGGGCGTCCTCGCCGCGGTTCACCGTGGCCCGGCAGAGCGAATAGTTCGGATCGTGCTTGTTCAGCCAGTAGTATTCATCCAGCACAGAAACGCCCGGCGTTTCAATGGACGGCACATCGCGGAAGGTGTCCCACATCACTTCAAAATGGTTATCCATCTCGCGCCCGCCGCGCATGAAGAAGCCCTTGGTCACATCCTTGCGGCCGTCGCAGCTGCCGCCGGCCAGCTCCAGCTTTTCCAGCAGGTGGATGTGTTCCCCCTTCATCTGTCCGTCGCGGACAAGGTAGAAGGCGGCCGTCAGGCCGGCAAGGCCGGTGCCGATGATATAGGCAGATTTTTTATCTACGCCTTGCGGCTTTTCCGGGTGGGCAAAGGATTCATAGGTTCCGGCAGAGTAATACATATACAAGACCTCCTGATGTTTTTTGGTTTCTGTTTACAGTATATCCCTGTTTCCGGTTTTTACAATAAACAGAAAAAGCTCCGTGATAAGACTTTTATCACGGAGCGGGGAAGTGCCGAAAATTTTATCAAATTGCGGAATATGCTTAAAAAATCACCGCTTGAATTTCGCCAGAGCGGCGGAAACCGAACCCTTGATCAGCTTACCCAGCCTCTCCACGATGTCCGCCGGATCCTCGCGCATATCGTCCTTGATCCAGTCCAGCATCAGGCCGATAAAGATGTAGGAGTAGACCTGCGCGATGAAGTCCTTATCCTCCTCGCGCACGGTCATGCCGACCGCCTCCTCGTTGATCACGCCCAGGATCAGGTCGTCTACGAGGGGCTTGAGGTATTTTTCCACCTGTTCCTGGTGCACACAGCGGTAGACATTCATCACAAAGGGCTTGTTGCTGCGCACTGCTTCAAAGATCTGCAGAAAGCCCTGCTGCCATGTGTCGTAGGTTTTGTTTTCCTCCAGGGCTTTGCGGGCATCCTCCATGCAGGCCCATTCCACCAGATCGTAGATGTCCTTGAAGTGGTAGTAAAAGGTCATGCGGTTGATGCCGCAGTCATCGGCGATATCGTTGATGGTGATCTTAGTCAGCGGCTTTTTCAGCAGCAGATTCTTGAGCGATTGCTCCAGGGCGCGTTTGGTGATCTGCGACATAGCGTATCCCTCCTGCTTACCAATCGCTGTTGCGGCGGAGGAAAGCGGCAATAACGCTTTCCAGACCAAACAGGAGCAGATATATGCCGACCAGCAGGCTGACAGCGCGGAGGGTCAGGAAGGATAGCGCCGGGCTGAACAGCATCATCAGGCCGAGGAGCAGCCCCAGGATGTTCAGCGTCAGGGTAAGGGCGTAGTAGAACGGATCGCCCAGCAGGCGCAGCGGGGCGGCGTGTGCCAGCCCGGAGATGCAGTGGGCGATGAACCACACCGGCACCAGGATCGTCAGCGCCCATTTCCCCAGGTTGGGGTTGGCCACCAACATAACGCCGCACATCACGCTGAGGATCCCCGAAACCAGCGATAGCATGGGCCCGAAGCCGGTAAATCGGGACAGCCGCACATACGCCACAATGTCCTCAATGCCCAGTACCACGGCAATTACACCGTAGAGCACAACCGTTCCGGTCAGTACCCCCTCCGGACGCACAAGTGTGAAAATCCCCAGAGCGATCAGCAGCAGCCCAATGACCAGCTCACCCCATCCGATGGCGTTTTTCCGTCTCATACCGCTGCGCCTCCTGTCCGGTTCAGAATGGCCATGAATTCGCTGCCGGTGATGGTCTCCTTTTCGTACAGGTGACCGGCCAGCTCGTCCAGCTTCTGGCGGTTGTCCGCCAGCAGGCGGCGCGCCTTTTCGTGCTGTGCCTTCACGGTCTTCACCACCTTGCGGTCGATCTCCTTCTGCGTTTCAGCGGAACAGGCCAGTGTGGTGTCCCCGCCGAGGTATTGGTTGCTGACGGTCTCCATGGCGACCATGTCAAATTCGTCCGTCATGCCGTAACGGGTGATCATTGCCCGCGCCAGCTTGGTGGCCTGCTCAATATCGTTGGAGGCGCCGGTGGTGATCTGCCCGAACACGATTTCTTCCGCCGCGCGGCCGCCGGTCAGCGTAGCGATTTTGTTTTCCAGTTCTTCTTTGGTCATCAGCACCTTGTCGTTCTGCTCCACCTGCATGGTGTAGCCAAGTGCACCGGAGGTGCGGGGGATAATGGTGATCTTCTGCACGGGGGCGGAGGCGGTCTGCAGGGCGGCCACCAGTGCGTGGCCGATTTCGTGGTAGGCCACCACCTTCTTTTCGGCATCGGTCATGATGGCGTTCTTCTTTTGGTATCCGGCAATGACGACCTCGATGCTTTCCTCCAGATCGGCCTGCTCCACAACGGTGCGCCCGTTGCGCACCGCCCGCAGGGCTGCCTCATTGATGATGTTGGCCAGCTCAGCGCCGGAGGTGCCTGCGGCCATGCGGGCAATGGTGTGAAAATCCACATTGTCCGCGGTTTTGATCTTCTTCGCGTGTACCTGCAGGATGGCCTCGCGCCCGGCCAGATCAGGCAGCTCAACGGGCACACGGCGGTCAAAGCGTCCGGGCCGCGTCAGCGCCGGATCCAGGGATTCCGGCCGGTTGGTCGCCGCCAGAATGATCACGCCGTTGTTGCCCTCGAAGCCGTCCATCTCGGTCAGCAGCTGGTTAAGGGTCTGCTCACGCTCATCATTGCCGCCAAGCTGGCCGTCGCGCTTTTTGCCGATGGCATCAATCTCGTCGATAAACACAATGCAGGGCGCCTTTTCCTTGGCCTGCTTGAACAGGTCACGCACCTTGGAGGCGCCCATGCCGACGAACATCTCCACAAACTCCGAGCCGGACATGGAGAAGAAGGGCACACCGGCCTCGCCGGCCACGGCCTTGGCCAGCATGGTTTTGCCGGTGCCGGGAGGGCCGACAAGCAGTACACCCTTTGGCATGGAGGCGCCCACATCGGAATACTTCTGCGGGTTGTGCAGGTAGTCCACAATCTCGGCCAGGTTCTCCTTCGCCTCATCCTCGCCAGCCACATCAGCAAAGCGGATGCCGTCGCTGGAGGGAACATAGACCTTGGCGTTGCTCTTGCCCATGCCAAAGGCCATGGCGTTCGGGCCGCCGGCCTGGGACATCATCTTTTTTGCCATATACTGCCCCAGCGCTGCAAAAATGAGGATGGGCAGGATAAAGGTCAGAAAGAAGCTGAGCAGCGGCGAGGTGCCCTGTTCAATATTCCGGGTGAATTTGGCTCCGGAGGCATACAGCCGTTCGGTCAGGGTCGGATCGTTCATCTCGCCGGTTTTGTATACCTGTTCGTTGTTTTTGTCTGTGAAGACGATCTCCGAGTCGTCAATCTCCACGCTACCGATGTTTTTCTCCTCGATCATTTGCATAAAGGTGCCGTAATCCACCTCTTTTACCCGGGCGTTCATCAGCAGGGGCGATACGACCATGTTGAACACCAGAATAATCAGCAGAACGATGCCGTAGTAGTAGATCAGCGGCTTTTTGGGGGATTTTACTTCTTTCATAGCAGCAGCTCCTTACAGATTTTTCCCGACTGATATTCATTATACGGTGCAATTATGAACAATTCAACACAGTTTCAGACAAAAAGAAGCGGCCCTTTTCGATCGCATCGAAAAGGGCCGCCGGCTTATTCTGCGTTCCCGGAATGGGCGTTTTCTTTTTCGCGGTACATCTCCTCGTCGGCTGAAAACACCAAACGGTCGATGTCATCGGGGTTCAGGCAGGTGCCGCTGGCGGCGCCGATGCTGACAGAAAGCACATAGGGATATTTTTCGGTTTCGTTTTTGTTCCGCAGCTTTTGCTGGATATGGGCCTTGAGATCGGCAATATCCTGCGCTGAACAATTGTATCCGGCAATCAGAAATTCATCCCCGCCGTATCGGCAGGAGAACAGTTTGGCTCTGGCGTTTTCGCAGCTTTCCTTGATGACGGCAGCCACATTGATCAGCGCACGATCTCCCTCCGGATGACCGAAGCGGTCATTTACCAGTTTGAAACGGTTAATGTCCAGAAGCAGGATAAACAGTGGTAATTCTGTGCGCCGCTGGGTGTGCTCATCACAGTATTTCTGGAAGCCAAAGCGGTTGTTCAGGCCGGTCAGAGCGTCTATAAGCATTTGATTGTTTTGCTCGGCAAGAGAATGTGCAACAAGCGAAACGGTGATGCCGACCTGAGAAATGGTAACGCCGTAGAACACCATCTGAACAACGGCAGCAATCGCCGGTGCAACGATATAGTAGAGAAACGGACGGAATTGCCGGCGTTTGTTCTTGTTCGGCTCCCGGAGCATCCGCTGTATGGTGAGGAGGGTGGGACACAGCAGATAGAACCAGGAAACCGCCCAATGGATGTATATGCCGGTGCTGCGGGTGTACAGGTTATCTGCATCTATGGTGAATACAAAGTGCGTGAGCGGATTGGTCAGTATAACAGCCGTAATGAGAACGAAGGGGAGACTCCACCAGAAAAAGCCTCTGCGGGATTTTTCCAGCAGATGCAGCCGTGCAAACACATATAGCATCCACAGAAAGCTGCTGGCGGATATAGCTTCAAAGAAGAGCATATTGCTCAATTCGGTCAGGAGGTGTGCGCCGCGGAAGGACTGCCCGCGACAGATGCCGGCCACCATATCCGATAGGCACAGAATGACCGTGGTCCACAGCAGCAGGCTGAACAGCCGATTGGCGGATGAGCGTCGGTCACTTTTATAGCGCATTTGATCAGCAAACAAAAGCAGGATAACGACGCATATGGCATTGACTTCACAATAGTACAAGATACGCATAGTTACACCTCGGTTGGCACCCTATCACATTTACGGCTCAATCCTGCTCCACAACGGGCGGGATGAAATTCTCGATCGCTGCGCGCAGCTTTGGGTGGCGGATGACAAAGTGGATGGCCGGCGCCTTGCCCTTGGAGACCGTCACCCATTGCCCTTCATGGATCCGTATCTGCAGATTGCGGAAGGTGGGGGCCGCCGTCTTTTTCAGTGTGTAGTGGGGCTGTGCGGCGGCAAATGCGGCGGTTTCCTCCAGGTGGGTCCGGTATTCCTCGTAGGTATAGGCAACATCCTTTTCACAGAATACGCCGGAAAGCTCCAGTGTCAGTGGGGCAGCCGCGAATTCCTCCGCCGTGATGCCCGCAATCTCCTCCTCTATGCTCTCGGTCTCCAGTATGTGCAGCACACGCTGCCGCTGCGCCGCAGCATGCTTCAGGATGCGCTGCTGCTCCTCCTCGGCAATGCCATTGCGCCGGAGAATCCCGGTCAGCAGAGCCTCGTTGGCGGTGTACAGGGGCGGTGCCGAGAGAATACTGCGGCGGCCGCCCGGTCTGTGGGCATCGGCCAGCAGAAAGGCGTTCAGCGCATTTTCCCGTTCGCTGCGGTAAATGTCCATCAGCGGGTTGGCGTTTTCCAGCATTTCATCCGCGCGTTTCTGGTAATACTCCATCTCACGCCTGGATTTGGTCAGGTAGTATTTTCCGTCGGCGTGATACCCGGAGATCGCCTCGCCCGAAAGGGCGGCGGCGCCGGAGACCTTCAGAAAATGAAGGAAGACTGTATTCTGGACGCTTTTGAAATAGTACGGGGAGATCTGCCCGGTCATGTACAGCGGTATCCAGCTTTCCAGCCCCAGCATCATGTCCTCAAAGGAGCGATCCAGATTATGGATCTGGTTCAGGTGCAGCCCTTTTTTCAGCATCATGGCCATACCGAACATCCACTTTTTCGGAAATTCGGGGTCCTTCGCCATTTCCGTCATCGGCATATCGCTGTACATCGTGACCGGCTGCATGGATTTGGACAGCACGGTTGCCTTGAGAAAATCCAGCTCACTCTCCATCATTTCCTTCAGCCCGAAGTAGGCCTTGGTGGTGGGCAGCTGGAAGGGCATCGTCGGGACCTTCAGCTCGTCAAAATGGATGGTCTTGATGTATTCATTGAGGTCGAAGCTGTCCAGCTTGTTCAGAAAATCGGCCACACTGCTGGTGGCTGCCTGTGGCTCCCGCTCCTCCAGCAGCCAGCTGCGCAGCGCGGTATACCGCGCCGATGGGTCGGCAATGTCCTCTGTGGTGCATCCGATCAGCTCGGCCAGGGCACTAAGCTCCGGTGCCTCCTTTGGCTCCCCGGCCACAAAGGCGGCAATGGCCTCGGCAAACTGCACGGGGTCGGCGGGTCGGCGGGAGCCGTTCCGGAACCGGAATATGGTGGAGCTGTCGTAATTCGTGCTGCGGCAGAGCCGGGCAATGTTGATATCCAGCACCGAGATCAGTGTGTTGAAATTCAGCCGCAGCTGCTCTTTATCGGCGGAAACCAGATCCTCGCACCCGGAAAAGGCGGTGCGCACCTCGTCCTCATCAAGCGGGGTGCCTTTGGCCGCAGCGATGCGGAGAAGTGCCCTGACCAAAAGCGAAAAGGCTTCGCTTTCCGTTTCCGGCACCCGTTCTCCCGAACGGTAACGGCTGATGGTCGCCGCCGAGATGCCCGATTGCTCACTGAGCTCCTTGGCGGTGCAGGCCAGCGCCCCGATATATTCGTTCAGCTTATCGCAAAATTTCATCTTCCCACACATCCACGACACAATTTTTCCTCATTATACACTACCGCGGCCCAAAAATAAAGAGCCAATATTTCCAATGTGGCAGTTGACAAATCGGAAATCGTATTTTAGCGGGGATTGTCTGTGTGCTAAAATGATTATGTCTTTGGATAATCCATATTTTAGTTTGTCTTTAATGGGGAGAACGCGATGAGAAAGAATGGGAACGGAAAATTGCGGGCGGCTGTGGCTGCCCTGCTGGTGCTATCCCTGCTCGGCGGCTGCGCGGGCAGGGGCGGCGAGTCCTCGGAGCCGAAAGGCACCGGCGGTGCCTCGCTGGATGCCAAAACCGAGGCGGAGCCGGTCACGCTGGAGCAGGAGCTTCTAAAGCGCCGCGGCATAGCGTTCGATCAGTCGGATTATCCGAAGGTGATCGGTGGGGAGGGTATCATCGACACCACTACGGAGTTTGACTGCCGGATCGACCACGGGTACAGCACGACCATCGACTGTGTGGTGCTTTCCGGCGGGAAGCTGTACCGGGCCAATTTCAATTCGCCGCTCGCAAATGGCAAGCATCTTCTGGAGACCTTCACGCTGCCCTCCGGCAGCGAGGTGCAGTATTGGGACACAACCTATGACGGCGAGATGTGCAATTTTTATTTCAAGGATGGTTCAGCCTGTAAGCTGAGCGGTCAATCGCCGATTGTGACCTACACGGCCGAAAGCCTTGATACCGGAAAGTACCCCCTTTTCAAAAAGGTCTACCGCTATTCTTCGGATGGCAAGACGCTGGAGGACTGCACGGCGGAGTTTCTGCAGGCTGATAAGGTTTATAGCCACACGCACCCCATGCTGGCGTTCGTCGGGGGAAAGGTCAGCCTGATTGATACGGCAAAGTATCTCGACAAGGGTACGACCGAATGGAACTGGTACAGGGATATGGGCTGGAGAGAGTACATCGCCTATGATCTTGACCTTTCGGCGATCGGCAATGAGACCCCGATAAGGCTTTTCAATACCAATATCCTGATGACGAATTGTGCATTCTACGAGATTGTGTATGCATCGGAGCGGATGGACGAAAAGGATGCCGCTGCCCAGCTGGCTCCGGACGGCTCCGTTTCACCCTATTTCCCGGCCGCGCAGCATCTGGATTGCAACCTGACCCTGCGAAAGATCACGCTGCTCAGCAATTATTACGCGGATGTGCGCAATATCTGCACCAGCCATGTGATCACCGCCAATTATACGCTGCTGCCGTTATCCGAGATCATGACCGAGGGGTATCGCCCGTATTCCAAATACGATTGCCTGACCTATTACAGCGCATACCAAGATCAGTAAGGAGCGAGAGACATGAACAGAAAGAAAAACCGGATCCTTTCCGCCGCGCTGGCGGCAGTGCTGGCGTTTTCCCTTACCGCCTGCGGCGGCAAAACGGTGGTCAATGATGACGGCACAAAAACCGTCAAAACCGAGCGCGGCGTGACGGTGACCGAAACCGCGGCCAAGGCCGTGCAGCTGGAAAAGTATGAGACAGCCGATTTCAGCGTGACCATCCCGAAGGGCTGGCAGGTTACCACCGGCGGACTCAATATCTATCATACGATATGCGTCAGCGATCCAAATGAGCCGCTTAACGGTATGTTCATCCTGCTGAAGGCGGAATGCCTGCTGCACTCGCAGGCGGGAAAGGCGGCCTGGCAGAGCCTATACAATATGGGCAATACACAGGCGGCGCTGTTTGCGAACGCCCCGGTGCTGGAAAACCCCAGTACCGAGAATTTCTTCAAGATCTTTTCGGCGTACGGGGATTTTGCTTCCAGGATGGATACGACCTATGCCGGATACACCTTCCCGCGCTATGATAATTTTACCGTGACCGACCGCTTTGCCTCCACCAGCGGGCTGAAGGCCTATGCGCTGGGCGATGAGCTTCTGCGGGCCACCTTTACCAGCGGTGGAAAAGAGGGCGAGGGGTTGTTCTCCGCCAGCGTGGTGGACTTCGGCAGCTCACCCATATCCGATGGCACTCTTGTCGGGTACCAGCTGCGGCAGGTGGATGGCGGGTACTACATGGCGTACAATGTGGTGGCCATCACCGCCGCGAAGGATACCTTCATTGAGTGGGAAAGCGTGCTGACGGAGTGTATGCGCAGTCTGGAGTATTCCGACAGCTTCGTCAGCGCCACCAACCAGGCAAGCAATGAGAAGGTTGCACAGTCGCAGCAGATCAGCCAGAATTTCAACCAGATCATGGATGGCATGATGTCATCGTGGGAAAGCCGCAATAAGAGCCAGGATATCATCAGCCAAAAGCAGAGCGACGCAACCCTCGGCTACGAGCGGGTGTACGATACCGAAACGAACGAGGTCTATCGCGCGACCAACGGCTTTACGGATGTCTACGACGGCAAACGCTACCAGCCGGTAACTGACGACAATATGTACACGCAGCCCATCGGCGGCTATATCGAAAAGCAGTAAAAAACGAAAGGAGCGTCTTCTGATCATGGCAGAATCCAGAATTTTTATGCTCAATGGCACCGACCTGCAGACGGTGGTTACCCGCCTGGAGGGCTTTTTCCGTGCGGAAAAGGGGATGGAGGTGCAGAGCACACAGGCCACGGATGGCTATATCCTGCAGGCCAGCCAGCCCAAGGACGGCTGGAAGACCCTGACCGGTATGCGGCTGGCCGTTACCGTCCAGATGACGGTGATGGAAAACCGGCTGAGCGTTGTGGTGGGTGAAGGACAGTGGTCGGATAAGATCGGCGCCGGCGCTATCGGCTTGTTTGTGGCGTGGCCGCTGGCCATTACTGCCGGCATGGGGGCCTTCCAGCAGAAAAAGCTTCCCTCCGAGATCTTTCAGGTGATCGAAAGCTGCATCATGTCCGGCGGCCAGCCGATCGTGATGAACGGTGCCGGGGCTGCTGTGGCCGGCGGCATGGTGGTGTGTCCGCAGTGCCGGGGGCAGGTTCCCGCTGGGGCGAAATTCTGCAGCCACTGTGGAGCAAAGCTGAATACCAAATGCCCGCATTGCGGCGCGGATATCGCCGCAGACAGCGCATTTTGTTCGGAATGCGGGCAGAAGCTGTGACCGGGGATACGGCGTTTTGTTGCAGCGCAAGCTGCGGAAAGGAGCAAACGAAACGATGAAGACCACCTCTACAAAGACAAAGCTGTTGACAGTCCTGCTCACTTTGTGCATGCTGCTCTCGCTGGTGCCGGTTTCGGTATTGGCGGCGGATTCAACAGTCAGCAATGAAGCGGAGCTGAAGGCGGCACTTAAAAATGCGGACTGCACCGAGATCAAGTTAGGCGGGAACATTGAAACCACTTGGCAGCTGGATGTGGAGCGCACCGTGACCCTTGATCTGAACGGCTATACCCTGAGCTGCAGCGGGGCGGATGAGGATATCTTTCGGGTGCGCAGCAATGGAAACCTGACCGTGAAGGACAGCGGCACCGGCGGCAAGATCGACGGGCAGAACAAGAACTGCGGATTTAATGTCAAGGGCGGCACGCTGACCCTGGAGAGCGGCAGCATTGTGAACTGCACGGACGACGACGGTGACGGCGGCGCTGTGGATGTTTTCAACAGCGGTGACTCGGAAATGCCCGTCAAGTATGGTAAGTTCATCATGAACGGCGGTGCCATTGCGGACTGCAAGGCCGACGATGACGGCGGTGCGGTGGACATTGGCAGCGGCTGCACCTTCATTATGAACGGCGGCACCATTAGCGGCTGCAGAGCCGACGATGACGGCGGTGCTGTGTTTATCAAGCAGAGCGGCACCTTTGAGCTGAACGGCGGCGTCATTGAGAATTGCTCTTCCGGCAATAACGGCGGCGCGGTGAATATATACGAAGACGGCCGCTTCACCATGACCGGCGGCACTATTAAGGATTGCAAGGTGGACCTGGGCGGCTACGGTATCGCTGTGTATGGCGATGACGACGAGGCCGTCGTGGCCATTTCCGGCGGCACCATCGAAAATTGTGGTGTAAAGCCTTGGTATTTCGATGCGTACACCGTGACCTTTGACTCTGACGGCGGCAGCGCTGTGGCAGAGCAGAAGGTGTTGAATGCTCCGGCCGTCAAGCCCGCTGACCCGAAGAAGTCCGGCTATGATTTTGTCGGCTGGTATTTGGGGGATACGCAGTATGCCTTCGACACCAATGTCACCGAGAATATTACCCTGAAAGCAAAATGGACACCCGCATCTGCATCCACCACGATCACCACGGCAACGATCGAGAATGCGAAATTCAACTATCAGCCGGGTGATGCACCACAGGCCATAGCGTGGGTAGCCGTTGACGATATGGACAAATACGAGATCGCCTATGAATGCTGGCAGCAGATGGAAAACGACGAACCTGTTGCTGCCTGGTATTCCGATAACGGTTCGCACGGTTCTCTGCCGACCATTACGGCATTTGAAAGCGGCAAGACCTATGTGTATTCCCTTATGCTGAAGCCGAAGGATGGATATTCATTCAGCAGCGAAACCGTCATTACCGTGAATGGGAATAAAGTGTCGTCACCCTTCATCGGCGGTGTTATGTATATCCCCACCATTAAAACGATCACGATTCGTACTGTGTCCGTTATTGATGTGGTGGAGATCAACGGCGCCACCGTCAGCTTCAAGGACGGCGATAAGCCCGTATTCACCGGCAATGTACCCGATGGTGTAAACTATGTACTCCGAGCTGCGTGGTGGGAGTTGAACAGTACGACCGGTGCGATGTCTACCGACTTCGGGAATTTCTATGAAAACAAAATCACCGCTTTTGAAGCCGGAAAGACCTATCACTATGGTGTGTATGTGACGACTTATGGCGATGTTGGAAATGTCCGCTATATATTCACACCCGACACCAAGCTGAAGATCAACGGCGAATTTGTGCATTATAAGCGCTATGAAGGCGATACGAGCGACGGCTCCGATGGCACCATGTGGGTGATCACCGACCTTACCATGACGCCGCAGGCCGCCGGCGCAACGCCGGAGTATAAGATCATCGAGGGCGCCGACGGAGCATGGACGAAGAACACCGACGGTGCGCTGACCTTCCGTGCAAACGGCGATTTTGCCGGATTTACCGGTGTTAAGGTGGATGGTGCGCTCATTGCAGCGGATCAGTACACCGCCGTGTCCGGCTCTACGGTGATCACCCTGAAAAAGGAGTACCTTGACACACTCTCGGTCGGTAAGCACACCTTGACGGTTGTCTATGGCGACGGTGAGTGCAGTACGGAATTTGAGATCAAGGCTGCACAGGGCGGAAGCGGCACCACGACGCCCGGAAAATCGCCGCTGTCCGGCGCGGATACCGGCGCGGCGATGTGGTTCGGGCTGCTGTTCATCAGCGGCGTCGGGCTGGCCATACTGCTTCTGACAAAGGCGCGGAAATCTGCCGAAGAGTAATGCGCCCATCTGCCGGTGCGCCCGTGAACGGCACCGGATGAAAAATACCGACAGCCCCCGATGGTTGGCGTTTTCGCCTCTCATCGGGGGCTGCTTTTTGTCCGTGCGGCAGGCGGTGGGGAAGAGAGCAAATTTTTTTGCCGCCGGGTGTTGACATTTCCCAATGACCGCTATATAATAAAAACGGCGTTATGAAACGGCGTTACAGATTGGAGGGGAGCCGATGGCCAAGCAGATCGAGGGTGTTGCGGAGCGGATCATTGCCGCCGCCAAGCAGGAATTTCTGGATAAAGGCTATGTGGATGCCTCGCTGCGCACGATTGCGGCGGCGGCGGATACCAGCACCAATTCCATTTATGTCCGCTTTGGTGATAAGGAGGGGCTGTTTTCGGCAATCGTCGAGCCGGTGCTCAGCGAGATGACCGAGCGGTTTATCCACATCCAGGAGCGGTTTCACCGGATGTCGCCCGATGAACAGGCACAGCAGATGCCGGAGTACGCCGATGGCGGCACGGCAGAGCTGATCGGGTATATGTACGAGCATCTGGATGAATTCCGTCTGCTGCTGGATGCCTCCTATGGCACGCGGTTCCACCGCTTTGTGGACGAGCTTGTGCGCATCGAGGTGGAGTATACCGATAAGTACATGGAGGCGGTTGGCTACCCCAGCCGGTTCGGGGATGCCCTGACCAAAAAGCTGCTGCATATCGTGACCACATCGCGGTTTGAAAGTATTTTCGAGATCATCCGCCACGGGATGAGCCGTGAGGAGGCATCCGAGTATATCGCGCTTCTGAGCCGCTATCACCGCACCGGGTTTCTGGCGATCTTCGGCAGCGGCGGGGAATAAATCAGGAGAAAAGGTTGCCGGGACGGCAGCCTTTCCATCGGCACGGCAGTTAGCCAGTGCTAATTCAAAGGAGGCAATCATTCATGAAAAAACAAAGCCCGGTCGGGCGGATCTGGGAACTGGGCAGGCAGGAGCACGGCCGGCTGATCACAGCAGTCGTTCTGGCCGTGATCGGCGTGGCCTGCGGCATGGCACCCTATTTTGCCGCGGCGAAGTGTATTGTTTTGCTGCTGGCGGGGGAGACGGCCTTTGCGGCCTACCTGCCGTGGCTGCTGATGGCGCTGGCCGGATTTCTTCTCCGCACGGTGCTCTATAATGGGGCGCTCGGCATTTCCCACAAGGCGACCTTTCACATTCTGAAAACCATCCGGCAGCTGCTCCTGGCCAAGCTGCCCCGCCTGCCGCTTGGCACGGTGATGGATACCTCCAGCGGCAAGCTCAAGGAGATCATCGTCGATCAGGTGGACAGCATGGAAACGACCCTTGCCCACCTGTTTCCGGAGATGACGGCGAACATCGTTGCTCCGGTGCTGACGGTCATTTACCTGTTCGTGCTGGATTGGCGTCTGGCGCTGCTGTCCCTTGCGGTGTTTCCGATCGCTTTTCTTTTCATGATGATGGTGATGGGCAATTATGCCAAGGACTATGCGGGTGCCGTCAGGGCAACGACCGAAATGAGCGGCACCATGATCGAGTACATCAACGGCATTGAGGTGATCAAGGCCTTCAACCAGGGCAAGGCTTCGTATACCAAGCTGACCGATAAGGTGCGCGCCAATGCACAGTATTATTACGATTGGATGCGCCGCAGCCAGCTGGGAATGTCCATGGCCTATGCCTTTTTCCCGGCGCAGATGCTGACGATCCTGCCGTTCGGCTGGCTGTTTTATAGCCACGGTACGCTCACAGCCGAAACCTTTATCACGGTCATTGTTCTGGCGCTCGGCATGGCCGCGCCGATCGTGGCGGCATTCAATTTTATCGATACGCTGGCGCAGGTCGGTACGACCGTTTCGCAGGTGGATGAAATCCTGAAGGCCGAGGAGCAGCAGCATGGCACGCAGCGCGTCGAATTTGCTGACCACGCAATCGCGGTGCAGGATGTCTCCTTCGGCTATCATGACGATACAGAGATCCTGCACGGCGTCAGCCTCGCTATTCCGCAGAACCGCATGACAGCGCTCGTCGGCCCCTCCGGCTCCGGTAAATCGACACTGGCCAAGCTGATTGCAGGTTTCTGGGATGTGAAAAGCGGTACGATTACCATGGGCGGCCATGATCTGAAGGACATTCCCCTCTGTGAGCTGTACGATCAGGTCGCCTTTGTATCGCAGGATAACTACCTGTTTGACGACACCGTGCGCGAAAATATCCGCATGGGCCGCCGGGATGCGACCGATGCCGAGGTGGAGGCCGCTGCGCACAATGCCGGCTGCGATAGCTTTATCGGCGATCTGGAAAAGGGCTTTGATACCGTGGTGGGCGGGGGAGGTGCGCATCTTTCCGGCGGTGAGCGGCAGCGCATTGCCATTGCCCGCGCGATGCTGAAGGATGCCCCCATCGTCATTCTGGACGAGGCTACGGCCTACATAGATCCGGAAAATGAGGCGATCATCCAGAAAGCGGTGGCAAAGCTGGTGGAAAACAAGACGGTGATCGTGATTGCCCACCGGCTGTCCACCATCACGGGGGCGGACAATATCGCCGTGATACAGGATGGACGCATTGCAGCGCAGGGTACGCACGGGGCGCTGCTGGAAGACTGCGCCCTCTACAGGGATATGTGGCAGGCGCATATCGGTGCAAAGGATGGTGACGCAGAATGATTGAGGCATTCCGTAAGATCTGGCGCTTTGCCGGAAAAGAGACAAAGAATATCAACCGATCCGTGGCCGTGGGCTTTTTGAATGCCGTGCTGCAGATGTTCCAGGTGGCGGCAATCTACTTCGTCGTGCTTGCCCTGACAGGCTGCCGGCAGGGTGCCGGAACGGCGTGGCTTGCCCTGGGGTGTGAGCTGGTTGCCATCTTCGGCGGCGCAGTCAGCGCTAGTTTTTCCAAGATGCTGCAGACCCATGCCGGCTACTTTATGGCGGCTGACCGCCGGATTTCCATCGCCAATCGGCTGAAAAGCGTGCCCATGGGCTTTTTCAACGAAAATAGCCTCGGCCAGCTCTCCGGTGTGTGCACAACGGTTGTCGGCAGCATCGAGAGCATGGTGCCAATGGTGCTGGTGAACATTCTCGGCGGCCTGATTACCACGGCGGTCTTTGCGGTTTTCATTCTCGTCTTTGATTGGCGTATCGGCCTCATCGTGCTGGCGGGTATTGTGCTGTACCTGTGCGCGGTCTCCGCAATGGAGAAAAAGTCGGTGGCGATCGCCGGGGATACGCAGAAATCGCAGACCGCGCTGATCGAGGCCGTGCTGGAGGTCATTCAGGGCATGGGGGTCATCAAGTCCTTCAATCTGACCGGTAAGGGTGACAAAAAGCTGCAGGACGCCATTGAGTACAACCGCCGCAGCAATGTGGAGGTGGCCAGGCTCCTGACGCCCTATACTGCGCTGCAGGAGGCGGTGCTGCAGATTGCGGGTGTCGCCATGATGCTGGCGGCGATACGGCTTTGGGCGGTCGGCAGTATGAGCCTGCCCAATGCCCTAATGGTGCTGGTGATGTCTTTCCTGGTGTTTAATCAGATCAAGGCCTTCGGCATGGGCGTTTCCATGCTGCGCCTGGCGGCTGCCGCCATCGACCGCACGGTGGAAACGGAGGATATGCCCCGCATGGATGAAAACGGCCGGGAGCTGACCCCGGAAAAGCACGATATCGTGTTCGACCATGTCAATTTCTCGTACGAACAGAAGCCGATCCTGCAGGATATATGCGTTACCCTGCCGGATAAGACCACCACGGCGGTGATCGGCCCCTCCGGCAGCGGCAAAACCACCTTCTGCAATCTCATTGCGCGCTTTTGGGATGCCGACAGCGGCAGCGTGAGGATCGGTGGCTACGATGTGAAGGCGTATACGCTGGAGGCGCTGATGGATCAGATCAGCGTGGTGTTCCAGAATGTCTATCTCTTTGCCGATACCATTGAGAACAACATCAAATTCGGGTGCCCGGAGGCTACCCACGAACAGGTGGTGGCTGCAGCCAGGGCGGCGTGCTGCGATGATTTTATCGAAAGCCTGCCGGATGGCTATAATACCGTGATCGGCGAGGGGGGAGCCAGCCTTTCCGGCGGCGAAAAGCAGCGCATTTCCATTGCGCGTGCGATGCTGAAGAATGCCCCCATCGTCATTCTGGATGAGGCCACGGCCAATGTGGATCCCGAAAATGAGGATCGGCTGCAAAAGGCGATTGAGGCACTGACGCGGGATAAGACGATTATTATGATTGCCCACCGCCTGAAAACCGTGCGCCATGCCGATCAGATACTGGTGATCGACCACGGCCGTATCGTGCAGCAGGGCCGGCATGAGCAGCTGATCACCGAACCGGGCATTTACGCGGATTTTGTCGGCGGCAAAAAGCAGACGGTCGGGTGGAAGCTGTAAGCCCCGGACGGTTATTTTGACATGCAAAAAGCGGCGGCCGAAAGGCCGCCGCCTGTTATTTCATGAATACATCCCGTAGGGCATCCAGATAGCCGGTCCCGTTCACATCGTCCGGCAGCAGATAGCTCATTTCCGTCCACTCGTTCCAGCTGTTCACCGTTACCAGCGGCACCGGCAGCCGGTGGGTATCCACATAGGTGCGTGCCGCCTCGAAGCCCTGCCGGATGTTTTCCGGTGTGGTTTCTGTCATGATGGGAAAGGTGCTGTCCGTAAACCGGGGATTGTTGTCCCAGCCCACAGAAATATGGGGGAAATAGGGGATATCGTAGGTTTCGTCGATCCGCTGCCACTCCTGCTTTACCTCGTCCATAACCGCCGGATAGGTCTGGGCGTGGTTTGTGAAATGGACGAACTGATAGTGGGTCATGCTGTCGAAACCGAGCAGGGGAACGATCTCCTTTGTGGAGCCGGTCCGGCCGCTGTCCACGCCGCTGATATCCACTGCATTCTCATGCCATAGCGTCAGCTGCAGATGCAGACCGGGGAAGCCCGCTTTGCGGACCTTTTTCCGGAAGTCGTCCAGCGCCTGCCGGGTGGCGTCGATCCCGCCCAGACCGCGGATCAGATTGCACACATCATAGATCATGAACACCGGGCAGCCGTCAATCGTGTAATAATTGGGCTGGACAAAATATTGGGAGATCACCCGGTCGCAGACCCGATCAAATTCTTCCCGGGGGACGCTGCCTTTCCAGATCACCTCATGGAGGCTGCAGTTGCGCTTATCCCACAGGCAGGTGGCGTCGTGGTTGGCCCACATCAGGTAGAATTTCATTTCCTGCCGGTTTTCTGCCTGCAGAAACCCCTGATCCAGACACTGCTCCAGAAAAGGACGGCCGTCATACCAATACCAGTCGTAGATAAAGGTATTGACGCCGTGCGATACGGCCTGCTGGATTTGGAATTCCATCACTTTGGGGTCCGCCTCATTCTGATAGCCCCACAGAGGGCGCCGCGGGAGCACCTCGCCGGGCACCCGGCTTTCGGCTGTTTGCACGGTTTGCCACTCGCCGATCCCCTTTTCCCAGAAAATACGCGTGCGGGGTTCATCGCCGGTATAGGCCGGCCAGATATAGGCCGCCACATCATATTGCTGCATGCCGGTTCATCCTTTCCCGGTTCCGCTCACCGAAACCTATCGGCACCATCTTAGCAGATTTTTCCGTGGATGTCTACCTTTTTTTGCCGCGTTTTCGGTGCTTTGGCAAACCGGCGGGTGTCAATCGGCCTCCGCGTAGAAGAGAATATCCGCCTTGCCCTCCTGCTTTGTGTGCCGGTAGATATTCGTATCAAGCCCGCCGATAGAAAAACCGGCGCTCAGATAAAACAGGCAAGCCCCCGGATTGTTGTCCTGCCCCTGTGTGTATAGCCCGCGGTAGCCATTCTGCACGGCAGCTTCCTTGGCCTTTTCAATCAGTCTTTTTCCGATATGCTGTCGGCGGTACTGCGTATTCACCTTCAGATCATACAGGTACATATATCGGAAAAAGCCCGGCTGGAGGATTGCCAGGCCGACACATTTCCCGCCGTCGTAGGCGCCAAGAAATACGCTGTCAGACATAGAATCATAATCGTAGCTTTCGTTCGGGAAACACATTGTGGTGATATCTTCTGGCTGGAAGCAAGACAGCGTGTATGTCCATTTCGTGCCATCGTATGCCGGAACGATTTTCCCGAATAGCGGAAACGGCTCGTTCGGTATATTGATATCCGCTTTATGCTGCGCATCAATGTGTCGGATTTCCACCATGCTGTTTCCCTCCTGTAATAGCTGCTTTGAAATGCTGACGGTGGCGGGCAAAAAGGAAAAATCGGCAAATCTCGACAGAGATTTGCCGATTTTTGGTGCGGATGTTCATAAGGGATTTAATTAACACATCGGAAGCGTACAATTATATTCAGTTTTAAACGCACATTTCCACAAAGTCCTCTTTTACGGTACAATGTACTTGCAAAGGAGGATTTTGCTATGAAAGAACAAAAACGCTTTTTGGAATTATCGGAATTTGAGTGGCGGTTGCTTATCAAGTGCTTAAATGAAGCAAGGTTATTATTTCTCTACAACGGCAAACCCGTTGAGGATATAGATGAACTTTGTCTGAAATTGTCGGAAGAAAAACACCAACCTATCGGAATATGGGGACAGCGTCATCACGAGTATCTCCGCCGCAATAAACGAATGACTTTATCAATCCTGCAAATCAGCGGTAAGTTAAACGGTTATCTTGCTGCCATTGACCGACAGGCTGAGGAAATGTTTGAACGGCTGGTAAAGCAGATGGCTGAGTTAGAGGGTGTTACTGAGCAGCTGAAAGCCGCTGACCAAATGGCGTGGGTCAGCAGGATGAACAACATACGAAATCGGGCAACCGAAATCGTAAATAACGAGTTAATATTCATGTGAAATTGCGCCTGTTTTCCAAATGAATACGGTCTAAGGGTGCCTGGAGTGTGTAAAGTGTCTTTTAACCTACCATATGATGCTTTTAATGCGCAATGGCAAATTCTTCAAAAATTGCGAGGACGCCTCTTGACAACGGAATTATATGACGATATAATAACAATATGTTATACATAACTATGCGTTATCGTTGGAGGGATAATCATTATGCCTGCTGCAAAGAAAGTTTCAAAAGATGACATTATTGACGCTGCTATTGATGTGTTGCATGATGATGGATTCGCTGCCATCAACGCCCGCAGTGTCGCAAAAAAATTGGGTTGCTCCACGCAGCCGATCTATTTTTCCTTCAAGAACATGGAGGAATTAAAAGCCGCCTTGACCGAATATGCTATCCGAATGCACACGCAGCGTGTGCAGGATTCGCTGCGCATTCACAAGGGAAATGACAGCCGTTACAGCAGTTATGGGATGGGTTTTGTGAAATTTGCGGCTGAGGAAAAACAGCTTTTCCGCTGGCTCTATCTGGAAGGCGAACAGCGTGGGGCCTACCAGAATGATGTGCTGCTTTCGGAGGTCATTACGGTCATCGTGGATGAATTTGGTTACAGTGAGGAGGTCGCCCGCCGCTTTCATCAGGACATGGTCTATTTTACCTATGGGCTGGCCATTCTGGCCAATACTGATCATTTGCATTTGACAGAGCTTGAACTTCGCGAGGCATTTCGCCGGGAGTTCCGTGCACTGATCGCCATTTACGGCAAGCCAACAAAGTTGCCGGAGTTTGCCGTGAAAGCCGGTGTCGTTCTATGAATTTGAAGCTATCCTTTTCGTGGGTTGGACTTGTGGTGTTTGCTCTGCCCATGATGATCAACATTGCTTATGCCGTTTTTCCCCCGGTCGGAAAGACAGAACAGGGTGCGGCGGTTTCGCATTGGATAGAAATCGTGGAGCAGATCAGCCGGATCGCCTATTTGGCGGCGATTACACTTTTGGTGAGCCGAGAGCCAATTCGATTCCGAAATGTCTGGCTTTGGCTTGCTGCATTGTTCCTCATATTGTATTATGCCGTATGGATTCGATATTTTGTCGGTGGGCGGGAGATCGCCTTGCTGAATCGTGCATTTCTCTTTGTCCCGATGCCGCTTGCGGTATTTCCCGTGCTTTATTTCTTGTGTGCTGCCGTTTGGCTGCATAACCTGCCCGCTGTAATACTTATGACCATTTTCGGCGCAGCGCATCTAACCGTGTCTATCCAATCCTTCCGCTGATCGCCTGAAAATTTTCAAAAACCCCTTGACAGGTAACCGTTCGATTGCTATAATGGCGGTGACCGAACGGTTACTACGAATTTGGGAGTGAAATTATGGCTGGAGATACCAAAGAGCGCATCTTGGAAACCGCGCTTGAACTTTTTGCACAGAGCGGATATTTGGGAACTTCTATGAGCGACATTGCGGGGGAACTGGGAATTACCAAGGGTGCCTTGTATAAGCACTATACGAGCAAGCAGGAGATACTTAACAGCATTGTGGAACGGATGAACAAAATGGACTATGAGCGCGCCGAAGAATATGAAATGCCGGAAACGGAGCCGGATGGCTTTGCGGAGGCTTATCTTAAAACGCCGATCGAAAAGATCCGCACATACAGCATGGCACAGTTTGACCATTGGACGAAAGAGCATTTTTCTTCCAACTTTCGGAAGATGCTGACGCTGGAGCAATACCGCGATCCAAAGCTCGCACAGCTTTATCACGATTATCTGGCGACCGGCCCCACCGAGTATATGGCGGCGATCTTCCGCAAGCTGACGGATTCCGATGAGGCCGCCATGCAGTTGGCACTGGAATTTTACGGCCCGATGTTCTTACTTTACAGTGTTTACGACGGTGCAGACGAAAAAGAAAGTATTGCCCCACAGCTTCGCACACATATTGACCGCTTTATTGCCAAGATCGAATCCGGCTACAGAAAGTCAGGAACATCCATATGAAAGAAGCCATAGAAGAAAAAAGGTGGGTCTTGTGTCCCATATGCGGGGCAAAGACGCGCTTGCAGCTCTTACCCGAAACGGAACTGAAATCATTTCCGCTGTTTTGCCCGAAATGCAGGCGCGAAAGCATTATCAACGCCAAGCATTTTATCATTGAAACCAAGCAGCCAGACGCTAAGACGCAGTGCTGATCGCAAAGCCGATCATGCGCTGCGTCTTATTATTTGAAAAGAGGACTCTTATGGACGCAATTATTTACACCACTAACACCGGCAGCACAGAGAGTTATGCCAAGCTGCTGGCGCAGAAAACCGGACTTTCGGCGTATTCCCTTGCGAAAGCGAAGAAACGAGTCTTTGCCGGAGCGGAGGTTATCTACCTTGGCTGGATCATGGCAGGCTCTGTCAAGGGCTATGCCGAGGCCGCAAAGCGTTATCAGGTACGCGCCGTCTGCGCTGTCGGCATGGGGCAAACCGGAACGCAAACGGACAGCGTGCGGAAAAAGTCGGCTGTTCCGTTAAGCATTCCGCTGTTCACCCTGCAAGGTAATTTCAATGTGAAAAAGCTGCACGGCATTTATCGACCCATGATGGAGATCATGGTCAAGACAGCAGGCAAGAGCCTTGCCGCAAAGAAAGACCGCACACCGGAGGAGGACGATATGCTGGATATGATGCTCCACGGCGGAGAGCGGGTCAAACAGGAGAATTTAAGCGCGGTACTTGATTGGTACCACGCGCAACAATAAGAATCGGAGGGAATATATCATGATGTGTCAAAAATGTGGAAAAGAAATGGAAAAAGGCTGGTTGTTCAGCAGTAAGGATGGCGCTTTCAGCTTTGCAAATGAAGTGCCGGGCGCTTTGAAAAGCGCCAAAAATGCAGATGGTTTTGTGAAGCTCACCGGGTTGAAGGTCGGCGGCAGAACGAGCCTTCCTGTCTGCCGCTGTGATGTGTGCAGGCTGATTCTGATTTCATACGGAGAGGAAGCGGCAAAAAGATGAAACTCTATTTTGGAAACGGAGTCACTACGGCAACAACGCTGATGATCCTTGCACTGCTCGGATTTATCGGTTACTCTGTCTTTCGCCGCGCAAGCATTCAATATTGGGGGCGCAGGAGCGCAATTCTGCTTGTATTCGGACTTGTGGTCTGCTGTTTTGCGGCGGCGCGGCGGGACGGACTGGATAAGACGATCCAGCACACCATCGACGGCAACTGCGCACCGGGGTTGTTCCCACTCGTCAGTATTCCCACCATCGTCGGCTGTGTCGGTGCGCTGCTGATCCTCATTGCCGCCATTGCTACACCGATCGCCAAAACGCAAAAGATGCGCGAGGTTTGGTTCTATGTGATGTCGGGCGGCGCGATGCTGAAGATCGCGACGATGGAGATCGCGCGAATCATTCACTGAGGCAATACAATGAAAGATTTAATCGTATATGTTCACGGAAAGGGCGGTTTGGCGCAGGAAGCCGAGCACTATAAATCACTATTTCCGAAGGACGAGCTAATCGGGTTTAATTACCGTTCCCAAACACCTTGGGAGGCCAAGAAAGAGTTTCTTGCGTTTTTTACCGAGCAGAGAGGCCGGTGTGAGCACCTCACCTTGGTAGCAAACAGCATCGGCGCCTATTTTGCGCTATCCTCTCTGGACGAAACACTGGTGGACAAATCCTTTTTGATCTCTCCCGTCGTGGATATGGAAAACCTGATTGGCAATATGATGCAATGGTCGAATGTGACCGAACAGGAGCTTGCCGAGAAACGGGAAATCGCCACGAATTTCGGAGAAACACTATCTTGGGAGTATCTTTGCTATGTACGCAAGCACCCGATCATCTGGAATGTCCCCACCTGTATTCTCTACGGTGAGCATGACAATCTAACATCCATTGAAACGGTATCTGCATTTGCCAAGCGGCACCATGCGGATCTGACCGTCATGCCCGACGGGGAGCATTGGTTCCATACCGGGGAACAGATGCAGTTTCTGGATCATTGGATCAAAAAATGCCGAGAAACGACATATAGTGAACCTATATCCTCTTGACATTTTGCAAAATCCGCTTATAATATAACTAACGAATATTAGTTAGTGAGGTGCGAATATGAAACAGGAGGATACCAAGCAGAGGATTTTGGATAAGGCTTTGGAGCTGTTTTCCGCAAAGGGATACGATTCCGTCAGCGTGGGCGAGATTGCAAAAGCCGTGGGGATTAAAGCGCCGTCGCTATACAATCACTTTCCAAGTAAGCAGGCGATCTTCGATGCCATCGTAGAATCCACAGCGGTGCAGTATGAGTCGGATACCGATAAGATCGACATCCATGTGCAGGATGCGAGGAAGGATATTCCGATTTTTACGGAGACCACGGAGGATGCCCTCTTTGAAAAGGTGCGGCAGATCTTTGAATACTCCCTTCACAACGCAACGATCAGCCGCTTCCGCCGCATGATGACCATTGAGCAATTTCGTTCGCCGGAATTGGCGGCACTCTATTCGGGACGATATGTGGAACGCATCCTGCGCTACCACGCCGGTATTTTCCGCGCCCTGATCGCATCCGGTGAGATCAGCGCAGAAGATCCGGACGCGCTGGCCATGATGTATGTCGCACCGGTCGTAACGCTCATCGGCATTTGCGACCGCCAGCCGGAAAGAGAACAAGAGTGTTTGGAAAAGCTCCGAAACCATGTCCGGCTCTTTTTTCGCTTGGTTCATGGCGGGAATGCGCAAAGAGGTGAAAGCCGTGAGTAGGCCGGAGGAAAAATGGATCCTTTGTCCGGTCTGCGGCGCAAAAACGCGGCTGCGGCTCCTGCAAAGGACGGTACTACGGGACTTTCCCTTGTTTTGCCCGAAATGCAAACGGGAGAGCATCATCAGTGCGCAGAATTTTCAAATAGAGATCATAAATCAGCCAGACGCCAAGACGCAGTGCTGACCGCAATTTCTGTGGTCATGCACTGCATCTTTTTTAGGAGGGAAATCGTGAAGAAATCATTGGTACAGAAGCTGGGGCTGCTCGGCATCGTCAGCTTTCTTTCCTACACAGCGGCGGTAGTATTTGCACCGCTGGCTTACCCCGGCTATCACTGGATGGCACAGGCGATCAGCGACC
This sequence comes from Ruminococcaceae bacterium UBA6353, assembly GCA_002437905.1. Classification (GTDB taxonomy): domain Bacteria; phylum Bacillota; class Clostridia; order Oscillospirales; family Acutalibacteraceae; genus UBA5905. The sequence continues at coordinate 1,589 of DJRT01000004.1, read as the reverse complement.
TGAGCGCCGCCAATGCGCCGTCGCTGGCGCTATGGAATCAGCTCAGCGCCCTTTACAATGTGTGCGAGGTCGTTTGTGCGACCGTCGTCTGCATCGGTATCCAAGGGCAGAAAACCAAGCTGCTGCGTACCGGTATTTATCTGTTCGCCATTATGGAGTGGACCTCGGCGGTCGGCTATCGGATGTTCCCGCTGTCAAGCAGCGGCTATGCCGGTGCGTTTCAGGATGTGATGCATATGGTCGTCACCGCTTTGGTGGTGCTGCTGTCAATCATATCGCTGACCGTAATCATTGCGGCAGGGGTAAAAAGCAAGAACTGCCGTTCTTACGGCGTATGCGCAGGCGTTGCTCTCGGCATGATGCTTGTGGGTGCGATGGGCATGAAAATTGTCCCTGCCGAATATTTCGGCGTGGTCGAGCGTTTCAGTGTGTTTGCGGCTACGGGCTTCAATGCTGCGCTGGGCATTCACCTGTTTTGTATGAAACCAAAAGAAATCAAGGAGTAAACCTATATGAGCATCATTCCCTATGTGATCGAACAAACCAGCCGTGGCGAACGAAGCTACGACATCTTCTCCCGGCTGCTCTCCGACCGAATTATTTTTCTCGGTGAGGAAGTAACGGACGCATCCGCCAGTACCATGATTGCACAGATGCTTTTCTTGGAGGCACAAGACCCGGACAAGGACATTCAGCTTTATATCAACAGTCCGGGCGGCTCGGTCACGGCCGGCTTTGCGATCTACGACACCATGCAATATATAAAGTGTGATGTATCTACTATCTGCATCGGTCTGGCCGCAAGTTTCGGCGCTTTCCTTTTAGCAGGCGGCGCAAAAGGCAAGCGGATCGCACTGCCGAATGCGGAGATCATGATCCATCAGCCGCTGATCGGCGGAAACGGTGTGCATGGCCCGGTCACGGATATTCAGATCGTATCGGAGCAAATGCAGAAAACCAAACAGCGGCTGACCCGTATTCTTTCCGAGAATACAGGCAGGCTCTTTGCACGGGTCGCAGCTGACACGGAGCGCGACAACTATATGTCGGCAGAAGAAGCCCTTGCCTATGGGCTGATCGACAAAATCATTGATAAGAGATAAGGAGAAAAACCATGTCAGAAAATAATATTACCATTCGTCCCGAAACAAAAGACGATTACAGAGCCGTGGAAAACCTGACCCGCGAGTCATTTTGGAATGTCTACCGTCCCGGCTGCATGGAGCACTATGTGCTGCATTGCTATCGGGATGACCCGGCCTTCGTGCCCGAGCTTGATTTCGTTATGGAGCTTGACGGCGAGTTGATCGGACAGGTCATCTATGTGCGGTCGGAAATCGACTGCAACGATGGACGGAAGGTGCCGATCATGACCTTCGGCCCCATCGGCATCGCACCCGCATACAAGCGACAGGGCTACGGAAAGAAGCTGCTCGACTATTCCATGGAAAAAGCTAAGGAAATGGGTGCAGGAGCACTTGCTATCACCGGAAACATCCTGTTTTACGGCAAGTCCGGCTTCGTCCCGGCAAAAACAAAGGGCGTCCGGTACGCTGACGACCCGGAGGCGGATTATTTTCTCATCAAGG
>DJRT01000003.1 GCA_002437905.1 Ruminococcaceae bacterium UBA6353 | reverse complement strand
AGGAAACGGTGCAGGCGCTGTGTGAAATCTGCGGGGTGGCATATGTGCCGCACCAGGAGCCGCAGCCGGCCGAGCCGACACCGGAGCCGGCTGTGCCGGCGGCACCGCAGGCGGGCGATGCGATCACGCTGACCGCCGGCAGGCTGTACACCACGGCGCGCGGCGACAAGTATGTTACCCGCACCGGCACTTTCTACCTGTACGACGGGCAGAATGTGAACGGGAGATACCGCGTGACCAACCGCCCCGACCGGGTGGGCAAGTCTCCGGTATGGGCCAATGTCTCCGGCTGGGTGGAAGTGTAAGGAAAGTCCGGCCAATTTTAAGAGCCGGGGCTGCGTATGCAGCCCCGGCTTTTCGGCAGGGGAAAAGGTGACAGAAATTTGACAGGATTTTGACAGGCATCGATAGCTATTTTTGCGTGTTTTTTCGTTGTTTTGCGTATTTTGCAGCAAGAAAAGCAAAAAAGAAAAAGCCCCGCGAAGCCAGTAATTTCAAGGCTTCGCGGGGCTTTTCTGTTTGGCCCGCCCGGAGGGATTCGAACCCCCGGCCTTTGGAATCGGAATCCACTGCGATATCCAGCTTCGCCACGGGCGGCTATAAAAGCTCTGTCTCAGAGCGCCTATTATTGTACACCATCTGCCACAGAAATGCAAGAGGAAATTTTCCGCTTTCCGCCCTTTTGGCGAAAAAAGCCGCACCCACCGGCGGTTTCCCGTTGGCGGGTGCGGCTTTTTCATGCGCCCTTCTCAGTTCTTCTTCACAAAAGACTGGCAGTCGGTGCACTGATCCATCGTCGGGTCGGTCTCATGCGTGCCCACCTGAATGCTGTCCAGGCTGCAGTAGTCCTCGCAGCAGCAGTGGTTGCCACAGGAGGTCACGGTGCAATGAATGCTCTTGTTCGCCTTATCCATGATGACGCTCTCCTTTCTGACGGATTGGCCGCGGACGGCCATCCGCCAGCGACCACTTCCAGTATGCCCGACCGCACACCGTTTATGCGCCGCAAAGCGTCGGTAATTTGCCAAACGAGTAGCCCATTTCTTCCCACTTTGTCAGCAGCTCATCCAGGATCGCCGCATTGGTTGAGGAGGTACTGTGCAGCAGCACAATGGCGCCGGGATGGATGCGGGTCAGCAGCTTATCATAGGCCTGCTGCGGCGTTGGCTGCTTATCCTGGTACCAGTCCACATACGCCAGGCTCCAGAAAAAGGTGGCATATCCCATTTCGTGCGCCATGCGCAGGTTTGCTTCACTGTACTTGCCCTGCGGCGGGCGGTAAAGCTTTGGCATGGTCTGGCCGGTCACCTCCTGGTATAGGGTCTCCACCCCCTCCAGCTCCTTGGAAAACGACGCCTTATCGGCAATGGCGGACATATCCGGGTGGTGGTAGGTATGGTTGCCTACCGTGTGCCCCTCCTCCACCATGCGCTGCACCAGCTCCGGCGCCGTTTCCAGATAATGTCCCACCACAAAGAAGGTGGCCGAAACGCCGTGCTTTTTCAGCGCATCCAGGATCGGCGCCGTGCAGCCGTTTTCGTAGCCGGCATCAAAGGTCAGGTACAGGATCTTCTCCCCGCCGGCCTGATCGTTGCAGTAGTAGGCGTTGTACTCCCGCAGTGTCTGCGCCGAGGCATTGCCCACCGGCGGCTGCCCCGGCTGCGGAAAGCTCAGCCCCCAGTTGCCCACACCGGCGGCTGTGGGCGCCGATTGCCGTCCTCCCGCCATACTGACCCCCACAGTGCCGACGGCCAGTGCCGCCACAGCGGCCACGGCAGCCAACAGCTGCCGCCGTTTGATAACCCAATACATAGGCGATCCCCTCCGCCACTACCATATGCGCCCGGACAAGGGGAATATGCCATATTCCCCGCCGCCATAAGCAGGGCACGGAATGCCCCCGCCTTTTTTCTGCTTGCAAAAAGCGGAAAATCCGCCTATAATAGAACGGAAGAAAAATGAAAGAGCAGGAAGTACCCCCTATGCTGAAGAATTTTATCCACTACTACAAGCCCTATGCGAAGATGTTTGTGCTGGACATGGTCTGCGCACTGTTCATCTCCCTGGTCGATCTCGCCTACCCGCTGATCTCCAAATACGCCCTCAATACCCTGCTGCCGCAGAGCGCCTACCGGGCATTTTACACCTGGATGGGCATTCTGGTGCTGGCCTATGCAGTCAAGGCGGTGTTCCAGTTTGTCGTTACCTACTGGGGACACATGCTGGGCGTGCACATTGAAACCGATATGCGCCGGGATCTGTTTGCCCACCTGCAGCAGCTGTCCTTCCGCTTCTATGACAAGCACCGCACCGGCTCGCTGATGAGCCGGGTCATCAGCGACCTGTTTGAGGTGGTGGAGCTGGCACACCACGGCCCGGAGGATCTGTTCATTTCCCTCGTCACCCTCACCGGCGCGCTGATCATCATGTTTACCATCCGCTGGGAGCTGGCGCTGGTCATCGCCCTGCTGGTGCCGCTGCTGGTGGGCTTTACCATCTTCCGGCGCAAGCACATGGGGGCCGCCAGCCGGGCGGTAAAAGAGAAGATCGCCGTGATCAATACCGGCATTGAAAGCAGCATTACCGGCATCCGCACCGCCAAGGCCTTCACCAATGAGGCCTATGAGCGTGAGCGCTTTGAGGCCGGCAGCCGACAGTACCGCGCGGCACGGCGCAGCTTCTATAAGCAGATGGGCATTTTCAGCGCCGGCAGCGATATCATCACCAATCTGCTGAATGTGGCGGTCATTGCCGCGGGCGGCCTGCTGATTATCCGCGGCAAGCTGGAATATGTGGATCTGCTGGTCTTTACCATGTATATCGCCAGCTTTCTCACCCCCATCCGCAAGCTGGCCAATTTCGTGGAGCAATACACCACCGGCATGGCAGGCTTTACCCGTTTCCGGGAGCTGATGGCGGAGCAGCCGGACATCACCGATGCGCCGGATGCCAGGCCGCTTGTCTGCACCGCCGGCCATATCCAGCTGCAGGATGTCAGCTTCCACTATGATGCGGGGGTCGAGGTGCTGCACGATATCAGCCTGGATATCCCCGCCGGCAGCACCGTGGCGCTGGTTGGCCCCAGCGGCGGCGGAAAAACCACCCTGTGCCACCTCATCCCCCGCTTCTATGATACCGTCAGCGGGCACATTCTTATTGATGGGCAGGATATCCGGCAGGTCACCCTGCGCTCCCTGCGGGAGCAGGTGGGCATTGTGCAGCAGGATGTGATGATCTTTGCCGGCACCGTGCGGGAAAACATCCGCTACGGGCGGCTGAGCGCCACCGATGCCGAGGTGGAGGAGGCCGCCAAAAAGGCCGCCATCCACGATGCCATCATGGCCATGCCGGATGGCTACGACACCTATGTCGGCGAACGGGGCATCATGCTCTCCGGCGGGCAGAAGCAGCGGGTCAGCATTGCCCGCATTTTCCTCAAGAACCCGCCGATCCTGCTGCTGGACGAGGCAACCTCCGCGCTGGATACCGTCACGGAGGCACAGATCCAGGCAGCGCTGGAGGAGCTTTCCCGCGGGCGTACCACACTGGTGATTGCCCACCGGCTGTCCACCATCCGCAATGCCGACCTGATCGCCTATATCGACAGCGAGGGCATCCGCGAGACCGGCACCCACCAGCAGCTGTTGGCGCAGGGTGGCTTCTATGCCGCACTGCACGAAGCCACCAAGGCCATCCGCTAATAACAAGCCAAGGCTCTGTCAGCGTGCCGCCTGTTCCGACAGGCGGCCGTCCTGCATATATACCTGCCGCGGGCAGGCCGCCCCAATGCGCGGATCGTGGGTGATGATCAGCACGGTATTGCCGGCCCGGTGCCACTGGGTCAGCAGCGCCATTACCTCCTGCCCGGCAGCCGTATCCAGGTTGCCGGTCGGCTCATCCGCCAGCAGCACCGGCGGCCGCCCTGCGATGGCGCGAGCGATGGCCACCCGCTGCTGCTGCCCGCCGGAAAGCTGCTGCGGCCGGTGGTTCATGCGCGCCTCCAGCCCCACCCGGCTCAGGCACTCCTGCGCCATGCGGCGGCGGCGCTTCTCCGGCACCCCCTGGTATATCAGCGGCAGCTCCACATTCTCCAGCGCCGTCAGCTGCGGAAGCAAACAGAAGCTTTGAAAAACAAAGCCCACGGTTTTTCCCCGCACGGCAGCAAGCTGCGCCTCATTCATGCGGTCAACCGGCTGCCCGGCCAGACGGTATTCCCCGCGCGTGGGGGTGTCCAGACAGCCCAGCAGGTTCATCAGCGTGGATTTGCCGCTGCCGGAACGGCCGAGGATGGCCAGCATTTCGCCGGCCGCCACCTGCAGGCTCACATCCTCCAGTGCATGGACACTCTGCCCGCCGGCCGTATCGTACCATTTATCAATATGCTGCATATCAATCAGCCACGCCATATCGAAAAAAGCACTCCTTTCGCCTTTCGCACACAGTTCTCCTATGCAGTATGTGCAAAGGGCGTGCAAAATATCGTTTGTGGCGCGCAAAATACAAAAAGCCCCGCCGGCCGGCAGGGCTTTTTATTCTGGATATTTTGTTTTTTCAGCACCGGCATCACGGCTCCGCCGCAGCTGCGGGCACCGGCGCTGTGTTCTCCGGCTCCCGCTGCAGCACCTGCAGAAAGGCCTCCACCACAGTGGGGTCAAACTGGGTACCGCTGCCGCGGTGCAGCTCTTCCAGGATCTCCGCGTGGGAAAGCTTGCTGCGGTACACGCGGTCGCTGCTCATGGCATCGTATGCGTCGGCCACGGCGATGATACGCCCGACCAGCGGAATGTCCGTTCCCTTTTTCCCCGTAGGATAGCCGGTGCCGTCATACCGCTCATGGTGATACAGCACCCCGTCGCTGATCTCCGGCACGGAACGCAGCGCCCGCACCATCCCGGCACCCTTGAGCGGGTGCTGCTTAACGATCGCATACTCCTCCGGTGTCAGCGCCGAGGGCTTTTTCAGAATTTCATCCGGCACATAGCACTTTCCGATATCGTGCAGCATGGCGATGTAATAGATGTGCTCACAGCGCTGCCTGGGCAGTCCCAGCTGCTGCGCGATTTTTCCGGAATAATAGGCGACCCGCCTGGAGTGGCCGTAGGTGTACGGATCCTTCGCGTCCACAAAGCTGCTGAACACATCCAGCGACTCCCGGAACAAGGTGTCCTGCTCCTCCAGCCGGTGCTCGTACTGCACGATCATCACCGTGAGGATGACAAAGATCACCAGATAGACCGACCACACAATGATCGAGGCATGGCAGACAACAGCCACCGTACCGATCCAAAGGCTCCTATGCAGATAATACTGCAGGGTGTACCCGGAAAAATCCAGCAGCCCATCCGTGCTGTAAAAAATCAGCCCGGAATTGACCGTTTCCGGATCATCCCCCGCCCGCATGGATACGATCGGCATTTCGTTATCCTTTTCATTCGGATAATATAGCAGATAGTCCCCGGCGGACAGCGGAATCAGCAGATCGCCGCCGGAAACCAGATACTTCAGCGTGAGGCTTGCCCGATCGCAGTTGCGCAGATCCAGCGTCTGCACCCGCTCCTCACCGTCTGCAAGCTGGTGGATCTCCACCGTGCCGCACCAGGCATTATTCAGGTAGCAGGACTGTGGGATATCCAGCCGCAGCGACCATTGATCCAGGGTATCGGCGGTGCCGTTGCTCACTGTCAGCTCATAGATCGTTCCGGTCAGCGGTGCTCCAAGGGCGGCGTCCTCTTTCTGCCAGCTATCGGTGGCCTGCCCGCGCGGGTGGATACCGACAGCAACGCCATCGGTGCCGCCGGCAGCCGTAACCGTGCGCGGTGTCGCATTATACCGGCGCACCCTGCTGCAGTGCACCCCGAAAACCGCCAGAATAACCGCCAGCAGCGCGAACAGGACCAGGACTCCGGAGATCACATGCCGTTTCATGCGCACCTTTTTGTCCACCGTCATCACATTCCCATCATCATTCTTTTTCCATCTACTTTGCATTGTAGCACACAATGCTGCGGAAAACAACCACCATTTTCCAGCGGCTGTCCGCCACGGCTCACAGCGCTTCCGCGCAGTGCAGCAGAACGCCGTCCCGGTGCAGCTGCGCCTGCAGCGCCCCGATCGCCGGCCGCGCCCCGCGGCCGAGGGCAGCGGCGGTGCCGGCCGCCTGGCCGGTTACAGCGCACGCCGGGATCACACGGGTGATATCCCACATGGAATCGGTCACCGAGATGCACCGGCCGGCCGCATACAGGTTGCGCACACGCCCGCTGTACAGGCAGCCAAAGGGCAGCTCATACACCGGGCCGCGCTTACGCCAGTCACCGATCATGCCGATACTGGTCGCCTCATACCGGTGGGTCGGCTTATCGTCCGGCGTGCATACGCCGGCCAGCCGGCGCGTCATCCGCAGCTGCGGGATGGTCGGCAGAGTCACCGGCTCCGCCGGGACTCCCCCCTGCCGGTGCTTAAGCACATCCTGCAGCTCCTGCGCATGAGCCTGCACCATCATCGCGGTGATCTCCGCCGCGTCCAGCCCGCCAAAGCGCGGCTGCCCCGCCGCCTTCTGTTCCGCGCTCTTGTATTCATCCGGCACATCGCAAAAGCCCAGCATATGCAGCTGCATTCCCCTGTCCGGCTGGGTGTCATAATACCATGCCGCCAGCACATTGCCCTGCCGGAAGGTCTCACACCCGGCACCGGCCAGGTGGCAGAGGTCGGCATCACCGGTGGCGTCCACCACCGCGCCGGCACGGATGGCGCTGCGGCCGGATTTGTTCTCCACAATCACGCCCGTGATCCGATCATCCTGCAGCAGCGTCTGCACGGCCACCGTGCCGTACAGCAGCCGCACCTCCGCCTGCAGCAACAGCTGCTCGGCGGCAATGGCAAAGGCGTGGGGATTATACTGCACCTGGTAGCGGCCGGCACGGCGCTCCGCAGGGTCCCCCTGCGGGGTGAGCCAGGCCGTGGGCAGCGCCGATTGCGCCATACCATGCGCCACCGAAAGGCGCAGCAGCTCCTCGGCAATGCCGGTGCTGACCTGATGCCCCTCGCCATCGCACAGCGGCAGATAGATGGTTACCAGACCCAGCGTGGCCAGGCCGCCCGGCATGTATTCCCGCTCCAGCAGCAGCGTGCGTGCACCGGTGCGGGCAGCGGCCAGTGCTGCCGCCACGCCGGCAATGCCGCCGCCGCAGACCAGCACATCACATTCCTCACTCACCGGCAGCTCCCGCTGCGGCTCTATGACGGTCCCGTAAGGCTTCTCCATATCTCTGTCCCCCCGTGCTTTTACATTTTATCAGAAAAAGGTCATCTGGCTGGTTTCCGGCAGCCCCTCCAGCACGCCCAGCTCCCTGAGCGACTGCACCACCGCCTTAGTAATTCCGGTACGGTTCTGCAGGTCGTCGCAGGAGATGTACGGGTCGGCCGGGTCAGCCGCCTCCATCAAGCTGTTGGCCGCCGCCTCACCGAGGCCGGCCACAGCGCTGAAGGGCAGGCGGATCTTGCCATTCTCCGGCCGGAAGTGGTAGGCGTGCGATTTGTACAGATCCACCGGCAGAAACTCCACCCCGCGCAGCATGGCCTCATAGATCACATGCAGCGCTTCGGCCATGTTCTGCTCCTTCTGGCTGGCTTCCTTTCCGCGGGAACGGATCTCCTCCATCAGGCCTTTCACCCGGTCGATCCCGGCCTGCACCGGCGCCGCGTCGAAATCCTCGCCGCGGCCGGTGAAAAAGGCCGCATAGTAGGCCACCGGGTGGTGCACCTTATACCACGCCACCCGCAGGGCGGCAATGACATAGGCCGCGGCGTGCGCCTTCGGGAACATGTACATGATCTTCTTACATGAGCCAATATACCACTCCGGCACATCGTGCTCCCGCATTTCCCGCTCCATGTTTTCCCATACCTCCGGCGCCACCTTGCCCTTGGCCACCATGCCCTTGCGCACCGTTTCCATGATCTTGAAAGCCATCTTCGGCTCCAGCCCCTTGTGCATCAGGTAGACCATGATGCTGTCGCGGGTGCCGATCGCCGTGGCGATGGTGCAGGTGCCGGCGCGGATCAGATCCTGCGCATTGCCCAGCCACACATCCGTGCCGTGGGACATACCGGAGATCTGCAGCAGATCGGCAAAGGTCTTCGGCTTGCAGTCCAGCAGCATCTGCATGGTAAAGCCGGTGCCCATCTCCGGGATGGACAGGGTGCCGGTCTCGCAGCCCAGCTGCTCTGCCGTCAGCCCCAGCGCCTGCGGCGAGGTGAACAGGCTGTACACCGCCGGATCGGACATATCCACATCCATCACAGGGATGCCGGTGTACTCCTCCAGATATTTATAGATCGTCGGAATAACATGACCCAGGTTATCCAGCTTCAGGATGGTATCGTGGATGGAATGGAAATCGAAGTGGGTGGTGATATTATCCGAATCATCCTTATCCGCCGGGTGCTGTGCCGGGCAGAAATCCTCAATCTCGTAGCCATCCGGCACCACCACCATACCGCCGGGGTGCTGCCCGGTGGTGCGCTTGACCCCTGTGCAGCCGATCGCCAGGCGATCCAGCTCCGCCGGCCCCAGCACCTGTCCCCGCTCCTCAGCGTATTTCTTCACATAGCCGTAGGCGGTTTTTTCGGCAATGGTGCCGATGGTGCCGGCCTTGAACACATGGTCAAGACCAAACAGCGTCTCGGTATACCGGTGGGCGCGGTTCTGGTACTCACTGGCAAAGTTCAGGTCGATATCCGGGGACTTGTCCCCGTCAAAACCCAGGAAGGTCTCAAAGGGGATCTCATGCCCGTCGCGTCCCAGGGGCCTGCCGCACTGCGGGCAGTCCTTCGGCGGCAGGTCAAAGCCGGAGCCGACCTCGCCGTGGGTGAAGAATTCTGCGTGCTTGCAGGCCGGATTGCGGCAGATATAGTGCGGCGGCAGAGGGTTCACCTCGGATATACCGGCCATGTGCGCCACAAAGGAGGAACCGACCGATCCACGGGAGCCGACCAGGTAGCCATGCTCCACCGAGTTGGCCACCAGCTTCTGGGCGATCATGTACAGCACAGCAAAGCCATGCTTGATGATCGAATTCAGCTCCTTTTCCAGCCGGGCAGCCACCAGTTCCGGCACCGGATCACCGTAAACTGCCCTGGTGCGCTCCCAGCAGATGCGCTGCAGATCCTCATCCGCCCCATCCATGTGCGGCGGGAAGGTACCCAGCGGCACTGCCCGGATATTCTCCACCATATCGGCGATGTAATTCGGGTTTTTGATCACCACCTCATGCGCCTTTTCCGCCCCAAGATAGGCAAACTCGTCCAGCATCTCCTGCGTGGTGCGGAAATACAGCGGCGGCTGCTGGTCGGCATCGCTGAAGCCCATGCCGGCCATCAGCACCCGGCGGTACACCTCGTCCTCCGGATCCATGAAGTGCACATCGCAGGTGGCACATACCGGCTTGCCCAGCTTCTCACCCAGCCGCACGATGGTCTTATTAAAGTTGATCAGCTCCTGCTCACTGCTGCAGCGGGGCGGCAGGATTTCGTCCCCCTTGCCCTTGCTGGGTCGCAGCATAAAGCCGTTGTTGCCCAGCGGCTGAATCTCCAGAAAATCGTAAAAGCTGGCAATGTCGCACAGCTCCCCCCAGGGCTTGCCCTCCTCCACGGCACGGAACAGTTCACCGGCCTCGCAGGCACTGCCGATCAGCAGTCCCTCGCGGTGCTCCAGCAGCTTGGAACGGGGAATACGCGGCTTTTTGAAAAAGCACTCCAGGTTTGAATAGGTCACCAGCTTGTACAGATTTTTCAGTCCCACCTGGTTGCGGGCGATCAGGATCATGTGGTAATACTTTGCCCGCTTGGGGTCCACCCCAGTCAGGCCGGTATTGACCTGCTGCAGGGTGGTGATCCCCTTTTCCTGCATATCGCGGATACAGTGCCCGAAGATCTGTGCCAGCACCCGGGCATCATCACACGCGCGGTGGTGATTAAAGGGCGGCAGCTTGAGAAACTCCGCCACCGTATCCAGCTTATAGTTCTTGTGCCCCGGGTACAGCGTACGGCACAGCGGCACGGTATCCAGCGCCGTAAACGCATAGGGCATCCCGCACCGGGCGGCAGCCGCCTTGATAAAGCCGGTATCAAAGCCGGCATTGTGCGCCACCAGCACGCGGCAGTCCCCGCAGAAGGCATAAAACTGCCGCAGTGCCTCCGCCTCATCCGGGGCATCCGCCACCATGGCATTGGTGATGCCGGTCAGCTCGGTGATCTTGGGCGGGATGGGCTTGCCGGGGTTGACGAATATATCAAACTCCTGCATGATCTCTCCGGCGCGCAGACGCACAGCACCGATCTCCGTTATGCGCTCCGTCGCCGCACTCAGGCCGGTGGTCTCAATATCGAATACGATCAGCTCATCGTCCAGCGGGATATCGGCGCTGCCGGCCACCGCCGGCACCATATCGTTGACATAATACGCCTCCATGCCATAGAGTATCTTGATATCCTTGCCTTTCTTATGCAGCGCCTCGGCGGTGTTCATGATATCCGGATAGGCCTGTACCACACCGTGGTCGGTGATCGCCACGGCCTTGTGTCCCCAGGCGGCAGCCCGCTTCACCAGGTCAGAGGCCTCCGAAACCGCATCCATGGCGGACATCTTGGTGTGCATATGTAATTCCACACGCTTTTCCGGAGCCAGATCCTGCCGCACATATTTGGCCACCACCGCCATGGCGCGGGGACGCATACGGTTGCACCTGGCGTATTCATCATAGGCATACTCGCCGCTTACCACCAGGCAGTCGCCCACCTGCAGCCCCTTCACCGCCGCAATGCGTTCGGGAAAGCGCTTTTTGTCCATCCACAGGCTGAGGATCATGGAGCCGGTAAAATCGGTGATGGAGAGCGTATAGCCCACCTTGCTGCCGTCCCGGCTGTCGCGGGAATCGATGCGGAACAGCTGTCCCCACACCGTCACAGCCGAACCGTCGGCCTCCGCATCGCGTATGCGCGTCGGCCGCTCGGTGATCGGCGTACCGATCAGCGGCTGCGCAGTCTCCAAATAAATCGGCAGCCCGTCTGCCGGCGGCCGGGTCGGATCCGCCGGCTTTCCGGGTCTGGCCGGCTCCTCCGCCGTGGCTGCCTTCGGCGCCGCGGCGGCTGCGGCTGCCCGGCGCGCCGCGTCCGCCTGCCGGCGCTGCGCCGCCTCCTGCTCCGCCTGCGCAATCATTGCCTCATAGCGTTCGTCCTCCTGCACCGTCTCTTCGCCGACAAATGCCAGCTCCACCCGACGGTCGAACTGCGCCAGGATCAGCTGGCGCAGCTGCTCATCCGCCTTGGTGGTGCGCAGGATATTCACCCCACCGTGGGTGAAGGTGACCGTCACCCGGTCGCCCTCCACCGCGTATTGGGCATCGTCGAATGTGCCGTTCACCGCCACATTCTGCCGCTTGAGGTGCTGCACAAGCGAGGGCAGCGCCTGCGCAGTGAAGCACTCGGCCGGGAACCGTGGCTGCAGCGTGACCCCCTGCAGCGCCAGCCCGGCTGCCAGGGCCTTTTCGGCAGCAAAAAGTGCCCCGGCCGGCAAAAGCTCCGCCAGGGACACCTGCACCGTCAGCCAGCGGCTGCTGTGGTGCACATCCATATTCTCCACTATACCGGCTGCCAGCGCCGGTGGCTGCTCCTCCGCAGCCATATAGGGGCCGAAAAGTGCCCCAAATGTATTTTCACCCATGGGGGGATCCTCCGTTTTTTCCTGCTTGGTTTGTTTCTCTTCCGCCGGCGGTTACAGCTTCTCAATCTCCTGCAGCAGCGCCTCCACGGCATCGGCCTCCTCCACTGTACGCAGCACCTCACCCTTGCGGAAGATCACCGCGCGTCCCTTGCCGCCGGCAATGCCGATATCGGCCTCCCGCGCCTCGCCGGGGCCGTTCACCACGCAGCCCATCACCGCCACGGTGATCGGCTTGCGCACCCCGCGCAGCCGTTCCTCCACCCGGTCGGCGATCCCGATCAGGTCGATGGCGGTGCGGCCGCAGGTGGGGCAGGATACCATACGGGGGCCGTCCTGCCGGCAGCCGATGGCCCGCAGCAGGTCGATCCCCGCCGCGACCTCCTTTTCCGGCGCTGCCGTCAGCGATACCCGGATGGTATCGCCAATGCCATGGGTCAGCAGCGATCCGATGCCGACCGCCGACTTCAGCAGCCCCATACGCTCGGTGCCGGCCTCGGTCACCCCCAGATGCAGCGGATACGGGCACGCCTGTGCCGTCAGCTCATAGGCGCGGATCATCGTCGGCACATCCGAGGACTTAATGGACAGAACAATATCGTCAAAATCGTATTTTTCCAGCAGAGAGGCATGGTAGAGAGCGCTGTCCCTCATGGCCTCCGGCGTGGGATGGCCGTATTTGGCCAGGATCGCCTTTTCCAGCGATCCGCTGTTTACGCCGATGCGGATGGGGATACCGCGGCGGCGGCATTCCTGCGCGACCGCCCGCACCCGTTCCTCATCGCCGATATTCCCGGGATTTATGCGGATCTTGTCCGCGCCGGCCGCGGCAGACTCCAGCGCCAGGCGGTAATCAAAGTGGATATCCGCCACGATGGGCACCGCCACCGCCTCTTTCAGGGCAGCCAGCGTTGCCACCGCCGCCTGATCCGGCACGGCGATGCGCAGGATCTCACAGCCACTGGCCACCAGGCGTCTGGCCTGCTCCAGGTTGCCGGCAATATCGTGCGCCGGCACATTCAGCATCGACTGCACTGTGATCGGCGCACCGCCGCCCACCGGTACCTGTCCCACCATGACCTGTTTGCAGTTCCGTCTTTCCACTGTGCTCTCCTCCTGTTTCCCCGTCCGCCATGCCGGTATGGTATCCATATACTGCATCTAAATCTAAACGAAAAATCTAAGCAAAGAATTTTGTAATATCGCTGTAGGTGATGACCAGCATCAGCAACAGCAGCAGGATCAGGCCGATGAAGTGTACCAGCCCCTCCCATTTTGCCGGCACAGGGCGGCGCGTGACCGCCTCCCACAGCAGGAACACCAGCCGGCCGCCATCCAGCGCCGGCAGCGGCAGCAGGTTGAACACGCCGAGATTGACGGTGATCAGCACCATCAGCATCACCAGCGTCTGTACCCCCTCCAGGGAGTGGACATTCCCCACCGCATTGGCGATGACATCCACCGTGCCCACCGGGCCGGAAAGATCATTGAGCGCGTAGCGCCCGCGCACAATATCCACCAGACTGCGCCACACCACGGTGGCCACCGATAATTCCTCACGGGCAGCCTGCACAAAGGTATTGCCCAGCGTGCGCTCCTTGCCCAGCACCACAAAATCGTACTGCAGATACTGCCGGCCGGTTTTTTCATCCGTGGTCAGCGTAAAGCGCACCGCGTCCAGCGTGACCTTTTCACTGCCGTTCTGCGTTGGGCGGCGCACCACCATCTGCAGCACCCCGTCCGCGTCGTTCTGCATTTCCAGTGTCAGGTCGGTATCCATCAGCACCCGCCGGCCATTGACCGACAGGATCGTATCACCCGGCCGCAGCCCGCTCTGGTACGCGGGGGTATCCTCCGCCAGGCGGGCGATGGTGGTGGTGGAAAACAGCACCTTACCGGTATTGCCGTAGGGCTGCTGCAGCAGGCCGTAATAGGCCAGCAGCAGCACATAGCCCAGCACCAGGTTCATCAGGGCGCCTGCCACCACAATCACGATACGCTGCCACACCTTTTTACCGGCAAAAGAGCGTTCACGATCTTCTACGGCCGCCGGCCGGTCAGCATTGCCGCCCATGGCGGCAGGCGTCGGTGCTTCCTCATCCTCGCCCTCCATGGCGCAGAAGCCGCCTACCGGAAAGGCCCGCAGGGAATACACGGTCTCCCCCTTGCCCCAGTGAAGCAGGCGGGGACCCATGCCAATGGCAAACTCGTTCACCCGCACCTTCATCAGCCGCGCGGCGATGAAGTGGCCGAATTCGTGGATCAGGATCAGCAGGCTCAGCACCAGCAGGGCCGCCAAAATTTTCAATATCAGCAGCAGTACCGCGATAGGTCATCCCTCATTTCATTGTAGCGATCTTCTCCCGGGTCTTTGCCCGTATCTGCGCATCCACCGCAAAAACATCTTCTACTGCATTGGCAGCGGGCAGCGCCATTTCCAAGGTTTCCCCCGCCAGCCGGGGAATATCCGGAAAGCGGATGCGCCCATCAAGAAAAGCCTCCACCGCCACCTCATTGGCTGCATTAAGCGCCGCCGGGTACAGTCCACCCTGCCGCAGCGCCTGCCGCGCCATCCCGATGGTCGGAAATGCCTCATCATCCGGCGCGCAGAAAGTAAGCTTGCCCCACTCCTCCAGCCGCAGCTGGCGCACCGGCGAGGGGATGCGGGCAGGATAGGTCAGCGCGTACTGGATGGGGATGCGCATATCCGGCACCCCCAGCTGCGCCAGCACGGCATTATCATCATATTCGATCAGGGAGTGCACAATGCTCTCCCGGTGCACCAGTACATCAATTTTTTCCGGCGGCAAATCGAACAGCCACCGCGCCTCGATCAGCTCCAGCCCCTTATTCATCATCGTGGCAGAGTCAATGGTGATCTTACGACCCATGCTCCAGTTCGGGTGCCGGAGGGCATCCTGCGGCGTCACCGTCGCCAGCTGCTCCCGGCTGCGGCCGAAGAAGGGGCCGCCGGAGGCCGTCAGGATCAGCCGCTTCAGCGCCCGCCCCTGGGGCGGATCGCCAGGCAGCCAGCCGTGCAGGCACTGGAAAATGGCGCTGTGCTCACTATCCACCGGCAGCAGCCGCACGCCGGCGCGGCGCACCGCCTCCAGCACAAAGGCACCGCCGGCCACCAGCGTCTCCTTATTGGCCAGCGCCACATCCTTGCCGGCCTCAATGGCCGCCAGTGTCGGACGCAGACCAACCATCCCCACCACGGAATTGAGCACCATATCCGCCTGCGGCAGCGCCGCCAGCGTGCACAGCCCCTCCATCCCGCACAAAATCTTTACCGGCAGCCCCGCCACCCGCACACGCAGGTCGGCCGCCGCCGTCTCATCATACATGGCCGCCACGGCCGGCCGGAACTGCCGGATCTGCTGCTCCAGCGCCGCCACATTACGGGCAGCCGCCAGGCCGACAATGCGATATCCGGCCTGCTGCGCCACCTGCAGTGCCTGCGTGCCGATGGAGCCGGTGGAGCCGAGAATGACCAAGCCTTTCTGTTCCATACCCATCCTCCTCAGACTGCCAGCACCAGCAGCATGTACAGCAGCGGGGCGATTACCACCACACTGTCAAAGCGATCCATCACCCCGCCATGGCCGGGCATGATCCTGCCATAATCCTTAATGCCGCTCTGCCGCTTGATCACCGAGGCGAACAGGTCGCCGCAGACACTCAGCGGCGCCAGCACAAAGGCCAGCACAGCCAGCAGCAGGCAGTGGCCGGGGGCGCCGGTGGCGGCGTGGTAGATCACCCCGGCCAGCACGGCCGAACCGATCGCCACCGCCCAGCCGCCGAAAAAGCCTTCCCAGCTCTTTTTCGGGCTGATGACCGGCGTCATCTTATGCTTACCGAAGAAAGTGCCGACAAAATAGGCGCCGGTATCGCTCATCCACGGAATCAGCAGCACCACAAGCAAAAACAGCAGCCCGTGCTGCATCACACGGATGGCGGCCAGCGAGGCAAAGCCGGCGGTGGCATACAGGGTCAGAAAAGCGGCGTACCCCACCGTGGAGACATCGGTGCCGGCGTGGTGACGCAGCAGCACCAGCACCAGAAAGACCCCGTACAGCAGCACCAGCAGCAGTGGCAGCACCGCCAGAACATGGTAGGGCGAAAACGCCGTCCGGGCCTCCGCCGGGTACAGTCCGGCCGTCGCCTGCGCCGCATACTGGGCCAGCACCCCTGCGGCCGCAAAGGCCATGCTGCCGTACAGCAGCAGCGGCTCCTTTACCCGGCCGGTCGCATGCAGCAGCTCCCATACTGCCAGCGCGGCTATGGCCGCCAGCAGCACCGCCAGCACCACCGTGTAGGGGCACAGCAGCACAGCCAGCAGCAGCACAATACCCACGGCAGCAGAAATGATGCGTGTTTTCATCTCATGTCTCCTATCTCCGTGCGCTTTTATACACCGCCGAAGCGGCGGCTGCGGCGGGCAAACTCAGCAAAGGCACGGTCAAGATCTTTCTCGGTAAAATCCGGCCACAGCACATCCATAAACACAAATTCCGCATAGGCGGATTGCCAGATCAGGAAATTGGACAGCCGGTATTCCCCGCTGGGGCGCAGGATCATATCCACCGGCGGCTGATCCTCTGTATACAGTGCCGCCTGCAGCCGCTCCTCCGTGATCTGTTCCGGTGTAAGCTCACCGGCCTGCACCTGCTGTGCCAGCCGCCGGGCGGCGGCGGTGATCTCCTGCTGGCCGCCATAGTTCAGGGCAATGTTCAGCGTCATGCCGGTCTTGTGGGCGGTGGTCTGCTCGGCCTCCTCCATCAGTGCCCGGATATCCGCTGCCAGCGGCGTGCGATCCCCGATAAAGCGGGTGCGGATATTCTCCTGCTGAAAATCCGCCAGTGACTCCTTCAGATATTGGCGCAGCAGGTTCATAATCGCGTCCACCTCTTCTGCCGGCCGCCGCCAGTTCTCGGTGGAAAAGGCGTACACCGTCAGATAGCGCACCCCGCGCTTTTCACAGTATTTCGTGATCTTGCGGAAGACGCGGGCGCCGGTCACATGCCCGGCCTGCCGGGGCAGACCGCGTTTCTTCGCCCAGCGGCCGTTACCGTCCATAATGATGCCAAGATTGACCGGCACCACCTGCCCGGCTGCCGGCACCTCCGCCGGCACTTTCTTTTTGCGGAACATGGGATAGCCTCCCCCGTTTAAGTGTGCAAAAGCCCCCGCCGCCCGGTCACCGGGCGGCGAAGACTTTTCCGGATGCAGTGCATCAGATCTCCATAATTTCCTTCTGCTTGGCCTCCGCCAGCTTGTCGATCTCCTTGACAAAACGGTCGGTCAGATCCTGCATCTTTTTCTCGCCGTTTTTCTCGTCGTCCTCGGTGATCTCATTCTTCTTCTTCAGATCCTTCAGCTTGTCGATCGCATCCCGCCGGATGGAACGGATGGCCACCTTGCACTCCTCGCCCATCTTGCTGATCTCCTTGGATAGGTCGCGGCGGCGCTCCTCCGTCATGGGCGGAAACTGCAGGCGCAGCGTGGATCCGTCGTTTTGCGGGTTGATGCCGATATCCGAGGTCAGGATCGCCTTTTCCACTTCCTTCAGCACGCTTTTATCCCACGGGGCGATCATCAGCGTGCGGGGATCCGGCACCGACACCGCCGCCACCTGGTTAATCGGCGTGGGGCTGCCGTAATAGTCCACCGTCAGCTTATCCAGCACGCCGGGGTTGGCACGGCCGGCACGGATGGCGGCGTACTCACCCACCAGATTGTTCACACTCTTGTTCATCTTGGTTTCTGCGGTCGTAAAGATCTCGTTCATCGTCATCTCTCCTGTCAGTCGTTATTGCATCAATCCACCAGTGTGCCGATATTCTCGCCGCGCACAGCGCGCACAATGTTTTCTGGATCCTCCAGGTTGAACACCAGCAGGGATATGTTGTTATCCCGGCAAAGGGTGGCGGCCGTGGAGTCCATCACCTTGAGCTGCTTGTTCAGCACATCGGTATAGGTCAGGTGATCAAACTTTTTGGCGGCGGGGTTCACATGGGGGTCGCTGTCGTAGATGCCGTCCACCATGCTGGCCTTAAAGATCACATTCGCCTCGATCTCGGCTGCCCGCAGCGCCGCCGCGGTATCGGTGGAAAAGAAGGGGTTGCCGGTGCCGCACCCGAAGATCACAATGCGCCCTTTTTCCAGATGCCGTACTGCGCGGTTGCGGATATACGGCTCGGCGATCTCGTTCATCGCAATGGCGGTCTGTACACGCACCTCGCAGCCAAGCTGCTCCAGCGCATCCGCCAGCCCGAGGGCGTTGATGGTGGTGGCCAGCATACCCATGTGGTCGGCACGGGTGCGGTCCATCTTGCCGCTGGAGCGGCCGCGCCAGAAATTGCCGCCGCCCACCACGATGGCGATCTCCGTACCAAGAGCCGCCGCCTGCTTGACATACTCGCAGATGTGCAGCACCGTGTCAAAATCCAGGCCGCTGTGCGCCGGGCCAGCCATGGCCTCCCCGCTGAGCTTGAGAAGAACGCGCTTATATTTCGGTTCCATCCTGTCCGTTCAATCCTTTCTTTTCTCCGGGCGGGCACCCGGAAATCATCGCCTCTTATTATACTGAAAAACCGGGCGGCTGTAAAGAGATATCCGGCAGTTTTTTCCGGATTTTTTGCTTTTTCAGGCCAGCGCCGCCAGCACATGGCCGGCAATGGCCTGCGCCGCCGGCTGCAGCGCGGCGGCATCCAGCGTCACGGCCGACATCACCACATCCAGTCCGTAGCCGCCGGCGTATACCAGCAGCTCCTCGCCCGTCCACACGGCAGCCTCGCCCAGGTTCTCCACCGGCTGTGTCTGCTCGTACACCGCCACCGTTTCATCATACTCCGCACGGGACATATTCTGCAGGCACAGGGTCACCTGGCCGCCGCTTTCGGCCGAAAAGACCGCCAGCGTGCCGTGCTCATAGACCCCCGCCAGCGTCATCGGCATGCCCACGGCATCCGAAACCTGCCGGGCGGTCACGCAGGCCGTAATATCCCGATCCAGCGGATCGGTGACCAGGGTGCTGTAATCCAGCTCCGGCTGCTCCGGCTGCTGCCGGCAGCCAGCCGCCGGCAATACCAGCGCCGCGCACAGCAGGGCGGCAACCAAACGATGGTAAAGACCGATTTTCATAGCACTTCTCCTTTTTTCGCGGAAAATGCCCCGCAGGGGCTTTTCTTTTGGCGGACAATCGTGTATAATGGGGAAATCCGGCGGCCGGAGCCGCCACAGACACCAAACGGGAGAGGGAGCGAAGACAGCATGGCCGATGCCTTTACTGCCGGCGTAGAGCCGGGAGGACTGAACACCTCGCAGGAGATCAAGATCCTGCTGTGCTATATGCTGCACACCGTGAACCAGCCCATGCTGCGCAGCGAGGTGGTGGACATCATCCTGGCGCACGGCATGGCCAACTATTTTGATACCGAAGAGGCGATCGACGAGCTGCTGCGTCTGCAGCACCTGACGGAAAGCGACGATCACCGCATTGCCACCACCGTGACCGGCGGCCAGATCGGCGATTCCCTTTCGGTGCGCATACCGTACACCCTGCGGGAACGCTCGGTTCGGGCGGCGCTGGACCTGCTGCGCCGTCATCAGGTGGAGAAGGATAACAAGGTTACGATAAACAAGCTGCCGCAGGGCGGCTGTGATGTGACCTGCACGGTGGAGGATAACGGCGCCGCGCTGCTGTCCGTCACCCTGCGGCTGGCGGACGAATGGCAGGCCGGACAGATCCGGGAGC
Source organism: Ruminococcaceae bacterium UBA6353 (assembly GCA_002437905.1). Classification (GTDB taxonomy): domain Bacteria; phylum Bacillota; class Clostridia; order Oscillospirales; family Acutalibacteraceae; genus UBA5905. The sequence continues at coordinate 274 of DJRT01000003.1, read as the reverse complement.
ACTTCCTGCAGGACCCGGCACTACTCTACCGCAGCATCCTGTCGGTGCTGACCGGCGAGGCGGAAACCCGCCGGGCCGGCACACAGCTGGTCATTAAGCTGCAATAGACAAAGCAATCGGGGTACGACGGTTTTTTCGGCTAAACAGCGTCTTTATCGGCTTTGTTGCCCTCCGCTCAGAATACGCCAGTATTCTTCGGTCTGGACGCCGCGCCGCTAAGAAACGCTGTTGGCCGAAAATCTTCGACCTGAAACGAGAAGATTTTTTCGTTTTG
>DJRT01000023.1 GCA_002437905.1 Ruminococcaceae bacterium UBA6353 | reverse complement strand
TTCCGATTCCAAAGGCCGGGGGTTCAGAATCCCTCCGGGCGGGCCAAACAGAAAAGACACCACTTTTGTGGTGTCTTTTCTGTTTTGATCCACCGGTGGGTGAGCAGAAACGCCGCTGTTTTGCGCCGCAGGCGCAAAACATAGGCTTTCCGCGAAATTATCCGCTTCCGGCGGCCGATAAGACTCCCCTCACGGAAAGCAGGGTTCAGAATCCCTCCGGGCGGGCCAAACAGAAAAGACACCACTTTTGTGGTGTCTTTTCTGTTTTGATCCACCGGTGGGTGAGCAGAAACGCCGCTGTTTTTTGGCTGAGGGCAGGGGCGGATTCCGGCTGCCTGGCGGGGGTGAAAAATCTTCGCCGGCGGCTGAAAAAAGCCAAGGAGATTTCTTGACAGTGCATGGAACGCATGGTATAATTAACTGAACGGTTAGTTAAAGGGCTGAGTATCGCTCAGACCTTGCCTGAACCAGCCCGTACGCGCAGGATATGCGCATGTGCGCATCGTGAAAGAACGGAACATGGGGGTGTGACCTGAGGAGCGCGCCGAAAAGGGGCGGCGTGGCGCGGGGTTTCCGGCTGCCGGGGCAGCCGACAGGACGGAAAAAGTGTGCACCAAAGCCGGGGAACCGGCATATCGTTATACTGCCGCCGGTCTTCCGGCCGCAGCCGCACAGGAACAGCAGATTGATTGGTTGAAAAACACCTTTTTTGCAGACGAAAGGAGAAAACGATGGAAGCAAAGTTGATTTATGAAGCGCCGAAGATCAGCATTGTGTATGTCTTTCCGGAAGAACCGATTACACGAATCAATACGAGCAACATTGGTGAGTGGGATTAAGAATGAGTATATACGAATAATCTGACTATAAGGAGGAAGCAAATCGTTATGAAAAGGAAATGGCTGCTATGGGCGTTTGCGATCGTGCTTGTGGTTTCGGCGTTCTCTGCCTCCTGTCTCGTTTCCGGGGCGGAGGGAACCATGCCGACGGTCAGTATACACGCCAAAAATCTGAATTTTGGCAATCAGATCTACTTATGGTACGCTGTTAAGGTGGAGAACGCGGAGACTCCGGCTGTTTCGGATGTCGGTATGCTGATCTGGCGCGAGGACACGGCAACGCGTACCCAGGCAACGGCGGACGCCGTTCTCACGGCTGATGACGAGATGCTGAATGTCAAAGGGGTCGATTGCTACATTTTTGAGTATGCCGATCTGACCGCTAAGCAAATGACCGATACGGTGTATTCGCAGCCGTATGTCATCCACAATGGGACGACGGTCTACGGCACTATTGAGGAGTACAGCATTTGCACCTATGCCGCGCGCAAACTGGGGCTGGTGGAAGGCGTTGCCGGCACGGAAGATGAAAACCTGCGTGCCATGCTGCAGGATATGCTCCATTACGGCGCAAAGGCGCAGGTGTATCTCGACTATAAAACCGAGCGGCTGGCGACGGATATTCTTGAGCGCATAAATGTCACCTATAATATCAACATGGACGAAGACAGCGTGGATAACCCCAACCCGACGACCATTGAGATGGGATCGGGCACGGTCAAGCTGCTGCCGCTCTCAGCCAAGGGCTACACCTTTATGGGGTGGTATGCGGATGAAAATTACGAAACCTCTGTCACCGAAATCGACACTTCGAAACCCGCTAACATCACCCTGTATGCTCAATGGGACCGCAACAGATATTCAATTACATATAAAAACACTAAGGGTGTGCGTAATGAAAACGAAGAAACATACACCGTTGAGGACCCCGTAGACTTCAGGCCGCTCGAAAAATATGATTATGACTTTAATGGCTGGACCCTTGTGGGTGAAAACGGAGACGAAACCCCGATTGAAAGTATTCCCGTCGGCACCACGGGCAACCTCACTCTTTGTGCCAATTGGACCTTAAAACGCGACTTTGAGGGGCTTAGCTATGTAATTGACGAGAATTACAATATTGACAACAACGGCACCAAGTTCTGCATGCTCACGGGCGTGATAGACAGCACCGCGACCAAGGTCGAGATTTCCTCCGTGTTCAACCACATCAAGGAGGGCGCGCTGGAAAACTGCCGCAGGCTCGAGGAGCTGACCCTGCCCTATCTTGGCTCTGATTACACAATGAGCAACTACACGAATGTCGGCTATCTGTTCGGCTATGCGAGCAACGCAGAGGCAGAGGGTGCCATCCCGACAAGCCTGAGAAAGCTGACCGTAAACGGCGGCGTGATCGGCGATTATGCCTTTGCAAATCTGAAAACCCTCAAGGAAATCGTGCTCTCCCCCGAAGTTACCTCGATCGGGTACAAAGCATTTTCAAACTGTGAGGGTCTTGAAGACCTCACGATGCCTTTGCTCTATGTGAATAGAAGCGCGCAACTGGATAAAAACAACGGGTCTGGTCTTACCTCCGCGCAATATTACGGTCTGCCCGGTGCTCTCGACATCAACGATCATGGTACCGTCTATACCGGCAATCAGTTCAAGCTTCATATTAACGGCGGCGGCATCTATTACGGTGCCGAAGGCGATCGCATTTGGGAGAAGAAGGACGGCACCATCGGAAACGGTTTCGGCGGAAGTCTTTTCCAAAATTGCCAAGGTATCAGCGAGGTTACTATCGATAACATCACGGTGATTCCGCAATTTGCATTCGGAAAGTGCCACAATCTCAAAAAAGTCACCATCGGTGCTACGGTTGAAACGATCCGGGCAGGTGCATTTTTTGATACCGGTATCGAAGAAATTGTGATTCCCGATTCCGTGAAGGAACTGGGCGGATACTGGCTTGACGATAGTGACGGCGAGTCTAATAGGCTTTTCGGCTACTATCCTGACAGCGGTGGCGTGTTTAATGGCTGCGAAAGCCTGAAAAAAGTGACGATAGGTAATGGCGTGGTAAACATTCCCGCGTATATGTTTTCTGACTGTACAAATCTGGAAGAAATCACAATCGGCGAAAATGTCCGCTTTGTCGGCAATAGAGCGTTTCAAAATTGCAATGACACTTTCAAAGTTATCAATCATTCAACGCAGAAAGAATGGGTGATCAGCGGTCCTGTCAGTGAAAGATTTATGAGCCGGCTTATGGCAAGTGAAAACGCCCCCGACAAGGTGTACTACGGGGATGGGAAATTTGACAAACAAACAGTTGACGGCTTCACCGCGGAACAGATTGAAGCCTGGCATCTTGTGCTCTACAGCCCGACCGACCCCTATGCCGACGGCGGCGAAAGCTCCGACATTGAATATTGGTATCACGATGACGGCGCGGATTGGTATGAAAGACAGTATACCGTCACCCCGAAGCTGTGGCCGAAACCGCAGTCCTGATCGGAAAGCACCGAAGAACCGGTCATGAAACACCATCCTCTGCCGGGGATGGGACACAAAAAGGCAGCCGCCCCCTTGATGGGGGCGGCTGCCCGCTTGTTTTTTTCGGCTCTGCGGCCGGCGAAATGCCGCCGCCCCGCGGGGCGGCGGCTCAGCGCCGTATCGGGCAGAGCACAGAGGCGTAGAACATGCCGTCCTTCGCTTCAAAGCGGCACAGGCCGCCATACTGCCCGGCGATGCTCCTGACCGACTGGGTACCCAGGCCGGCGCCCCGGTGCTTGGTGGAGGTGAGCCGGCCATCGGCGGTGTGCCGGAGCGTGCCATGGTAGGTGTTATCCACCGTGATGCACAGGGAGCCGCCATCGGTGCCCGCCCGGACGATGATCCGGCGGTCTTCGCCGGTCTCGCCCCTGCAGGCGTCAAGGGCATTCTCCAGCAGATTGCCGAGCAGCACGGAAATATCGGGCTCCGAAAGGCCGCTGTCCTGCGGGATATCGGCCTTAACGATATAGTCGATGCCGTCATCCTTGGCCTGCTGGGCAAAGTACAGCAGCACGGCATTGGCGGCCACATTCTCGCAGAAGCGCACCAGCGAATCGTCCGGCAGGCTGGCACCATAGCGGCGCAGGTATTCCTCCAGGGCGGGCAGGTCGCCGCGGCGCAGATATTCCTGCATCAGCGCAATGTGGTGGCGCACATCGTGCTTAGCCCGGCGCGCCTCGGTAATCTTCTCCTGCAGGCTTTCGTACTGCATGGCCTGCATGGTCAGCTGGTGGTTGCGCTCTGTCAGCTCCAGCGTTTTGTTCTGCTCCAGGATCAGCCGTGTGACCACATAGTAGATCAGAATGGCGCCGGTATTGACGAGGAACAGAAACAGGGCGTTTTTCGGCCGCAGGGCAATCTCCAATGCCGTGCGCGCAACAATGCCGTAAAACGCGAAGTACCACACCAGATAAAAGGTGGCCGGGATCAGCCAGAGATACCGCCATTCAAAGCCGGAGGGTTCTTTTTCCACCGCCGGCGTATAGACTGTCTTGATATAGAAAAACAGCGGCACGGCGATGACCAGCTCCACCAGGAAGAGCGTCAGCGAGAAGGACCAGCGGTAGCTCTGCACGGCCAGCGCGGGGAACAGCTGCCCCTCCAGGCTTTTTGCGGCGATCACCGCCAGGTTGGCAAGGTTGGAGATCATCAGCAGGGTAAAGAGCGTTTTGCCGAGCGGCTTTTTGACCGCGGCGAAGTAGAACACGGCGTACAGGAGGGTGCTGATGGCGCTGATCAGCCCCGCCCGGCCGCCGGAATAGAATGCCGCCCAGAAGCCGAGCGCCAGCTGCACGGCGGTCAGCGCGCCGATCAGCCCGCCGGTTACGCGGCGGGAAAAACGCAGGCAGCGGCGGAAGGGGTACAGCGCCAGTGCCAGAAAGGGCAGAAAATTCAGCAGAGAATACACGGCAACCTCGGCCATGCGGGAGAGCGGCGGCATCACGGCTTGCCCCCCTTTCGCAGCTGTTCAAAGCGGAAGGCGGAATAGGCCTCCAGAACCTCCCTGGCCTTGCGGCGGCTGATGGGCACGATGCTGCCGTCGCTCATGGTGAAGGTATCGCCCGTTTGGGCGGCCACCTCGTAGAAATTGACCAGCAGCCCCTTGGAGGGACTGAAAAAGTACGGATAGGCGCACAGCAGTGGCTCGATCTGGGAAAAGCTTGCCCGCACGACGGTATCCTGGCCATGCCGGCCATGCAGCACCACCCGGTGGGCGGCAAAATCCGCATAAACGATGTCGCGCAGACGCACGCCCGTGCCGTCCGGTAGCCGGACGGTGCGGGCCTTTTCCGCCTCGGCCAGATCCAACCGGTCCAGCATGGCCCTGACCAGGTCGCGGCCAAAGGGCTTGTGCAGGTAGTAGCAGGCGTTCACCTCGTAGCTCTCGCTGGCAAACTCGTTGCTGGTGGTGCTGAATACCAGGCGCACCTCCCGGTCGGTCTGTCGGATCGTGCGGGCAACCTCCATGCCGGTAAGCCCGGCCATGAATATATCCAGAATGATCAGGTCAAACGCCCCCGGCTGCCAGGCGGCCAGAAACTGCTCCCCGCTGGCAAACGGCGTGATCCCGGCGGCACTGCCGAGCAGATCGGTCAGATGGGTGCGCAGCTGCTCCTGCAGCTGGGGGTCATCGTCAACAACAGCAATTTTCACTGGTATGCTCCTTTTTGCCCAGGCGGCGGAAAATCCCGTTTTCGGTCACTGCCATTATAGCACATATCCGCCAAAAGGCAAGCGGCAGGGCGCTGACCGACCGCTTGTGCCGTTTTTTGACCGCTTGTGCAAAGGCGGTTGCCATTTGCCCGGATACCCGATACAATGCAAGTGTACCAATAGAGCCGGAGGGCGACGGGGAGGCGTTTTTTTGAGAATCGTGCTGTACGGGGCGGAGCCGGAATGGCAATGGCTGGAGCGCTTTCTTTCCGGTCATGCCGGCTACTGTTACCGGAATGTGGCCGTGGAGGGGTTTTCCGACTACGATCGCCTGATTGCCGCTCTCGGCAGTGGCCCGCCGGCGCTGGTGATCGTGACCATGGACGGCGCCGCCGGCATGGAGGGGGTCATTGCGGCCAAAAATCTGCTGCCGGAGGTGCCGGTGATATGGTTTTCGGACGACAATGGCTTTGGTGTGCAATCCTATCGGCTGGGCTGTGCCTACTTCCACGAAAAGCCCATTTCATCAGAGGTCTTATTGGCGGCGATCGCCAAGTGTGTGTAAAGGAGAATGAGAATGAACGCGAAAACATCCTGGAAAAAACGCGCTGTTTCCGTGCTGCTGGCGGCCATCATGCTGCTGTCCATGGCGCCGCTGTCGGTGTTTGCGGCGGATGGCTCTGTCGCCGAAGTGACGATTGGCAGCACGACCACGCCGTACGATGACCTGGCATCGGCGTTTACTGCTGTACAATATGCCTCGGGGAGCGTCACGGTGAAATTGTTGGACGATGTTGACAGGTTCGCGACAGGCTTTTCCAAGGCCGACGGTGTCCAGCTGAGCAACAGCGTCGATGTTACGCTGGATTTGAACGGCCATTACATTGACAGATACAACAACGCCGCCGGAACCAACGCCAATAAAAAAGCGGTGTTTTATGTAACGGGCAGTGCCAAGCTGACCGTTATGGACAGCGTCGGCGGCGGAGAGATCCTGCAGCCGCTGAGTGAGCCTGCATTGATCGTTGATTCGGGCGCTTCGCTGACTGTTTTGAGCGGCACGATCTCAAACACGGGATCAGGCTGCGGCATCCGTATTGACGGCGGCACACTGGCCGTTGAAGGCGGCACGGTCAGTGCCTCCTTTGACGCGGGTATTTGTGTCAGCGGCGGTACGGTGACCGTGACGGGCGATGCTAAGATCCACAGCGGAAAGTCGAATGCCCTGCTGATCACAGGGGAAAGTTCGGTTACCCTTTCGGGCGGAACCTACACGACCAATGCAACAAACAAGTCCAGTATCTTCACCAATGTCGGCAAGGTTGCGGATCTTTTGGCCGAGGGTTTCCGCTATACCGACGCAAACGGCCTGGATATTGCCATTACGGAAGACGGCCAAGGGACAGACTCCAATTATGTCACTGTATCCGATTTCGGCATTAAATACATCGATGCCGACGGAGCAGAGCAAAAATGCACCAGCTTCACCGAGCTTACCGATGCATCCACAGGGGCTTTGACAGGATGGCATGCCGTCACGGGAACCGTCAATATAGAAGGTGCCATCGGTGTTACCGGAGGCGGTACACTGAACCTGATCCTTTGCGACGGGGCAACCCTCAACCTGAAGCACACCCTGTATATGCTCGGCGGTTCAACCCTTAACATCTACGGGCAAAGCGGCGGTACCGGCACACTGACCGTTAAGGTAGAAAACAGTCAATCCGCAATCGGTCTTATGTCCGGCACTTCCGCCAATAATGTCACCGTGAACATCTACGGCGGTACGGTGACCGCACAGGCGCCTTACGGTGCACAGCCGATCGGTATAAACCCGACTATTATGACGGGTACGGTTAATGTTAACATCGCCGCCGGTATGAAATGCGTTAAGACCGATGACCTCAATACGGCATATGCCTACGACAATACCGACGGTACATCCATCACCATTACCAAGTGCACCGAGCATAAATGGTCATACACAAACATAACAAACGATACCCACGACCGGACCTGCGACCTTTGCGGTACGACGGAAACCGGCGTTGCACATACAACGGCAAGTTATAAATACATCCGTACAGATATACACCGCCTGATTTGCGCTTGCGGGAAAGATTACAGTACAGAATATCATACCTATACCTATACCCCCAACAGCGACGGCTTGACCCACACGGCGACATGTAAATGCGAATATTCGGTAGACGATATTGCACACACCTATAAGGGCGAAGGCGAAATTTGCATCTGCGGTGCGTTCCATTCGGCAACATACGACGGAAAGAAATATGCATCACTGCAAAGCGCCATTGACGCCGCCGCAGCTGTCGGCGGTACGGTAACCCTTGCGCAGCAGGTAAATGAGAATGTTGTCGTCACCGACGGTACAGTCACAGTTGATTTGAGCGGTAACAGATGGAGCGGCAATATTGATGATGAATTGATCGGCAATATTGATATTAAGAAGAAATATATTCCTCTGACCGTAGACGACGGCAGCGTTACCTTGAAAAACGGTGAGCTCTTCCAGTGGTGGTCCGGCTCCAGTGCCCGAACCGGCATTATGATAAACGGCGGAAGCGTGACGGTAGAGCAAGATGTCCGTGTCAAGGGCGGTCAGTATTACATAGATGTCCCATATCCTTCAATCACTCTTAACGACGGTACCCTTATTCTCAAAGAGGGCGCGACCCTGCTGAGCGGTTTACAGGTGCCGGAGGGCAAGGTGCTTGCGAACTATCTGCCCGAGGGAACGGCTTTTGTAAAATGCAGTTATGATAATAGCAGTAACACCGTGACCGTTTCCGACCCGCAGGAATTTGTTCCGGATGTGTATACGGCAAACAAGAGCACCGAGAGCATGGTGATTGTTTCCCATGCCCACGATTTCAGCAATAATGCAAACACCTGTGCCTGCGGATTGACCTGCCTGCACGACAGCGGCAATGACCGCGAGGCAAGCTACTTTGAAAAGGCGATCTGCTCTGTCTGCCACTGCGAGTATGGCGATTATGTGCAGGATACCACTGCACCCACGGGCGAGATTTTAATTCAAGGACGCACCTGGTGGCAGACGGTGCTGAACAAAATTTCCTTCGGTCTCTTTTATAATGAAAACGCCAGCATGATCATCACCGCCACCGACGACAGCTACAGCCAGCCCGGCTATGATGAGACAAAGCACGCAGTAAAGATCGAATACCTTGTCAGCGACACCATTCTGAGTGAAGAGGCGGTTAAAGCTTCTTTGGAATTCCGCGAGTACACCATTCCCATAGGCTTTTCCACCGAACGGCAGTATGTTGTCTATGTACGCCTGACCGACCACGCAGGCAATATTGCCTATGCCGGCTCCGATGGCTTTGAGATAGACAAAACCGCGCCTGTGATCGAAAATATGGTTGACGGCGGACACTACACCTACTGCAAGGAAACAAAAATTAAAATAAGCGATAAAAATATAAAATCCATAACGCTTGACGGCAGGGAACAAACCCTGAACAGCGACGGTGTGCTCATCCTGCGGGCATACAGAGATGAGGAGCAGACCCTGATTGTTACCGATGAGGCGGGCAATACCACGACGGTGTATATCGCCGGCTACACAGAGCACGATTTTGACGAGGAGACCCTTACCTGCCGTCGTTGCGGTATCGACGCGGTGGCAAAACTGACGGCGGGTGACTATACCGCTTACTATGCAACCGTGAATGCTGCAATCAGCAACGGATTATTGTATCAGCGTGAAAATATAGTCGTAACATTACTGCGCTCTGTGAAATACGGAGACCCGAACGCGGCTTACATCAATTTGTGGGCGAGCTCGACATCTTTTACGCTTGACCTCAACGGGTATGAATTGGGCGGTGGAGACTTCACAATCAGCAACGGCAATAGCGGCACGACAACCATTATATCCTCAAAGCCCGGCGGCGCACTTAAAATGTCGGTCACTCTTCGCAGCCCGGATGCTACACTCATAATGGGCGAGGGCTTAAGCGAAACCTCCCTTTCGACCGGATTCTATCAATACAGCGGCACGCTGAAGATCTATGGCGGATGGTATTACTGGCTGCATGTCTACTCCGATGAAAAGAAAACAGAACTTTACAGCGGCAAATTTGAAGAAATAAAAACCACCACCGAGGGAGTGACCTGTGCGGATCTGCTCGCGCCCGAATACTGCTACGAGGGCGTCAGTTATGCGGATGCAAAGGCAGCTGCTTCCCTTGAAAGTGTTACCGTCGTTCCCTGTGCGCACGCATCTCTTGACGAAAACGGCTATTGTGCGGACTGCGGCTTCCACCTTGTATTGTCCGTAGAAAAGGACGGTGTTTCAAAGAATTTTGAAACCTTTGAGGACGCCGTCCGCTATGCCGAGCAAAACGACGGCTGTACCGTGAAGCTCCTGCAGGACATCACCCTTGACGAGGCAACGGCAGGCTCGCTGATGGACGGCTACTCACTTGTTCTCAGGGAAGGCGAATATACCATTGACCTTAACGGCAAAACGCTGAATATTAACAATAACTATTTTAATGTGTATTTCGGCTGCAAACTGACAATCAGCGACTCTGTCGGCGGTGGAAAAGTAACAGACCCCGGCATGGGACACATTGCTGTGGACGAATTCTCAGTGTTGACTGTAACAGGCGGCGAGTTTAATCCGAATATCCAAATATCAAAGCAAAGCTCTTTGTTGTTGAAGGGCGGCAGCTTCAAAAATATACGAGCCAAACGCAGTGCCGGTTGCACGCCGTTTGATTTTATTGCGGACGGTTATACTTTTGCGAATGCGGACGGAAGCGGATATGCAAGCGAAGGCAAAGTGATGTACGAATACGGAGACTATTTCATCGAAAATGTCACCGTCGTGTCGGCTCCGCAGACCATTGACGAACAGCCGACAGACCTTAAATTTTACATGACTTCAGGGACAGCCGACAAATATGTGAAATTTGTTGTCTCCACTATTGAGGAATGGCAGGGCAAACGGTTCCGGATAACCTTTGAAAAGGAAGACGGTACGGTTATAAATGAAGCTACGGCCACTGCGTTTGAAAAACAAGAGATAACTCTTTCGGCAGTGAACTTCACAGCGTCTGATTCCGGCTCGTACCGCATAAAGCTTGAACTTAACGGCTATGTGCTCTATACGAACACTTTTAACATTACCGTTACAGAGTGCGAGCACCCGGGTTATGACGAGGAAAACAAGTGCACACAGTGCCACTGCGGCCTTGCGGCGGCGATCGTAAAGGGTGAAACGACAAGGGGCTATGTGACCTTCGCGGAAGCCCTTGCGGCGGCGCAGACCGACGAAAACAAAAACTGCAAGCTTTGGATGCTGACCGATGTGGCGGGCAAGATCACCGTCAGCGCCGGTGACTTCTTTATTTGTATGAACGGCCATACCGCCGGCACACTTAATGTAACCAAAACCGCCAAACTGAACATTATCGACGGAACAATTACAGGAACGGTTACCGTCGCCAAGACCGCAAGCCTGAGCGCATCGGTTCTCAACTTCTTGGGCACGGTCAACGACAACGGCAGCATGGGCTCATTTATCAATTGTGTGTTTGATAAGGCGCTGAATGCCAGAGGCAGCTATACCAACCTCAACAGCTGCACAGTGAACGGTACATTGACCGTTTCCGGCAGCGAGGTTACCTTAAATGCAAGCACGGTATCGGGCAAGATCACCGTAAACAACGGCGGATTGCTGCGGTTTATGGGCAACGGCTGCGAGTGCGGAGAAATGCTTGTAAAAACCGGCGGAGCGTTAGAAGTATACTCGGAAGATCATATGTTCAGTGGCAAGCTCACGGCAGAGTCGGACAGCACGCTGACCCTTTCGGGCGGTGTTTATACCGAAATTGCAGCCGGGAGCGGCGCCAAGCTTACAATTTCCGGTGGCAAATTCACCAATATCACCGTAAACGGTCGGCATCTTATCAACTGCCTTGCGGAGGGTAAGGCTCTATATGATATGAACATAGGCGAGGTTATTGACGGCAGAGTCGGTATCGCAGGGAATGTGCAGGTTGTTGACCACACCCATACCTGCAGTTGGAAAACTGAAACCCATGAGAAGCTCTGCGGCTGCGGGTATGTAGAGACTGTCGATACCGAAGCGCCGGTTATTTCCAGTATTAAGGACGGCGGGGTCTATTATAATCTGGTGTATTTCTCCGTCACCGATGCCAACGATTTTACCGTGACGGTGGACGGCACGCCCGTGCAGATCCCCATTACCGGCTATCGGTTGTCAGGCGATAATCTGACGCATACCATTACCGCAACGGATGTGGCGGGCAATACGGTGACTGTCACTGTGACGGTCTACAAGATGTATTTTGTCACGCTGCCGCGCGACACGACGGGCTACACCGTCAAAGGTGCGCCTGCGATCGGTCACGGTATGGACTACGAATTTACGGTGAAAATCGCAGACGGCTATTCCAAGACCGAAAATTACAGAGTCCTTGTAAACGGCACAGCGATTGATGCTGTAAAGGGTGACGAAACCGAAGATACATTCCTCATCAATAATGTGAGCGAAGAACTCGCGATCACCGTGGAGGGCGTTGCGGATATTACTGCGCCGGAGGTAGAGGTCAGCATTCACGGCAATAGCTTCAAAGAATTCCTGAACCGAATCACTTTCGGACTGTTCTTCAAGCAGACGCAGACGGTGGAAGTGAAAGCTAACGATTTCGGCAGCGGTATCAAAAAGGTCGAATACCTCCTGTCTGAAACCGCCTTTGCGAATAAGGAGGCCATTACCGGTGACTGGACGGAACTGACGCTTAATGCCGACCGTAAGGCATATTTCAGCATTGAGCCGAACAGAAAGGCGTTTGTCTATGTTCGCGTGACCGATCAGAGCAGCAACATCACCGTTGTCAACTCCGATGGCGTGGTGGTTTATACCGATGCCGAGGCGATAGCCGGAACAAAGATCTTTATAATGGGCTTGGAGTCTGATATAGAGTATTATCTTAATATGAACGGCAACACAGTCTCATCTGCTTTAAACGGAGCAGATGAACTCGACACCGCAGATTACTCTGTATCAAATAACGGCTCGTTTATTCTGACAAACAGCTATCTTTCCACGCTCGCGGCGGGCGAATATACCATCACTCTGCTATTCAAGCCGCTGGGCGAAAATTATATTGACAATGCCGGTAATGACGCCCCGGCAGAGGTCTTTTTGAAGCTGACGGTGGAGAAGAAAACGCCTGTCCACGACCATAAGGAAAGCGACGGAAAGATCTACGACGGAAAGTCGATCGGTATGCCGACCTTTAATACCGATTCCAACGGAGCTTTGACAGTGGAATACAAGAGAGCGGATGAGGACGACACAGCGTATACTACCGCAGCGCCGAAGAGCGTTGGAAACTATGTGATCCGCATCACGACAGCCGAGACAGACACATTCAAGGCGGCTTCCTCGACGATGGAGTTTGAGATACAGCCCAGGGAGGTTACGATCTCGGGCACGGCAGTTTCCAATAAGGTATATGATGGTACTGCCGATGCAAGGATAACTTCTGACGGCACGGTAGACAGACTTGTCGATGGCGACGATGTCACTATCGTCAGCGGTCAGGCGGCTTTTGCCGATAAGAATGTCGGCACGGATAAGACCGTGGCCTTCACCGGGTTCTCTCTTACAGGGGCTGATGCGGCGAACTATACGCTCACAGCACAGCCGACGAGCGTGACCGCGGATATCACCGTTAAGGAGATCACCATTAACGGCGCAGCCGTGGAAAGCACCAAGGTTTACGACGGCACAACGGCGGCAAAGCTCACAAATGATGGTACGCTGTCCGAGAATTATGACGGTGAGGCTCTGACAATCGAAGCCGGCTCGGCGGCCTATGCCGATAAGAGCGTCGGCAGGGGCAAGACGGTATCCTTCACCGGCTTCAAGCTGGCCGGTGCGGCGGCGGCGAACTACACGCTGGTCGCGCAGCCCGACGCTGTCACGGCGGATATCACCGCCAAGGAAGTGACCATCCGCGGTACGGCCGTTGAGGCAGGGAAGATCTACGACGGCACAACGGTGGCGAAGCTCACAAACGATGGCACGCTGTCCGAGAATTTTGACGGTGAAAACCTCACAATCGCAGCCGGCAATGCAGCCTATGACAATAAGAGCGTCGGCGTCGGCAAGACGGTGACCTTCACCGGCTTCAAGCTGGCTGGTGCGGCGGCGGCGAACTACACGCTGATTGCACAGCCTGCAAGCGTGGCAGCGGACATCACGGTCAAGGAAATCAAAATCGTCGGCACGGCTGTCGCGGCTTCCAAAGTCTACGACGGCAACACCGACGCGAAAGTAACGGCAGCCGGCACATTCGACGGACTGGTTACCGGCGACAAGGTTACGCTCGTCACCGGTAAGGCAGCGTATGACGACCGGAATGTCGGCAACGGCAAAGCGGTTGTGTTCTATGACTTTGCTCTTTCGGGAGACGACGCGGCGAACTATACGCTGGCGGCACAGCCCGCAGACACCACGGCAAGCATTTCTGCCAAGGAGCTGACGATCAAGGGCCTCAAGGTCAAGGATAAGCAGTACGACGGCAGAAACACCGCCACAATCGACGGCGCATCGGCGCTTGTCGGCGTGGTGGATGGCGACAGGCTGGAGCTGGTGGCCGGTACGCCGACCTTCGACCGCGTGACGGTCGGCAAAAACATTCCGATCAGCTTCACGGCGTTCACACTCTCCGGAGACCGGGAAACCGTGGGCAACTACACGCTTACGCAGCCCAGCGGCATTACGGCGAATATCGTGGAATATGTGGCTGACGGCAGCGAGTATGGGGTAAACGCCAATGACTGGATCAATACGGATTTCATCATCACGGCAAAGCCGGGCTACAGGCTTAGCCTGACCGATACGGCCGACGGCGAGTGGACGGATACCCTGACCGCTTCGGATGAAACCGGAAACGGCAAGCTGACCTTCTTCGTGAAGAATACCGCAACCGGTGTGATCTCGGCGGCAGTGACCGAAAACTATAAGATCGACAAGACCGCGCCGACCGGCGAGGTCAAGCTCAATGAGCGCACGGCGTTCCAGAAGCTTATTAACACAATTACCTTTGGTCTGTTCTTTAAGGACGATGTCCATGTCCAGCTGACGGCGCAGGATGAGGCTTCAGGCGTGAAATCGGTGCTGTATTACAAGTCGGATAAGACATTGACAGACGATGAAGTCCGCGCGAACACGGACTGGACCGACAGCGGCGATTTCGACATCGCGGCGAAGGACCGGGAGAAATTCATTATTTATGTGCGCATAGAGGATAATGCCGGCAATGTTGGCTACATCGGCTCGGATGGCGTCACTTTCGATACGACGGCGCCCGGCATCATCGGTGTGGAGAATGGCAAGACCTACTATGTGACGAAGAAGGTCGCAGTCGGGGATGACAACCTTGCCTCAGTGAAGCTGAACGGCACGCCGGTGGAGCAGGCGTTCAGCCTTGCGGGCAACACGGATACGGTCTATGTGATCCGTGCGGTGGATCAGGCCGGCAATGTGACCGAATACACGGTGACCATGAAGCCGATCGCGGCACTTACCGAGGCAATCGCGTCGGTAACGGCGGACAATGTGAAATCCAGCGACAAGGCGGCGGTTGAGGCTGCCGAGGAGCGGCTGGCCGGCGTGGAGACGCAGGATGCCACTGCGGAGGAGCAGAACGCCCTGCAGGCGGCCGGCGAAAGATGCGCGGCGCTGAAACAGCGCATCGCGGATGTGGCCGGCGAGATCACCCGTCTGACCGACGGCGTGAATGGCTACGACGCTGATAAGGTGACCAGTGCCGACAAGGCGGATATCGAAAAGCTGATCGGTGATATCAATACCCTGCTTGACGGCGACAACCTGACCGATGCCGAACGCGCGGCGCTGGAAGCGCTGAAAGCGACGGCACGGGCGCTGTTGGAGCGTCTGGCATCGGCCAAGGCGGCGACCGAAAGCGAGGAGATCACCACCGTAAAGGACATCACCAAGGAGGATGTGAAGCTGGACGATAAGGAGGACCTCGAAAAGGCCGAGAAGGCGCTGGAGGAGGCGCTGCGCGACTTTGACGGCAACTATACCGAAGAAGAGCGCGAGGATCTGGAAAAACAGCTGGAGAGCGTGAAAGAGGCCCTGGGCGCCGTCGGCAATACCGAAAAGGCCGCCGGGGAGATTGGCAAGCTTCCCACCGTGGATGATGTCAAGCTTGGCGACAAGGATGCGGTGGAGCGCGTTGGTAAGCTGGTGGAAGACCTGACCGATAACGAGAAGACCATGCTTGGTCAGGAGGCGCTCGATAAGATTGGCGCCCTTGCGGAAAAGGTTGCGGAGCTGGAGAAGATCTCCTTTGCGCCGTCGATCATCGAGGGTGCCGGCCAGCAGTGGAACGGAGAAGGCGGGGCAAATGCCCGCTTCCGCAGCAATGCGGTGTTTGAGGAATTCCGCCGGGTTCTGGTGGATGGCAGGGAGCTGGACAGCGCCAACTATATTGCCTATGCCGGCAGTACGGTGGTGGAGCTGAAAGCGGCCTACCTCAATACCCTTTCGGCCGGTGAGCATACGCTCAGCATCGTATCGCAGAACGGTACAGCCGTTACCACCTTCACGGTGGAGCGGGAGGCGGCCGCCGACTCCCCGCAGACCGGGGGCGCAGCCGACCTGCTGCTGTGGATGGCGCTGCTGTTCGTCAGCGGCGGCCTTCTGGCCGGTACCGCGATCGCGGATAAGAAAAAGACACCTATGGCAGGATGACCCAAACAAACAGCGGAACAGGCGCCCCAAAACGGCTGTTCCGCTGTTTGCTATTTTTGTGTTGCTTTTTCCGGCAGTCTCTGCTATACTTATAAGTGAACGACTGGTCGTTTAATTTTACGGACGGAGAGATGTCAATGAGAACCGAGCAGCAGCACAACGAACGCAAGCGGGAGATTATGGAGAAATGCTTTGACTGCTACGCGGAAAACGGCCTGACCGGCACGGGGCTGCAGGCGCTGGCCGAAGCGTGCGGCTGCACCAAGGCCAACCTGTACGCCTATTTCAAAAATTTGGATGAGCTGATCCTCGAGTCCACCGCCTACTGCATGGCAAAGGTTGAGGACGACTTTATGAAGAAAGCGCCGACTGACCCGAAGGATGTGCTGCGGTTCATTGAGGAAGTGCCCTACTGGACGGCGAAAAAGCACGGGAAAAAATATCGCCTGATGTACCAGGTGTATACGCTGCCGAAATACATGGAGCACGGCAAGCGGTTTTTCGAGGGGGTCAACGAGCGCTATACCGAATATGCCAAGCAGCTGGAGCCGAAGATCGGCATTCCGTATACGACCATCACGCCGCTGATCTTCATATTCGTCCGCGCGTGTGTGCACTACGCCATGTTCGAGGATGAATACTACCTGAAATCCCAGATGGAGGTCCTGAAGCAGGGGGTCGCCCTGTTTGCCGATAAATACCGCTCACAGTATCTGAACGGAGGTAACGCGAAATGAGAAAACGGATCATCAGCGTATGTGTCACCCTGTGTTTGCTGTTAAGTCTCGTCCCATTCTCAGCGTTTGCGGACAACAGCAGGCCGCAATACAGCAAAGTCGGCGACATCATCCCCTTTGGCTCCTATCCGCAGTCCAAAGTAACCGACACCGAAACTATCGCGGCACTTGAAACGGCTTCGGCGGCGGTCGAATGGACATCATACGGCTATTACAGCGGCAGCGGCGAGAGTGACGACGGCGAAATGAAGCCGGGCGACTTTATGCTGTATAAAGATTTTGCTATGAACGGCGAAAAATACCGCGCGGTGATCTTTCACGAATACAGGCCGGGTTTTACAGGCGGCTTAAAAGAAAAGGCGTACTCTAATCAGTACAAAAACGGATATCCTCCGGGCGAGGTATACTATTTCAAATACGAGCCGCTTCAATGGCGGGTGCTTGACCCGAATGAGGGATATGTGATTTGCGAAAATGTGATTGATTCACAGGCGTTTCAGAATTATGTATATAAAAAAGCCGGAACACTTTACGGCAGCAAGGACTGCACGAATTATGTTTCGGAGTGGGAAGTAAGCTCGCTCAGACTTTGGCTGAACGAAACTTTTTACAACACGGCTTTCTCAAGCGAAGAAAAAGAGCTTATCGGCGCGTCATACCTTGAAAATAAAAGCGCCGAGGGAGAACGCTTCGGCGCTGACACGGTCGATAAACTGTTTGCCCTCTCATACGGCGATGTGTTGAACAGTACCTACGGTTTTAATTCTTCGGCCGAAGACAATGACGAAGCAAGAAAAGTGCAGGGAACGGATTATGCGGCGTGCCAGGGCCTGTATATTGACAAACAAAATATTGCCTGGTGGTGGCTTCGTACTCCCGGCGATATCGACAGAGCGGATCTTGTAAGTAGCTTTGGCTGGGCGAGCCACGGCAGTGGTGTTTACGGCACGGGTATGGGTGTTGTCCCTGCGTTTAAATTCGAGCCGAAGGCGTTTGACATAAATCTGCATTTTGACCTCGATGGCGGAGCTTGGACGAAAGGCTATACCGCACCGACAAGCTATAAATCGGACGAAACGCCCGCACTTCCGACTGCGGACAAATTGTCGAAAGCGGGATATCTGTTTGACGGTTGGGTGCAGACAGCATTTGACGGAAAAACCGTTTCTTATAAAGCGCAGTGGACAAAATCCCTGCACTCTCATTGTATCTGCGGTAACGGCAAGGATAGCGGCGATCACACAGCGCACGCTGACCTTGACTGGATCCCCTGGACATCGACCGACTCCCTGCCCGACAAAGCAGGCAACTACTATCTTGTGAATGATGTCACCCTGACATATGATTTTGCTTCCGGACCTGCATATTGGAAAGTGAACGGCGATATCAATATCTGCCTGAACGGCAAAACGATTTCCGCCAACAGCACTTTCGCGGTTGTGAATTATGGCGCAAAGCTTTCCGTGACCGACTGCGGCACGGACGGCAAAATCATCGGCGGTATTGTATATATCGATACCTACGGTTCAACATATTATTCGGCGTCGGTATATGTTGAGAATAATTCGACATTTAATCTCTACGGCGGCACACTTCTTATGAATGAAGGCGGGAAAGACCCGGAGAACCGCCTTATCGCTATGCGGTCTAATTCCGCTTTTAATCTGTACGGCGGCAACATCGGCGACAGCTCCGACATCGGCACGGAAGACGACGGCAGATACCTCGATGTCGGAGGGGGATGCACTTTCAATGCCTACGGCGGCGCAATTTACGGCCATACATACTTTATGGCAACTTACTCAATCCATTTTGGCGAGACGGCATTCGCGACGAATGTACGACTTTTAAAGAACTATGCGGGACATTATTCGGGAAATCCAAAATTTATTGGCAACGCACGAACGGTTTGGGTGTACCCTATGTACATTCTCAAAGGCGATACGGAAATCCGGGTTGACGACCTCAATAAAGACGACATCTACGGCGACGGCGGCTCGGTGAAATACGCATTTGACGAAAAGGCGCAAAAAGCCACGCTGACCCTCACAAACGCCAATATTGTCTACGGTACGGCAGACCGCGATACAATTGACTACGCTTATGATTATCCTCTTGAGATCGTTTTGGTCGGCAAGAATACCATTCTGCCGGAGGAAGCGAATGTTTACGCCGGAAGGTCAGCCATAAAAGGTGCCAAACAGCTGACAATAAGCGGTTCGGGCTCTCTTAAGATAATTTCCTATCAAAGCAGATGTTTGAACTTATATGAATGGATCGCTCTCGGCAACAAGGATATAAAAATTCTGACCTCCGATAATGCCGACGGCTCGGGCGCAGTGTATACAGAACCCGGAAACCTGGATAGGTTGGAATTTGCACGATATGTGAATATCATTTCTCCGCACAACCACTGCATTTGCGGCGGCAAGAGCAATGACGGACACGAAAGCCACACGGATACCGAGTGGCAGCCGTGGATAAAAACCGATTCGCTCCCGACCGAGGCAGGCAATTATTATCTCGTGACCGATGTCTCCGTCAAGAGTGATCAGGTGCTCCGCGGCGATGTCAACCTCTGCCTGAACGGCAGTACGGTGTCTGTGGCTGATGATGCGAGCTTTGAATGGGACGGTGCGCTGATCTCTATGGACCCGGATGCGACCTCGCCCATAACATTCACGCTGACCGACTGCATAGGCGGCGGCATGATCGACGGCTCGACGATGAAGCAGCACGGCGCGGCATGGAACCATACCGCCTACCTCGTCGGTGAAAATCAATTCATCATGCGCGGCAGCAGCACGGTAAAGGGAGAGGTGTTCTTAGTACAAAAAGCCGAGCTCCGTATGTTCGATAACAGTGCCGTGAGGAGTGATGACGGTCCGAGTGCATATGATGATGCCGCGGTCTTCATGAGCGGAAATGCATCTGCGGCTAAGCTTTTTCTGTATGGAAACAGCAGCGCCCGAATAGGCGGCAGCGCAAAGGCGGGCACGATCATTGTCAAAGAGGATTCCGTTCTCAGCATGACCGACAAAGCAGAAACCGATGAGCTTGTCTGGACATGGATCTACGACGACAGCCTGATAACGCTCAGCGGCAACGCGAAGGTGAAGGACTATCTCCGGCTCCACGACATAAATTTCCCCACGAATGCAAAACTGATCATCAATGATAAAGCCGAGATTGCCGGAGATCTCGTGATTGACTGCTGGACACCGGAAAAGGTCAAGCTGACTCTCAGCGGAGATCATGTATCTATAGGCGGAAGCTTGGACATTTCAGCAGGCGGAACATGGGAAAACCTTACCGTTGAAGCGGAGACGCAGGTCCGCGTCGGCAGCGGTATCAATATGCCCGATGCCCCAATGAACGGCAGATTCGTCTGCGACGGCGAGATCACGGACGGCATTTTCTACGGCGAAGTCGAAAATAACGGCAAAATCACCGGCGGCATCTTTTACGGCACCGTAACGGGTTCGGGCACGATTGAAGACAGTGCCAAACGCACGGTGACTTTCAATTCAAATGGTGGCAGCGCGGTTAATGCGCAGAAAATTTTGCGCGGACAAAAAGCGACAGAGCCGTCCGGCTGCAAAAAAATCGGTCACACCTTTGCCGGTTGGAATACCGGCGCAAGTCAATATGATTTTTCGGCTCCGGTGCTTGACGACATCACGCTTACTGCGCAGTGGAGCATCAATCGGTATACGATCACCTTTGACACCGCCGGCGGCAGCAGCATTGCTCCTATTGCGCAGGATTACGGTACGGATATTACCGCGCCTGCCGATCCGACAAGGGAGGGCTACACCTTTAACGGTTGGAATAAGACCATTCCCACAACAATGCCTGCGGAGAATGTGACCATCACGGCGCAGTGGAGCATCAATCAGTACACGATCACCTTTGACACTGCCGGCGGCAGCAGCATTGCTCCCATTACGCAGGATTACGGCACGGATATTACCAAGCCTGCTGCCCCAACAAGAAAAGGCTATACCTTCATCGGTTGGGATAAGACGATTCCCACGACAATGCCTGCGGAGAATATGACCATCACAGCGCAGTGGAAAGATATCGAAGAACCGACAGGCAAAATACAGGTCGCTACGAAGGTTTGGGGAAAATTCCTCAATGATATCACTTTCGGGCTGTTCTTTAAGGAGACGCAAACGGTCACTGTTACCGTAGCCGACAACAGCGGCGAGACAGTCAAGATCGAATATTGGCTGTCCAGTAAGGCATTGACCAAAGCGGAGCTGGCAAATGCGTCTTTCACTGTGTACACCGCACCGTTCAGCATGGATCCGGATAACGAGTATATCATCTATGTCCGATTGACCGATACGGCGGGCAATACGACCTATATCTGCTCGGAAGAAGGCATTGTGCTTGATGCCACAAAGCCCGTCATTAAGGGTATCGAGAATGGCGGGATCTATTGCGCGGCGCAGACGGTCACCATTGACGAAAAGTATATTGGCACCGTCACCGTAAACAGCACGGAGGTCAAGCTGGACGAAAACAACAGCTTTACGCTGGCTCCGGCAGACAGAGAGCAGAAAATCGTTGTGACCGATAAGGCAGGCAACAGCACCGAAATGACGGTGACGGTCAATGCCGGGCATACCTTCGGCGCATGGGCATCCAACGGTGACGGTACGCATACGCGCAAGTGTGCGGTGGATGGCTGCACCGGGCTTGAAACCCAAGATTGTGCGGGCGGCAAAGCCACCTGCACCGGAAAAGCGGTGTGCGAAGCCTGCGGTAAGGCTTACGGCGGGATCGACGCAAACAATCACACCAATCTTAAGCACATCCCCGCCAAGGCGGCGACCAGAGACGCCGAGGGCAACACCGAATACTGGTACTGCGATGGCTGCGACAGGTACTATGGCGACGCGGCGGCGACCGGGTTGATCGCCAAGGCCGATACGGTGACCGAAAAGCTGCCGGACGAGTCGAAATCCCCGCAGACCGCCGGGCAGAACAGCCTGGTGCTGTGGATCGCGCTGCTGTTCGTCAGCGGCGGCGTGCTGGCCGGCGCAGTGACCGCAAAGAAACAACAGAAGAACTCCTGACTCCCCAAATAGCAGGGCGGCGGTTGGCAGCAATCGCCGCCCTGCCGCATTGCCTCGGGGGTGAAGGAAAGGCACAGTTTCGTTTCAGTTTAGTTTTGGTTGCTACCATCATGTCAAAATTGGTCGAATGCTGTCGACCGGAAAGATGATGGAGGGAAACCTATATGAACCGAGTGAAAATCCTGACCGATTCCTGTGCCGACCTGACGCCGGAGCTGATGCAGCGCTATGACATCGACTATGCGCGGATGAACACGGTGTTTGAGGGGGAGACCTCGCCGGCGCTGCTTTCCTGGACGCCGGAGGATGTGCACGCCTTCTACGGACTGATGCGGCAGGGCAAGCGCATCACCACCACGCAGGTGCCGGTGGATGAATTCCAGCGGATCTTTACGCAATATCTGGAGGAGGGATGCGATATTGTGTACATCGCCTGCTCCTCCAAGCAGTCCGGTTCGGTGAACACCGGGCATGTGGTGGCGGAAAAGCTGCTGGAGGGCTATCCGGACGCGCAGATCCACTGCATTGACTCGCTGAATGCCAGCATGGGCGAGGGCATGTTGGCCATTGAGGCGGCAAAAATGGCCGCCGGGGGCTTGACAGCCGCAGAAATTGCCGATAAAATCATGCATATGCGGAAAAATGTCAACGAATACTGCACCGTACACTCGCTGGATGCCCTGCGCCGTGCCGGCCGTGTGAAAGGGTCTGCCGCCTTTTTCGGCAACCTGATGGGGGTGAAGCCGATCATCCTGGCCGATGCAGACGGCGAACAGGCCGCCTATAAGAAGGTCAAGGGTCGGCAAAGCTCCCTGCGGGAGATCGTTGCCCTGCTGAAGGAAAGTGTGATTGCTCCGCAGGAGCAGACGCTGTATCTGGCGCATGCGGACTGCGCGGCCGAGGAAGTGGCTGCACTGCAGCAGCTGCTGCGGCAGGAGATCCCCTGCAGGGATGTGTATGTCGGGTATATCGGGCCGATCATCGGTGCCTCCATCGGGCCGGACGCCTTTGCGGTGTTTGGCATGGGGCGCGAGGTCACCTTCCGCATAGGGGGCTGACGCATGAATATACCTGTAGTGGATGCTCCGCTGTATTGCCGGATGCTTGCCGGCGGTGCGGAAAATCTGCAGCGCCATGCGGCGGAGATCAATGAGCTGAATGTGTTTCCCATCCCGGATGGCGACACCGGGGATAATATGCTGCTGACCATCCGCGGTGGTCTTGCGGCACAGCCGCAGGGCGGCCTGGGCACCGCTGCCCGGGCAGCCGGCGACGGGATGCTGGTGTCCGCGCGGGGAAATTCCGGGGTGATCCTGTCACAGCTTTTTGACGGGATTGCCGCCGGCCTTTCCGGCCTGGAAACGGCGGATGCCGGCCAGCTTAGCCGGGCGTTTGAGGAAGGAGTGGCCCACGCCTATCGGGCGGTGCTGGAGCCGGCAGAGGGAACCATTCTGACGGTGGCACGGGAGGCTACGCAGGCCGCCTGTGCGGCAGAGGCCGCGGATATTGTCGGCTTTTTTGCCGCCTTTCTGGCGCAGGCTGAGCGCTCCCTGCAGCACACGCCGGAGCTGTTGCCGGTGCTGAAAAAGGCCGGTGTGGTGGATTCCGGCGGCGCCGGCCTGCTCCGTATTGTGGAGGGGATGCAGCAGGTGCTGACCGGCAAACCGCTGCCGGCCGCATCCGTGCCGGCTGGCTCACAGCCCGGCTTACAGCCCGGCTCGCAGCCGAATATTCAGGCCTTTACAGAGGACAGCGTGCTGGAGTATGGGTATTGCACCGAACTGCTGCTGCGCCTGCAAACAGCCAAAACAGATGTGGAGGCTTTTGCAGTGGAAACGCTGACGGAGTATCTGCAAACCATCGGTAATTCGGTGGTGGCGTTCAAAACCGGCAGCATCGTGAAGGTGCATGTGCACACCATGACGCCGGACCGTGTGCTGGCTTTTTGCCAGCGGTACGGCGAGTTTCTGACCGTGAAGATCGAAAATATGTCCCTGCAGCACAATAGCCTTTCGCCGGCGGAGACGCCGACACCGGAGCGCCGCCCCTTCGGGGTGGTTACGGTTGCCTGTGGGGAGGGCATCCAGGCGCTCTTCCGGCAGCTTGGGGCGGATGAGGTCATCAACGGCGGCCAAAGCATGAATCCCTCCGCCGGCGATTTTCTGGCCGCGTTTGACCGGGCGAATGCCGATACCATCTTTGTGCTGCCGAACAATGGCAATGTGCTGCTGGCTGCCCGGCAGGCGGCCGGGATGTACACCGGCGCGGATGTGCGGGTGATCGAAAGCCGCAGCCTTGGCGAGGGGTATGCGGCACTGTCTATGCTGAACACCGAAAGCGGCGATGCCGACGCGATCACTGCGGAGCTGACTGCCGCCATGGAAGGTGTGGTGACCGCTGCGGTGGCCACCTGCTCCCGCGATACGGACAGCGATGGGCTATCCCTGTATAAGGGTGAATACATCGGCTTTATCGGTGACCGGATCCTTTCGGCGGACAATGACCCGGTGGACACGGCCAGGCGGCTGGTGGATGAACTGGATTTCACCGACCGCGAGATCTGTATCCTGCTCAGCGGCAAGGACGCCGATGAGCAGCAGACGCAGGCAATCCGGGCCTATATTGCGCAGACCCACCCCGGCTGTGAGCTGTATGTGACCGCCGGCGGGCAGGAGATCTACCGGTATATCCTGATCATTGAGTAAAGGGGAGACCCATATGAAATATGTCCTCTACGGCCTGTGCGCCGTGCTGGCCTACCTGCTTTCCGGCTTCAATCCGGCCATTGCCCTGTCCAGGGCGGTGTATCATACCGATATCCGCACACAGGGCAGCGGCAATCCCGGCTTTACCAATTTCCGCCGGGTATTCGGTGCACGGTACGCCTGGGTGGTGTTCCTTCTGGATATCGGCAAGGGGTTGGCGGCACTGAGCGTGGCCGGGCTGCTGTTCCGGCACTTCGGGGATGGCTGGCAGGCCGGCGTGGCCTATGGAGCGGCGTTTGCGCTGGCGGGGCATGCCTTTCCCGCACAGTATGGGTTTCGCGGCGGCAAGGGCTTCCTGGTGTGCCTTTCGGCAGCGTGGCTGCTGGACTGGCGCGCGGGGCTGGCGGCTACGCTGGTGATGGTGGTGCTGCTGCTGACGACCAGGTACATGTCCCTCTCCACCATGGCGGGGCTGATCGTGGGCGCCGGCTGTGTGGCGGCGCTGGGGGCGGCACTGCCCGTGTGTGTGGCCTATGCCGCCTGTGTGGCCTTTGTGGTGGTCCGCCACCGGGAGAATATCCGCCGGCTGCTGCACGGCAATGAGACAAAATTCCGCTTTGGACATTCATAAATCAGGAGGCGTAGGCAAACATGACCGGACAGACGGCGCTGTACCGCGCAGGAATTGATATCGGCTCTACTACCGTGAAGCTGGTGATCACGGATGAAGATGGCCGGCTGCTTTTCGGCGAATACCGCCGGCATCTGGCGCACACCAAGGATACGCTGCTGGCACTTCTGGCGGAGGCTGGTGAGCGGCTTGGCGATGTGCGCCTTTCGGTGCACATTACCGGGTCCGGTGCTATCGGCATTGCCCGGTCGCTCAGTGTGCCCTTTGTGCAGGAGGTTGTGGCCGTGGCGGCAGCGCTGAAGGCTGCCTGCCCCCGCACGGATGTGGCAGTGGAGCTGGGCGGCGAGGATGCCAAGATCATCTATTTCACCGGTGGGCTGGAGGAGCGCATGAACGGCGTGTGCGCCGGCGGCACCGGCTCCTTTATTGATCAGATGGCGGCGCTGCTGCAGACCGATGCCGCCGGCCTGAACGAGATGGCGCAGCATGCGCAGGAGCTGTACCCCATCGCTTCGCGCTGCGGTGTGTTTGCCAAAACGGATATCCAGCCGCTGATCAATGACGGCGCCTCCCGTGCCAATATTGCGGCATCGGTGTTTCAGGCGGTGGTTAACCAGACGGTTTCCGGTCTGGCCTGCGGCAAGCCGATCCGCGGCAATGTGGCTTTCCTCGGCGGGCCGCTGCACTTTTTGCCGGAGCTGAAGAAGGCATTTATCCGCACGCTGCACCTGCCGCCGGAGGCGGTGATTGATCCGGAAAATTCCCACCTGTTTGCGGCGCTTGGTGCGGCTATGGCGCGGGAGGAGGGGGCGCAGCTGACCCTCTCGGCGCTGACAGAGCGCCTGAAGAACGATACCAAAACCGAGTACGAGACCAAGCGGCTGGAGCCGCTTTTTGCCGATGAGGCGGAGTACCATGCATTTCTGCAGCGCCATGCGCAGGCGCGGGTGAACAAGGCGCCGCTGGCGGAATACAGCGGCAATTGCTTCCTCGGCATTGACGCCGGCTCCACCACCACCAAGATGGTGCTGATCGGTGAGCAGGGTGAGCTGCTGTTCTCCACCTACGAAAACAACCAGGGCGACCCGATCAAAACGGCGATCGCCGCTATGGCGGCACTGGAGCAGGCACTGCCGCCGGCAGCGCATATTGTGTATAGCTGCTCCACCGGCTATGGTGAACAGCTGCTCAAATCAGCCTTTTCGCTGGATGAGGGCGAGGTGGAGACCATTGCCCATGCCACGGCGGCACGCTTTTTTGACCCGGCCACCGACTGTGTGCTGGATATCGGCGGGCAGGATATGAAGTGTATCCGCCTCAAGGACGGTGTGGTGGATTCCATCATGCTTAATGAGGCTTGCTCCTCCGGCTGCGGCTCATTTATCGAGAATTTTGCCGCTTCGCTGGGGCTTACGGCGGAGAATTTTGCGGCCGCGGCCGTCACCGCCACGGCGCCGGTGGACCTTGGCACCCGCTGCACTGTGTTTATGAATTCCAATGTGAAGCAGGCGCAGAAGGAAGGCGCCACTGTGCCGGATATTTCGGCCGGGTTGGCCTATTCGGTGATCAAAAATGCACTGTATAAGGTCATCAAGCTGGCGGATGCACGGGAGCTGGGCAGCCACATCGTGGTGCAGGGCGGCACCTTCTATAATAAGGCCGTGCTGCGGGCGCTGGAAAAGATTGCCGGTGCCCAGGTGACCTGTCCGGACATCTGTGGCCTGATGGGGGCCTTCGGGGCGGCGCTGATCGCCCGCGAACGCTATGCGCAGCGGCCTGCCGGGGCGCAGACGACGACCCTTTCCTTTGCCGACATCCGCGCCCTGCAGTATCACAGCACCACCGCGCGCTGCGGCGGGTGTGAGAACAACTGCCTGCTGACCATCAATACCTTCTCCGGCGGACGGCGGTATATTACCGGCAACCGCTGCGAAAAGAAGGTGGGCGGCAACGGCGGCAAGAAGGGCGAAAATCTGGTGGAATACAAGCGGCAGCGCCTGTTCGGGTATGAGCCGCTGCCGCCGGAGCAGGCACCGCGCGGGGTCATCGGCATCCCACGGGTGCTGAACATCTATGAGAATTATCCTTTCTGGGCAACCTTCTTCCGCGCGCTCGGTTTTCGCACGGTGCTCTCGCCCTTTTCTTCGCCGAAGCTGTACCAGCTGGGCATGGACTCCATCCCCTCCGAATCGGAATGCTACCCGGCCAAGCTGGCGCACGGCCATGTGCAGTGGCTGATCAACAGCGGGATAGAGACCATTTTCCACCCAAGCGTGTTCTATGAATATCAGGAGACCGCCTGTGCCCGCAATCATTTCAACTGCCCGATGGTGATCGGCTATCCGGAAAATATCCGCAACAATGTGGAGGATGTGGCGGACGGCCGCGTGCGGTATATCCACCCGTTTATGGCCTTCACTGATGAGGCGACTGTGACCCGCCGCCTGGAGCAGGTGTGCCTGGAAAGCTGGGGCATCCCGGCGCAGGAGGTGCGCCGTGCTGCGCAGCTGGCATGGGCAGAGCAGCGGCAGGCCAAGGCGGATATCCGGGCCGAGGGGGAGCGGGTGCTCAGGCGTATGCACGATCTTGGCGAGCGCGGTATTGTGCTGGCCGGCCGTCCCTACCACATCGACCCGGAGATTAACCACGGAATCCCGGAGATGATCGCCTCCTACGGCCTGCATGTACTGACGGAGGACAGCCTGCCGCCGGTGGCGGCCGATGACCGGCCGCTGCGGGTGCTGGATCAGTGGACCTACCACGCCCGGCTGTACAATGCTGCAGAGTATGTGCGTACCCGCAGCGATCTGGAGCTGGTGCAGCTGAATTCCTTTGGCTGCGGGCTGGATGCGGTGACCACCGACCAGGTGTGCGAAATTCTGGAGGGCGCCGGACGGCTGTATACGGTGCTGAAAATTGACGAGGTGAACAACCTCGGCGCGGCGCGTATCCGCATCCGCAGCCTGCTGGCGGCCATGAACAGCCAGAAGCCGGTCGGCACCCCGCCGCCGGCCTATGCATACCACCGTACCGAATTTACGAAAGAGATGTTCCGCGAGGGCTATACCATCCTTGCCCCGCAGATGAGCCCGATCCACTTTGATCTGGTGGAGCCGGTATTCCGCCGCTATGGCTACCGGGTGGAGATGCTGAATAACGCCACCAAAAAAGCGGTGGATATGGGGCTGAAGTATGTCAATAACGATGCCTGCTACCCTTCCATTATCACCGTGGGGCAGATGATGGAGGCGGTGCTTTCCGGCCGGTATGATACCGACCGGCTGGCACTGATCATGACGCAGACCGGCGGCTGCTGCCGCGCCAGCAACTATGTTGGTTTCATCCGGCGGGCACTGGATAAGGCGGGGTATCCGCACATTCCGGTCATCTCGCTGAATGCCGGCGGGCTGGAGAAAAACAGCGGCTTCCACCTGACGGTGCCAATGCTGAAGGCTGGCCTGCGGGCGGTGATCTGGGGTGATCTGCTGATGCGCTGCCTCTACCGGGTGCGGCCATACGAGCAGGAGCCCGGTGCAGCGGATGCGCTGCACCGTAAGTGGCGGGAGATCTGCATCAACACGGCCCTTGGTACAGAAAAGCGGTATTCCAACCGGCAAATCTGCGAGGGGATCGTGCGGGACTTTGACACCCTGCCGATCAACGAGGCACTGCGCAAGCCGCGGGTGGGCATTGTTGGCGAGGTGCTGGTGAAATACATGCCGCTGGCCAATAATCATCTGGTGGAGCTGCTGGAGCGGGAGGGCGCCGAGGCGGTGGTTCCGGATTTCCTCGATTTTATTTCCATGTTTGCTTACAATGCCCAATTTAAGCATGAGGCACTCGGCGCCTCCTGGTGGGGTGCGGCGGTTTCCCGGCTGGGGGTGGATGTGCTGGATGTGCTGCGACGCCCGGCTTTGGAAGCACTGCGGCACAGCCGGCGCTTTACGCCGCCCTCCACGATCGACGAGATCGCCGATTGTGCCCGCCCGTTCCTCTCCATCGGCAACCAGTACGGAGAGGGCTGGTTCCTGTGCGGCGAGATGGTGGAGCTGCTGCATGAGGATGTACCAAACATCGTGTGTATCCAGCCGTTTGCCTGCCTGCCCAACCACATCACCGGCAAGGGGGTCATCAAGGCGCTGAAAAAGGCGTATCCGCAGGCCAATATTGCGGCGGTGGACTATGACCCCGGCGCCAGCGAGGTGAACCAGCTGAACCGCATTAAGCTGATGCTGGCGGTGGCCAAGGAGAACATGCCGGCCGCACCGGCACCGGCGGAAGAAACGCCGGCTGCGCCGATCACCGTTGGATAAAGCAACAGCGCCGCCGCAGGCTGAAAGCCTGCGGCGGCGCTGTTATTGTGCATCCCCCGGTTCTGCCGGGGGAGTTCCGCTTATTTTATCAGTTCCTCCGGGATGCGCTGCTGCCGGAAATAGTATTCGCGGTCGTGCTCATTGATCGGGCGCAGCACCCGGCAGGGATTGCCGACGGCGACCACATCGGCCGGCAGATCCCTGGTGACGACGCTGCCGGCGCCGACAACGGTATTATCCCCGATGTGTACGCCCGGCAGCACGATCACCCCGGCGCCCAGCCAGCAGTTTTTCCCGATGTGCACCGGGATATTGTACTGGTAGGCCTGCTCCCGCAGGGCGGGGAGGATGGGGTGCCCGGCGGTGGCGATGGTCACATGGGGGCCAAGCATGGTACCGTCCCCGATATAGATGTGGGTATCGTCCACCATCGTAACGCCGAAATTGCAGTAGACATGCTGGCCAAGATGCACATGCCGGCCGCCCCAGTTGGCATAAAACGGCGGCTCAATATAGCAGCCATCGCCCACCTCGGCAAACAGCTCCTGCAGCAGTGCCTGCCGCCGTTTCCCCTCGGTGGGGCGGGTGGCATTGTATTCGTACAGCCGGTCAAGGCAGCGGGTCTGCTCGGCCATGATCGCGTCATCCTCCGGCAGATACAGCTCGCCGGTGTGCATCCGTTCTTTCATATCCATGGCGATATCTCCTTATCTTCTTCCGGCCCGCTCAGCTGACCATTCCGGTCAGTACCCAGCGCCCGTCCTCGTATACGGCGGTGCCGTTGGCGGTGTATGGCTCCGGTGTCGGCTCGTCAGCTGGCTCAGTCAGGGTACCGGAGACCGTAAAGTGGCAGGTGCTGCCCTGCACATCGGCAATGGTCAGCTTGTAGCCGGTCCAGTCCACAAAATAGCCCTTGCCGCCGACATGGTAGGTGTCCACGCACAGCTTGCCGTCCACATCCAGGTAGACCGGCATGCCGTTATTATCCAGCAGCAGCTCGGTGGCCTCGGCCGTGTACACGGTGTGCAGATACTCCTTCAGCTGGGCATAGGTCTGAAAGCGGTCGCTCTCCACCGGGTACACATGATCCCCCTGGATGGGGGTGCTGCCGGTGGGCAGGCTGCCCAGCGTGAGCAGCCGGTTCATGCAGTAGAGATTTTCATTAAAGAGATTGCTGAGCTGTTTAACGGTGGGAGCCGGAACCAGAACCTCATCGGAGACGGGCGTGGAGCCGGTCTTCATCAGGGCGGTGTGGCTCTTGCCGCAGGCACACAGGCACATGATCAGCAACAGCGTTAAAGCCAACAGGCGTTTCATCGGTATTCTCTCCTTTTCGCGGTGCTTTTGGCGGCGGCGCCGCCGGGCCGCTGGGGGCATCATAGCACATATATCCATATTTTGCAAGAAAAATGCGTCGGATACGGCCGCCTGATGTGCCCGGCGCTTGCATTCCAGCACAGAAAATGCTAAAATAAGGAAAAATTCAGGCAAAAGTGGTGAAACAATGAATCAGCGTACAAAAACCGTATGCCGTCGGGTCATCCGGCTGCTGATGGTGCTGCTGGCGGCCTTTCTGCTGGCCGTGGCTGTCGGTATTCCGATCATCAACAACGGCATTGCGTATGGCTTGGAAAAACACCTGAAATCAATTCCGCTGCCGGCGGATACGCAGCTGGTGGATTCTGTCTCCGTGGCCGGAAAGATCAATGGCAACGGCAATGGAATGGAATACCAGGCGGCTATTCTGATACAAAGCACGCTGTCCCTGGCTGAACTGCAGGACTACTATGCGGCCTACGCCGGGGAGAACTGGGATCACTGCCTGGTGACGACCCAGCACGGGCAGCGGGTGGAACCATTCGAGTATGGTGGTATGGGATACCGCCAGCCGGTCGGCGATGAGGGGTATTATACCGTGTACTCCCTCGGGAGCAGCTACGATTATCCCATGCGCAGCTGGTTGGATCTGGATTTACGCGGACATTGAAAAAAGCAGGGACAGCCGATCGGCTGTCCCTGCTTTTATGCTTTACTGGAAGCTGATGTCCAGCAGGCCGCTGGCATCTTCCCAGCGGTTGGATTCCTGCTTGGCACCCATCACCACGGCAATGGAGGTTTGTCCGTCCCGCGTGGCGGAGGCGATCAGGCAGTAGCCGGCCTCATTGGTGGAGCCGGTCTTGAGCCCCGTTGCGCCGGCGTAGGTGAAGGCGTTGTCCTCCCGCACCAGCTTGTTGGAATTTTTCCAGGTGACGGTCTGCCCGGAGAGCATGGTCACGGTTACCTGCGGCTGGCAGACGGTGCGGGCGATGATGTCCTGCTGCAGGGCATAGGTGGCGATCTTCAGCATATCGGCGGCGGTGGTGTAATGATCCTCGGCGTGGATACCGTCCGGATTGGAGAAATGGGTGCCGGTGCAGCCGAGCGCCTGTGCCTTCTCGTTCATCTTGGTGCAGAACAGGCGGATGGCATCCACATTGCCGAGAGAATCGTTGTTGGCGATGCGGCGGCCGGCAGCCGCTGCCAGCGCATAGGCGGCGTCATTGCCGGAGGGCAGCAGCATGGCCTCGATCAGCTGTTCCGTGGTCAGGCGGGAGCCGACGGTCAGGTAGGCGCGGCTGGATTCGGGGTCGATCAGACGGATCTCATCCCCCACAGTGATGGCGGTGTCCGCCGAGAGGTTTTCGCACGCCACGATGGCAGTCATCAGCTTGGTCAGACTGGCCGGGTAGCATTTGGTCTCGGCATTCTTGCTGTACAGCACCTGCCCGGTGGTCACATTCTCCAGCATGATGTATTCCGAGGCGGTATTGCGATCAATAAAGCTCTGCGGCAGTGTCTTGCTCGGCGCCGGCTGCACGGCTGACGAGGCTGGTGTGCCGCTGCTGTCCGGCAGCCGGCTGCGCAGCGCCAGGGCAACACTGCCCACGGCCACCAGCAGGGCGGCAATTGCCGCCAGTATCAGCGGCAGCACCGGCCGTTTGCGCCGCGCCCGCCGCCCCAGACGAACTGTATCTCCCATGGTATCCTCCGCACTTCCTCATTTATATTGTTACCTGTCTATATTACCGCATTTGCCGCGAAAAAGCAATCCCCCAAATACGGCGCACGGAAATTCCGGTATGTGGGTCGGAAAACAGCTGGAAACTGCCGGAAAAATGGCGCGAAAAGGCGCGCATGCTTGCTTTTTTCGTCAAATAGTGGTATAATCGGCCCGATACAGTGGGGAAGTGGGGCTGTCTGCCGTTCAGGAACACACGGCCGTCTGCTCCGGTCGGCTCCACGCATATTTTACGGAGGGATATATATGAAAAATCTGCAGGAGAACATCATTCCGTCGGAGCACCAGAACGACCGCTCGGTCTACCGCTTTGACGGCAGCGGCGTAAAGGTGCTGTTTGTCGGCAATTCCATCACCAAGCACGCGCCGAAGCCGGAGGTTGGCTGGACGAATGACTGCGGGATGGCCGCTTCCGATATCGACCACGATTATGTGCATCTGCTGATGAAGAAGATCCGGCAGCTGGACCCCAATGCGGCGTACAGTATCTGCCAGGTGGCGGATCTTGAGCGGCAGTACGATGTGCCGCAGGTGCTGGAGAAGTACCGTAGTGCGGTGGATTTTGGCGCGGATATTGTGATCATGTTCTTCGGCGCCAATGTGCCGGCGGACAAGTGCGATGGCGATCCGGCGCAGGTCAAGCTGTTTGAGCAGATGTATCGCCGCACCCGCGATATGCTGCAGGATGGCCATGCGGCGGTATTCCATTCGCAGGGCTTCTATATCCGTCCGGTGCTGGATGTGGCCAAGAAAGCGGTTTCGGATGCCTGCGGTGATACCTGGATCTCGCTGGGGGATATCCCGAACCGCGAGGAGACGCACGGCCTGTTCAACCACCCCGGTGACCTCGGCATGCAGGAGATTGCCGATACCTTTTACGCGGCGATCGAACCGACGCTGCGGGCCCTGCTGAAGAAATAAGGCAAGAGCCCATTCTCAAGGGGTGCGCAACGGTGACTACTTGGTTGCTTTTGCTTATGCGCACCCAGAATAGCAGTGACCGGGGAGAATGGGCAAGAGCCCATTCTCAAGGGGTGCGCAACGACGGCTAATTAACGGAATTTACCTATGCGCACCCCGGTATATCGATAATTGCAATACCGATATACCAAACAGGCAATTCTCCTGTACGCAAAAGTGTGCTACAATACAAACTGTCAAAACATGAAGAAAAATGAGGAAGGTGCATTATGAACAAAATCTCCATCATCGGAACCGGCAGCGTCGGCTCTACCATCGCGTACACCCTGACCGTTATGGGCATGGCGTCCGAGATCGTCATGATCGACATCAACAACGAAAAGGCTCTGGGCGAGGCGCTGGATATCCGGCAGGGCACGCCGTTCTGCAGCCCCTGCTCCATCTACGCCGGCGACTACCGCGATGCGGTCAATTCCGATATTGTCATTCTTACCTCCGGCATTGCCCGCAAGCCCGGCCAGACCCGTCTGGAGCTGGCGCAGACCAATGTGAACATCACGAAGCAGATCATCCCCGAGATCACCAAATATGCACCGAATGCGGTGTATGTGATCGTCAGCAACCCGGTGGATATTCTGACCTACACCTTCAATAAGTTTTCCTCTGTGCCGGAAAACCGCATCATCGGTTCCGGCACCATCCTGGATACGGCGCGGCTGCGCTCCCGCCTGTCCGAGTATTACAATATCAACCAGAGCAATGTGCACGCCTATGTTTTCGGTGAGCATGGCGATTCCTCCTTCATTCCGTGGTCGGTGGCCAATATCTCCAATGTGCCCATCGCGGAGTGCCAGAAGCTGATCTCCACCCCCGGTCTGAAAAATCCGGAGCTGGATTTTGACGAGATCGAGCAGTATGTGCGTAAATCCGGCGGTCGCGTGATCGCGCGCAAGGGTGCCACCTTCTATGCGGTCTCGGTCTCGGTGTGCCACATTTGCAAGTGCATCCTCAGCGGCATTGATACCACCATGACGGTCTCCACCATGATGCATGGAGAGTATGGTGTGGACGATGTCTGCCTGAGCACCCTCAATATGATTGGTGACAGCGGCGTGCGTGGCAAAGTGAATGTGCCGCTGACGGACGAGGAGATCGTCAAGCTGCGCCACAGCGCCGAGACCCTGAAGGAAGTTATCAAGGGTCTGGATATCTGAGCCTAAGGAAAAGAGGAAACGAATAATGGAATACCGTATTGAACACGATTCGATGGGCGAGATGCAGGTGCCGGCCGACCGTCTGTGGGCGGCACAGACCCAGCGCAGCCACGAAAACTTCCGTATCGGCGTGGATATTGAGACCATGCCGCGGGAGATCACCCATGCTTTCGGCATCCTCAAAAAGGCGGCGGCAATGGCCAATGCCGAGCTGAAGCCGGAAAAAATGACCGCGGAAAAGCTGGCGGCTGTGACCGCTGCGTGCGATGAAGTAATCTCCGGTGAGCTGAACGGCCATTTTCCGCTGGTGGTATGGCAGACCGGCTCCGGTACGCAGTCGAATATGAACGCCAACGAGGTGATCGCCAACCGCGCCAACCAGATCGCCGGTAAGAAGCTCTGCCACCCGAATGACGATATCAACATGAGCCAGTCCTCAAATGATACCTTCCCGACGGCCATGCATATTTCGGCGGTTCTGGCCATTGAGGATAAGCTGCTGCCGGCCGTGGAAGAGCTGATTGCGACCTTCCGCCGTCTGGAGGCGGAAAATGAGGGCATCGTCAAATCCGGCCGTACCCACCTGCAGGACGCTACGCCGATCAAATTCAGCCAGGAGATCTCTGGCTGGCGTGCCAGCCTGGAGCGGGATGCCGAGCTGCTGCGCATGGCGGTCAAGCCGCTGCATGAGCTGGCGCTGGGCGGCACGGCCGTCGGCACCGGACTGAATGCCCCTGCCGGCTTTGCGGAGCTGGTGGCGGAGAAGGTGGCGCTGCTGACCGGCAAGCCCTTTGTGACGGCCGGCAATAAGTTCCATGCGCTCACCTCCAAGGATGAGTTGGTCTTTGCCCACGGTGCCATCAAGGCGACCGCCTGCGATATGATGAAGATTGCCAACGATGTGCGCTGGCTGGCCAGTGGTCCGCGTGACGGTCTCGGTGAGATCCACATTCCGGAAAACGAGCCGGGCTCCTCCATCATGCCCGGTAAGGTCAACCCCACCCAGTGTGAGGCGGTGACCATGGTGGCCGTGCAGGTGATGGGCAACGATGTGGCTGTTGGCATGGCGGCCTCGCAGGGCAATTTTGAGCTGAATGTGTTTATGCCGGTGACGATCTACAATTTCCTGCAGTCGGCACGGCTGCTGGCCGAGGCGATCGTCTCCTTCAACAAGAATTGTGCTGTCGGCATCACCGCCAACCGCGAGAAGATGGCGCACAATCTGCACAATTCGCTGATGCTGGTAACGGCGCTGAACCCCTACATCGGCTATGAGAATGCGGCCAAGACGGCCAAAAAAGCCTATAAGGACAACATCTCGCTCAAGGAGGCCTGCGTGCAGCTGGGCTTCCTGACGGCGGAGAAATTTGACGAGGTATTCCACCCGGAGCAGATGGTGTAATGCCGCACGGAAACTGTATGGGAGGAAAGCAATGAAAGTCAGTTATTTTCCCGGTTGTACCCTCCGTACCAAGGCAAAGGAGCTGGACCGCTATGCGCGCCTGTGCGCCGAACGGCTCGGCGTGGAGCTGTGTGAGATCCCCGATTGGCAGTGCTGCGGCGGTGTGTTTGTCAGCGCGCGGGATGAGATTGCCACCAAGCTGCCCAGCGTGCGTGCGCTGGCAGCTGCGCGGGACAGCGGCCAGCCGCTGGTCACGGTCTGCTCGGCCTGCCACAATGTGATCAAGCAGACCAACCACGCGATGCAGACGGACGCCGACTTTGCCGACCGGGTGAACCGGTATATGGCACAGGATAAAAACCCGACGGCCCCCTACCATGGGGAAACGCCGGTGTACCACTATCTGGAGCTGCTGCGCGATACCGTCGGCTTTGATAAGCTGCGCGAGGCGGTGGTGCATCCGCTGACCGGCCGGAAAATCGCCGCCTACTACGGCTGCCTACTGCTGCGTCCCGGCAAGGTGATGCAGATGGATGATGTGGAAAATCCGCAGATACTGGAGCAGCTGATCCGGGCGATCGGCGCCGAGCCGGTCATCTACCCGCAGCGCAATGAGTGCTGCGGCGGCTATGTGGCGCTGGAGGATCCTGCCTCCGCACAGAAAAAATCGCAGACCGTCAGCGGCAGCGCGGCTGCCCACGGCGCCGAGCTGATCGTGACGGCCTGCCCGCTGTGTAAGTATAACCTTGTGAAGAACGAAAGCCCCGTGCCGGTGGTGTATTTCACCGAGCTGCTGGCGGAGGCACTGGGCGTGAAGGAGGATACGCATGCAGAGCAAAACTGAAAAGCAGAAGGAACAGCTTCTGCGCATGAGCGGCGTTAATCCACTGAAGTGTATGCGCTGCGGTAAGTGTTCGGCAACCTGCCCTTCCTATGACGAGATGGAGTATCATCCGCACCAGTTTGTGTATATGGTGGAGATCGGCGACATTGAAACGCTGATGAAGTCTCCCTCCATTTACAAGTGCCTGTCCTGCTTTGCCTGCGTGGACCGCTGCCCGCGCGGCGTGGAGCCGGCCAAGCTGGTGGAGGCGATCCGCCTGAGCGTGATCCGCGAAAAGGGGCAGAACCACCTGACAGCGAACGATATCCCCGGCCGCATTGACGACGATACCCCGCAGCAGGCGGTTATGAGCGCCATGCGGAAATATGCGAAATAAGAAAGGAGAAGCAGAACCGTGCAGAGAATAGGTGTATTTGTATGCCACTGCGGCACGAACATTGCCGGCACAGTGGATGTGGCAGCGGTTGCCAAGGCCATCCGGCAGGAACCGGGTGTTGTTTTCTCCACTGATTACCCCTATATGTGCTCCCAGGCCGGGCAGGACATCATCAAGCAGGCGGTGGCGGAGCATAAGCTGACCGGCATTGTGGTGTGCTCCTGCTCCCCCCGTATGCATGAGGCGACCTTCCGCAAAACGGCGGCTGCCGCCGGTCTGAACCCGTACATGGTGGAGATCGCCAATATCCGTGAGCAGTGCTCCTGGGTACATAAGGAGATGCCCGTGGGTACGGAAAAGGCGATTATTCTGGCCAAGGCGGCCGTAGCCAAGGTGAATCTGAATACCCCGCTGACCCCCGGCGAAAGCCCGGTGACCAAGCGGGCACTGGTGATCGGCGGCGGTATTGCCGGTATCCAGACGGCGCTGGACATTGCCGATGCCGGCTTCCCGGTGGATATCGTGGAGACCAAGCCCACCATCGGCGGCAAGATGGCGCAGCTGGATAAGACCTTCCCGACGCTCGACTGCGCCGCCTGCATCCTGACCCCCAAGATGGTGGATGTGGCGCAGAATGAGAAGATCCGCATTTTCTCCTACTCCGAGGTAACGGCGGTCAAGGGCTTCGTGGGCAACTTTGATGTGACCATCAAGCGCCGGGCGCGCTATGTGAAGGAGGATGTGTGCACCGGCTGCGGTCTGTGCACCGAAAAATGCCCGCAGAAGAAGGTGCCCAACGAGTTTAACCTCGGCATGGACAACCGTCATGCGATCTATATCCCCTTTGCCCAGGCGGTGCCGAAGGTGGCCACCATTGACCCGAATTACTGCATGATGCTCAAGAACGGCAAGTGCGGCGTCTGCTCCAAGGTCTGCAGCGCCGGCGCCATTGATTATCAGGCGAAGGATGAGTATGTGGAGGAAAAGTACGGCGCCATTGTGGTGGCGACCGGCTTCAATCCCATCTCCATGGAGAAGTTTGACGAGTTTGCTTACTCGCAGTCCAAGGATGTCATCACCTCGCTGGAGCTGGAGCGCCTGATGAACGCGGCCGGCCCCACCGGCGGCACGCTGCTGCGGCCCTCGGATGGTGAGCACCCGCACAAGATCGTGTTTGTGCAGTGTGTTGGCTCCCGCTGTGCGGTCTGCGCGGAAAAGGGCAAGGAATACTGCTCCAAAATCTGCTGCATGTACACGGCCAAGCACGCCATGCTGATCCGGGATAAGTACCCGGATACCGATGTGACGGTGTTCTATATTGATGTGCGTACCCCCGGCAAGAATTTCGATGAATTCTACCGCCGTGCGGTGGAGGAATACGGCGTGCACTACATCAAGGGCATGGTCGGTAAGGTTTCACCGGAGGGCAACAAGCTGAAGGTGCAGGGCTCTGACCTGATCTATGGCAAGCAGGTGCATATCGACGCCGATCTGGTGGTGCTGGCTGCGGCGATCGAGCCGGATAAGTCGGCCCGCCCGCTGGCGACTATGCTGACGGCCAGCATGGATACCAACGACTTCTTTACCGAGGCGCACCCGAAGCTGCGCCCGGTGGAAAGCCCCACCGCCGGCGTGTTCCTTTCCGGCACCTGCCAGGGGCCGAAGGATATCCCGGAGACCGTCTCGCAGGCCGGCGCTGCCGCCTCCAAGGTGATCGGGCTGCTGTGCAAGGATAAGCTGACCGGCAACCCCTGCATCGCCCATTCCGATGAGATGATGTGCAACGGCTGCTCCACCTGCGAAAAGGTGTGCCCCTACGGCGCGATCAGCTACCAGGATAAGGAATTCCGTATGCCCGACCGCACCACCAAGGTGCGCCGTGTGGCGGTGGTGAATGAGGCCGTGTGCCAGGGCTGCGGCGCCTGCACGGTGGCCTGCATGTCCGGTGCAATGGATCTGCGCGGCTTCACGACAAAAGAAATCATGGCGGAGGTTGACGCGATATGCAAGTGAATGAATACAAGCCGCTGATCGTGGCGTTCTGCTGCAACTGGTGTTCCTACGCCGGCGCCGATCTGGCCGGCAACAACCGCCTGCACTATCCGGCGGAGATCAAGATCATCCGGGTGCCCTGCTCCTGCCGGGTCAATCCCATGTTCATCCTGCGCGCCTTTCAGCGCGGGGCGGACGGTGTGATCCTGTGCGGCTGCCACCCCGGTGACTGCCACTACACCTCCGGCAACTATTACACCCGCCGCCGCATGGCGCTGCTGTTCTCTATGCTGGATTATCTTGGCATTGAGCGGGAGCGCACCCGCGTGGAGTGGGTCAGTGCCGCTGAGGGCGCCAAGTTTGCCGCCACCATGAACGATTTTGCCGAGAAGGTTGCTGCCCTCGGTGAAAACAAGAGATTGGAGGATTTGCGATGCAAAAAATAACGCGCGAAATTCTCATTGCCAAGGCTGCCGAGCTGCTGGAAAACGGCACGGTGGACTGTGTGCTGGGCTGGAAGGCCGGCGAGTTTGCCTATGATGTGACCCCGGCGGTGTTCACCGATGTCCAGGCGATGGAGCAGGATTTTGTTTTCGGCGATTTCTGCGGGGCGAATTTTTCCAAGTATCTGATCGCGCAGACGG
This sequence comes from Ruminococcaceae bacterium UBA6353, assembly GCA_002437905.1. Classification (GTDB taxonomy): domain Bacteria; phylum Bacillota; class Clostridia; order Oscillospirales; family Acutalibacteraceae; genus UBA5905. The sequence continues at coordinate 214,734 of DJRT01000023.1, read as the reverse complement.
CCAAAAGCGAGAAAAAGGTGCTGGCATTTCTCAAGCCCTGTGATACCTACAGCTTCAACCAGCTGCTGACGGAGCACCGCTTTGACCGCGAAAAGGTATATGCGGTCGGCGTGCCCTGCGAGGGCATGCTGGATGCGGCGCTGCTGCGCAGCAAGGCGGAGGGCATTCTCTCTGTCAGCGAGGCGGACGGCGATGTGGCTGTGGAGACCCTGTATGACGGCACACGGCACTTTGCCCGTGAGGAGCTGCTGCCCGACCGCTGCCGCCACTGCAAATCCAAAAAGCATGTGGCCTATGATGAGCTGCTGGGCGAGGACGGCGATGTGCTGGACAGCCACCGCTTTGACGAGGTGGAGGCGCTGGAGCGCATGACACCGGACGAGCGCTTTGCTTTCTGGCAGGGGGAGCTTTCCCGCTGCATCCGCTGCAATGCCTGCCGGGATGTGTGCCCGGCCTGCACCTGCGAAAAGTGCGTGTTCGACAACCCGAATTCCGGGGTGGAGAACAAGGCGGCTGCCAACAGCTTTGAAGAGCAGATGTTCCATATTATCCGGGCATTCCATGTGGCGGGGCGCTGCACCGACTGCGGCGAGTGCTCCCGCGTGTGCCCGCAGCATATACCGCTGCACCTGCTCAACCGCAAATTCATCAAGGATATCGACGCTTTCTACGGCGAATACCAGGCCGGTGCCGAGGTTGGCAGCCGTGCCCCGATTGTGAACTATACCACGGACGACCCGGAGCCGGCCGAGGCAGTGGAAAGGGGTGGCGCAAATGCGTAAGATCGCACTGGATAAGCTGGATGCCCTGTTTGCCGCCATCGCGGCGGATAAGCCGCTGTACCTGCCGGTGGATACCACGGCCGGTGCCCGCTTTGAGCCGTGGGCCGAGGGCAAGAAGCTTTCGGAAAGCCTGAATACCATCCGCAGCGCTAAGGACTTTTTCTTCCCCCAGACGGAAAACCTGATGGATTTCAAGGTTGAGGGCAAGCAGGTGGAGATCGTTGATACCCGCAAGCCGGGCGAGGACTTTGTTCTGTTCGGTGTGCGCGCCTGCGATGTGCGCAGCTTTGCGGTGCTTGACCGGGTGTTTCTGGCCGAGCCGGCGGATACCTATTACCAGGATCGCCGCGCACACGGCATCATCGTCTCGCTGGCCTGCACCCGCCCGGTGGAGACTTGCTTCTGCGGCACCTTTGGCATTGATGCCGCGGAGCCGGAGGGGGATGTGGTGTGCCACAAGACGGAGGATGCCCTCTATCTGGACGCTAAGAGCGAAAAGGGCGCGGCGCTGCTTACCTCCCTGGAGGCACTGACCGAGCCGGCCGATGAGGCGGCGGTGGAGACGCAGCGCGCGACTATCCGTGAGCGGCTGGGCAAGCTGCCGCTGGCGACACTGTCGGCTGACGCTTTCGGCGCCGGCAAAACGGAGCAGTTTTTCAATGCCCCGGAGTGGAAGAAGCTGTCGGAAAGCTGCCTTGGCTGCGGCACCTGCACCTTTGTGTGTCCCACCTGCCAGTGCTACGATATCAAGGATTTCAATACCGGGCACGGCATCAAGCGTTTCCGCTGCTGGGACAGCTGCATGTATTCGGAGTTTACCAAGATGTCGGCCGGCCAGCCGCGTCTGACCCAGCTTGAGCGCTTCCGTCAGCGGTTTATGCACAAGCTGGTGTATTACCCCACCAACAATGACGGGCTGTTCTCCTGCGTCGGCTGCGGCCGCTGCATGGCCAAGTGCCCCATTCAGATGAACATTGTGAAAGTGATGAAGAAGCTGGGAGGTGGCGAGAATGGCTGAGCAGCGGGAACCCCTGATGCCGGTAATCGGTGTGGTGACGGATATCCGCATCGACACCCCGGATGTCAAGACCTTCCGCGTGGTAACGCCGGACGGCAAAAAGGCCTTTGAGCACAAGCCGGGACAGTGCGCGATGCTGTCGGTGCCCGGCGTGGGCGAGGCGATGTTTTCCATTACTTCTTCGCCTACAAACGAAGAGTACATGGAGTTTTCCATCAAAAAGTGTGGCTGTGTGACCGAATGGCTGCACTCCATGGAGGTGGGGCAGCAGATCACCATCCGCGGCCCCTATGGCCACCCGTTTCCGGTGGATACCGAGTTTGTCGGGCACGATCTGCTGTTTGTGGCCGGCGGTATCGGCCTTGCGCCGCTGCGTTCGGTGATCAACTATTGCCGGCACTACCGCGACCGCTACGGTAAGCTGGATATTGTGTACGGCTCCCGTTCCAAGCAGGATTTGGTGGACTATAAGGAGATCATTGACGAATGGGCGAACGATGCCGGCGTGAGCGTGCACCTGACCATCGACCGGGAGCAGCCGGAGTGGGACGGCCATGTGGGCTTTGTGCCGAACTATGTGAAGGAGCTGGGCTTCTCCACCGATAAGATCGCCATTCTCTGCGGCCCACCCATCATGATCAAATTCACGCTGGCCGGTCTGCAGGAGCTGGGCTTTGATAAGACCCAGGTGTATACCACCCTGGAGCTGCGCATGAAGTGCGGCATCGGCAAATGCGGCCGCTGCAATGTGGGCGCCAAGTATGTCTGCAAGGATGGCCCGGTGTTCCGCTTTGACCAGCTTGACGAGCTGCCCAACGAGTATTGATAAGGAGAATGTGCGTTATGGAAAACATGGTCAATGTTTACCTGTTCGGCAAGAAATACAGTGTGCCGGATAACCTGACGATCATGCGCGCGATGGAGTATGCCGGCTACCAGCTGGTGCGCGGCTGCGGCTGCCGCAATGGCTTTTGCGGTGCCTGCGCCACCATCTACCGCATCAAGGGCGACCGTGAGCTGAAAACCTGCCTGGCCTGCCAGACCAAGGTGGAGAACGATATGTATGTGGCAACGCTGCCTTTCTTCCCGCTGGTCAAGCAGGTGTATGACATCGAGAAGATCAAGCCCACCGAGCAGATCATGATGCAGCTGTATCCGGAGATCTACGCCTGCGTTGGCTGCAATGCCTGCACCAAGAGCTGTACGCAGGGGCTGAATGTGATGCAGTACATCGCCTATGCGCAGCGCGGCGAGTTTGATAAGTGCGCCGAGGAGTCCTTTGACTGCGTGATGTGTGGCGTGTGCTCCTCCCGCTGCCCGGCCGGTATCTCCCACCCGCAGGTGGCCATGCTGGCGCGGCGCCTGAATGGCAAGTACCTTGCCCCTAAGACGCAGCACCTGGCCGACCGTGTACAGGAGATTAAGGACGGCACCTTTACCGAGCTGATTGAAAGCCTGATGGGCAAGCCGGTGGAGGAGCTGAAGGAGCTTTACAACAACCGCGAGATCGAGAAATAAGGAGGGCTCAGTATGTATCCGAAGGAATTTGCGGCATCCCTGAAGGCGGTGGAGGCGGCACGCGCGGCCAATATCGCCTATGAGCCTGCCCGGATGACGGCGGATGAAAAGGACGCGCTGCTGGCGGCCTATCATCCGGACTATAAGCGCAGCGAGTTTGCAACCCTGCAGATCGGCCCCAACAAAGGCGAGGAGGTCCCGCATGAGCTGTGCGAGATGCTGCAGGCACACAGCCGTATCCAGGCGGCGGATGTCGATCTGTCCGATGTGCGGTATGATGTGGATGTGCTGATCATCGGCGGCGGCGGCGCGGGCGCCTCGGCGGCGATTGAGGCGGATAACGCCGGCGCCAAAACGATGATCGTGACCAAGCTGCGCATCGGCGATGCCAACACCATGATGGCGGAGGGCGGTATCCAGGCGGCGGATAAGCCGAATGATTCCCCGGCCATCCACTTTGTGGACGCCTTTGGCGGCGGCCACTACGCAGCCAAGCGTGAGCTGCTGGCCAAGCTGGTGTGTGACGCTCCGGAGGCCATCCAGTGGCTCAATGACCTGGGTGTGGAATTCGACAAGGCGCCGGACGGCACCATGATCACCACCCACGGCGGCGGCACCTCCCGCAAGCGTATGCATGCGGCCAAGGACTATTCGGGTGCCGAGATCATGCGCACCCTGCGCGATGAGGTGCTCAATCGCGGTATCCCGGTGGTGGACTTTACAGCGGCCATTGAGCTGATCCTGGACGAAAACGGCCATGCGGCCGGCGCGGTGCTGATGAACATGGAGACCCACGAACTGATGGTTGCCCGTGCCAAAACCGTGATCATCGCGACCGGCGGTGCCGGCCGGATGCACTATCAGGGCTTCCCGACCTCCAACCACTATGGGGCGACGGCGGACGGCCTGGTGCTCGGCTACCGCGTCGGCGCCAAGCTGCTGTATGCCGATACGCTGCAGTATCACCCGACCGGTGCGGCGTTCCCGCAGCAGATCTTCGGTGCGCTGGTGACGGAAAAGGTGCGTTCTCTGGGCGCCAAGCTGGTCAACCGCGATGGCAAGGTCTTTATGCACCCGCTGGAGACGCGTGATGTGGCGGCTGCCTCGATCATCCGGGAGTGCTCCGACCGCGGCCAGGGTGTGGATACCGGCAGCGGCGAGGCTGTGTGGCTGGACACCCCCATGATCGAAGCGATCGGCGGCGAGGGCACGATTGAAAAGCGCATCCCTGCCATGATGCGGATGTTTGGCAGCTACGGCATTGACATCCGTAAGGAGCCGATCCTGGTTTATCCCACGCTGCACTATCAGAACGGCGGCCTGGATATCACAGTGGACGGCATGACGACCAATGTGGAGAACCTGTTTGTAGCCGGCGAGGCTGTTGGCGGCATCCACGGGCGTAACCGTCTGATGGGCAATTCGCTGCTGGACATCATCGTCTTTGGCCGCACAGCCGGGCAGAATGCAGCGAAAAAGTCCCAGGGGGTCACCGTGGGCGAGCTGACGCTGGAGCACATCGCCCGGTTCGATGCGGAGCGCGCGGCTGCCGGGATCGAAACCGATGCGGTTTCCCCGAAGCTGCTGCCCGATTACCGCCGCAAAATGTCGAAGGCGGAATAAAAAAACTGATAAAGAAAGCCGGTCAACAACATGATCATTGATTTACTGGAAGCCCTGACAATCTTCTGCTTCGGCCTTTCCTGGCCGATCTCTATCCGCAAATCGTGGGTCTCCCGCACGGCCAAGGGGAAAAGCCTCTTTTTTGAGGTGTTCCTGCTGATTGGCTATGCCTGCGGCATTGCCAAAAAGACCATTGAGTGCGCGGGACTGTGCGGCGTTGAGCCGAAATCGGGCTTCATCTTTTTCCTCTCCTTCTTCTTCTATGTGCTGAATTTCATCGAGATCTCCATTGATGCGGCGCTGTACTTCCGCAACAAGAAGCTGGACGAGGCTGCGGAGCTTGCGGCGAAGGTGAATGCCTGACCTGCAGCCCTGAAAAAAAGCTGTTACCACGAAAAATCCCCCGCGCAGGCCGGAAGGGGCACTGCGCCGGGGAATTTTTCCGTTGTGTGCACCCTTTCCTCCGGGCGGCTGCATAGTCCGGCGCCGGGGCTGCTGTGCAAAAGTGCGGCGGCTCGGCGTTTTCTGTTGACATCCAGGGGAAAGTATGGCACACTATGGGAAGAGAAAAGAGGGTTACGCATGCAGGTTTATCGGTTCGACCGCCCGCAGCATCTGCGGACGGCTGTGCTGGCACTGGCTGCCGAGCCGGCGCTGTCCCCGCAGGAGATCAGCCGCCGGCTGTACCGGCAGTTCGGATGCTCCCCGGCGGCGCTGGTGGCGGAGCTTTCGCCGGTGCAGGCGGCCGCCCTGCGCCGGGAGCTGCAGCGGCGCGGCAGCACGGCCCTGCTCACACTGCTGTTCGGAGAGGAGCAATGACAATGGCGACAACAGAAAAAAAGGCTCTGATCGCTATGAGCGGCGGGGTAGATAGCTCGGTGGCCGCCGCCCTGATGCAGCAGGCGGGCTATACCTGCATCGGCGTGACGATGAAGCTGCATGAGGGCAGCGGTGAGCAGCCGCGCGAAAAGGCCTGCTGTACTCAATCGGATGCAGAGGATGCCCGGCAGGTGGCCTATTCGCTCGGTATGCACTACTATGTGTTCAACTATACGGCGGATTTCTCCGCACAGGTGATTGACCGCTTTGTGGCGGCCTATGAGAAGGGGTATACCCCCAATCCCTGCATTGATTGCAACCGGTACATGAAGTTTGCCCGCCTGTATGAGCAGGGGCGGCTGCTGGGGTACGATACCATTGCCACAGGGCACTATGCCCGTGTGGTATATGATGCAGCCAGCGGTCGCTACAAGCTGAAAAAGGCACGCAACCTGGCAAAGGATCAGACCTATGTGCTGTATTTCCTTACCCAGGAGCAGCTGGCGCACACCTGTTTTCCTCTGGGGGAGATGCCGGATAAGGAGGCGGTGCGGGCGTATGCCGAGGCGCACGGCTTCTATAATGCCCGCAAGCATGACAGCCAGGATATCTGCTTTGTGGAAAACGGGAAGTATGCGGAGTTCATCTGCGGCTACACCGGCCGGGAATATCCGCACGGCGAGTTTGTGGACACCGACGGCCGGGTGCTGGGAGAGCATAAGGGCATGATCGCCTATACGGTCGGGCAGCGCAAGGGGCTGGGGCTATCCCTGCCGGCGCCGCTGTATGTGTGCCGCAAGGACATGGCGCATAACCGGGTGGTGCTGGCGCCGGAGCCGGCGCTGTACAGTGACCGGCTGACAGCGGAGGATTTCAACTGGATCGCCGGCGAGGTGCCGGCTGCGCCGCTGCGGGCGGCCGCCCGCACCCGCTATTCGGCCAGGGAGGCGCCGGCCACGGTAACACCACTGCCGGATGGCCGGGTGCAGATCGTATTCGACACGCCGCAGCGGGCAATCACGCTCGGTCAGGCGGTCGTGGTATATGATGGGGATGAGGTGCTGGGTGGCGGCACCATAACGGAGGTATGAAATGATCTATACAGTAACACTGAATCCGGCGCTGGATCACACACTGCAGCTGGATCGTCTGCAGCCTGGTAGGCTGCACCGTGCGCAGGCGGCCGTGCTGGCCGCCGGCGGCAAGGGGATCAATGTTTCCCGCGTACTGACAAGGCTTTCGGTGCCCAATACCGCACTGCTGCTGGCGGCCGGCGGGACGGGGCAGCTGCTGCAGACCCTGCTGCAGGCAGAGGGGGTGGAGACCCGCCCCCTCTTTTTGCCGCGGGGCAGCACCCGTATCAATGTGAAGCTGCTGGCCGGAGAAGAAACCGAGCTGAATCCCCCCGGCCCCGCGGTGGATGCTGCGGACTTTGCTCGGCTGTGTGCGCAGGTGCGCACGCTGCAGCCGGGGGACTGGCTGTGCCTGTGCGGCAGCCTGCCGCCGGGTCTGCCGGCGGATGCCTATTGCCGGCTGCTGGAGGCTGTGGGGAAAGAGGTGCACACCGTACTGGATACGGCCGGCGAGGCCTTGGCAGCGGCTCTGCCGGCGCACCCCGGCCTGATCAAGCCGAACCGTGCAGAGCTGGAGGCACTGGTAGGACATCCGCTGCCGGATGACACCTCGCTGGTGACCGCCGCCCGCCAGCTGCAGGCGCGCGGTGCCGGGGCGGTGCTGATTTCTCTTGGCGGTGAGGGGGCGCTGCTGGTGCTGCCGGATGGGCAGGTGCTGCGGCAGCCGGCACCGCGCGGCCGGGTGCAGGGTACGGTCGGCGCCGGCGACTCGACTGTGGCCGGCTATGTGGCTGCCGCCGCAGCCGGAGGAACGCCGCGGCAGGCATTGGCGCTGGCGGTGGCTGCCGGCAGTGCCACGGCCTTTGCCCCGGGGCTGGCTGACCGGGAAACGCTGCAGCAGCTGTGGCAGAAGGCCGCCATTTCGACATAATACCGATGTGGGCGCCGGGCAAACGAAATTTTTTGTTGCTTTTTGTTTTCGGCGGTGGTATAATGACCCATACGCGTATTTTGCGCAGGATGCACGAAAACGAAAAAAGGGAGCTTTCGGAGGATGAAACAAAAACTGACAACCAAGGAATACATCTATGTGGCGAGCATGCTGTTCGGCCTGTTTTTCGGCGCCGGCAACCTGATCTTCCCGATCCATCTTGGGCAGCTGGCGGGCAGCAATGTCTGGCCGGCCGTCATCGGCCTGCTGATCACGGCCGTGGGGATGCCGCTGATGAGTGTGGCGGCGCTGGGCGTTAGCCGCAGCGAGGGGCTGTTTCAGCTCAGCAGCAAGGTTGGCCGGCCGTATGCCTACTTTTTCACCTGCCTGCTGTACCTGACCATTGGGCCGTTTTTCGCCATCCCGCGCTGTGCAACGACCTCTTTCACTGTGGGGCTGGAGCAGGTGCTGCCGGAGGGACACACGCGGGTGTACCTGCTGCTGTTCACGCTGCTGTTTTTTGCGGCGGCGCTGCTGTTCTCCCTGTTCCCCGGTAAGATCCTGACCTGGGTCGGTAAGATCCTCAATCCCTGCTTCCTGCTGTTCCTCGGCATACTGGTGGTGGTATCGCTGGTCAATCCCGCCACAACCATCGGCAGCGTGGAGCCGCTGGACGACTATGCTACGCAGCCGTTCTTCGCCGGCTTTCTGGAGGGCTACAACACCATGGATGTGCTGGCCGGGCTGGCCTTCGGCATTGTGGTGGTGCAGGTCATCCGCGGGCTTGGGGTGGAAAAGGAGAGCGACATTGCCGCCAATACGGTGCGTGCCGGTGTGTTCAGCTGCCTGCTGATGGCGCTGATCTATGTGGCGGTGACGATCGTCGGTGTGCAGAGCCGCGGTGTCTTTGCGGCCAGCGAGAACGGCGGCATCGCCTTTGCGCAGATTGCCCAGCATTATCTTGGGTTTGCCGGCCTGCTGGTGCTTGCTGCCACAGTCACGCTGGCCTGCCTGAAGACGGCTGTCGGCCTGATTACCAGCTGCTCAGAGGCCTTTGTGGCCATGTTCCCGAAGGGGCCGGGCTATCGCGTGTGGGCGATCATTTTCAGCGCGGTTTCTTTCCTGTTTGCGAATTTTGGCCTGAGCTCGATTATTGAATTCTCCATTCCGGTGCTGATGTTCCTCTATCCGCTGGCAATCACCCTGGCGCTGCTGGCGCTGTTTGGCCGCTTCTTCGGTCATGACCGGGTGGTTTACGGCTGGACTACCGGCTTCACGCTGATTGCTGCAGTGTACGATCTGCTGAAGGCGCTGCCGGACGGCCTGCGCGCTGCCTGCGGCTTGGATGGCGTGATCAAGGCGATCGGCGGAGTGCTGCCCTTTGCCGGGATCGGTCTCGGCTGGGTCTGCCCGGCGGCGATCGGTCTGCTGATCGGCCTGGTGATCCACTTTGTCCGCGGTGGCCGTCAGATGCAGGCACGGGCGTAAATTTTCAGAAAAAACAACCCGGCGCCCCGACCTTCAAGGTTGGGACGCCGGGTTATTTCTATGTGCAAAACTCAGGAAAGATAGCGCTCCCAGAATACCTCCTGCCACCCATCGGTGGCAAAACCGGCACGGATCGCCTCACAGAGCAGCTGCAGCTTTTGTCGGAGTGCAGGGCACTGCATCAGGGCGTCGCTTTGGTAGTTTTCCGGCGCCATGACTGCCTCCATCACGCGGGCGCGGTCCTCGGCGGGCGCGATCTTGGCATATGGATCGACGAAATAGACCTCCTGGTCATGGCCGTAGGTGTAGCGCAATTGTTTGGTGTAGTCATCCGATGCGTATAGATAACGGAACTCGGCCGGGTTGCAGGCCTCCCATGCCCCGTCCCCGAAGCGCCGGTTGGCGGTTGCTGCCAGCTTCTGTTCGGTGGCGTGCCATATCTCATGGTACAGGGTGGCCGCCGGTGCACCGTCGCGGATATTGACGACGATATTGTACCACTCCCGGCTGGTATAGGCATAGCCCACGGTGTCCAGCGAATTGGTGATGGGGCCGGTGAGCATGAACCGGAGGCCGCCGGTATCGCCGGTGGGGCGGAACTGGCGGAAAAAGCCCTCCGGGTAGCGGCGCAGTACGCTGTCCAGCGTATTCAGCGCCTCCTCCACAACGAGGGAGTGCCGGCTGTACAGGCCAAGGGAGCCGGTTGTCATCACCTTAAAATCGGAGTAGGTGCAGGGGATGGTGCATTCTTCCCCCAGCAGGATGCGTATGCCATAGGTCTGCTCCAGCTCATCGGCGTGGCGGCGGCAGCCGCTCAGCACGCTCTCGGCCGGCAGGAGCGCCAGGCTGTTGCGGTAGCTCTCCAGCAGCGCCTGCTCGGCCATCTGCGGATGGGAGAATGGCGTGCCGCCAACGGCGTGTGAAAAGGACAGCCGCCGCGGATCTACCAGGGTGAGCGAGTAGCCCTCCTCCTGTGGGGTGCACAGCAGAAGCTTCTCTCCGATGGCGACGCCGCTCTCCACGCCGGGGATGCCGAGGGGGGCCAGCGGACAGCCATACAGCCCGAAGCGATCCAGGCGGCTGTCCATGTATAGTAGCATGGCGGTGGTGCTCTGCGCCTCATCCACCCGGCCGATGAAATAGGGAACCCCTGTGATGGCGGAGAGACCGCCCACGCTGCCTGCCGGCAGCTCCAGCATGGCGGTGCCGTCCAGCCGGCCGAGCACGGCAGTGCCGGCCTCTGCCGGCAGATCCGCAAACAGATCACCGAACAGGGTGGGGGCGGACAGCCGCTCAGTGTATACAGCGGTACTGCCATCGGTCAGGTCAATCACGGCGCAGCAGGTGGTCTCCTTATAGGCGTCGGTGTAGGCAGTGGTAACCAGGCGTTCCTGCGTGGGATGGATGCCGGTAACCGCGGCAAACCGCAGATCATCCTGCGTAGCCAGGGGGGAAATCTCCCCACTTGCCGTATCCAGTGCCCACAGCAGCCCGGAAAGGGCATAATAATACTGCCGGCCGTCCGGCGAAAGGACGCCCTCAGCCGTTTGCACCGGCAGGGTGGAAACTGTCTCCAGTGCCTCGTTCAGCTGGTACAGCGTCCGGCCGGCGGTATCGAGAAAAAAGCCGCTGCCGTTTTCGGTACTGACGCCGAGCGGCTGCAGCGAAACCGCCAGAGAAACGGTATGCAGCAGAGTATCCCGCGCTGTATCCACACAATACAGCCTGGTTAACGGCTGTCCCTCGCGATTGACACCGGCGGCACAGATGACCACCCGTGTATCATCCAGGGGCAGAAAGGAGGGGGCAACGGTGGGGACAACACAGGTCAGTGGCACGGCCGGCTGCCGCCAGCGGCGGATATGCAGCCATGCACAGGCAATGCCGGCAAACAGCGCGGCCAGCAGGAGGCCGGCCGTGATAAAAGCAATCGTCCGTCGGCTGTAGTTTAAGGCAATGCGCCGCATAGGCTCCCTCTCCTTTCCGTAGGATAGCGTCTGACAGAGAGAATTATACCGCGTTTATGCGGCAAAAAGCAATAGAAAATGCCAAAATCTGTAGACAAAGCAGTCGGGGTACAGTAGTTTTTTCGGCTAAACAGCGTCCTTATCGGCTTTGTTGCCCTCCGCTCAGAATACGCCAGTATTCTTCGGTCGGGACGCCGCGCCGCTAAGAAACGCTGTTTGCCGAAAATCTTTGACCTGAAACGAGAAGATTTTTTCGTTTTGGAAGTCGAAGAACGCAGCAATACTGTCGTATTGCGAGTGATGAGACAAACAAAACGGGGAAATATTCCGTTTCAGGAACTGCTGTACCCCGACTGCTTTGTCTAAACAAAACAATCAAAAAAACGGGTATTTTGCCTGTGTGAATACGCCTTTTTGTGAGGATATGTAAGAAATGCCATAACAAAAGTTTACTGCTTTGCCGGCGTGTCGGCAGCACATATTTTTGCCGCCTTTCCGCAAAATAAAAAGCAATGAGCGGGAGGTGCGGCAAATGAAAAAGCGGTGGATATTGGCAGTGGCCGGCGTGGCGGCGGCTGCCGGCGTGGCGGTGCTGCTGCGGCCGGTCGATAAGACGGCATGCGTGCAGACGCAGCAGCTGAAGACCCAGCGGGTGGAGCAGACGGTGACCTGCAGCGGCGTGCTGGAGGCGGGCGGCCGGGAAAGCGTTTATGCCGGGGCGGGCTGTGTGATCGGTGAGGTGCTGGTGGAGGAGGGACAGGCAGTGTGCGCCGGGGATGCGCTGCTGCGGGTGGACAAAACAGCCACCCGCGGCATGCAGAGCAGCGACCGCACGCAGGCGGCGCTGGCACTGGCCGCTATGCCGGATATTGTGACGGCGCCGGCGGACGGCATTGTGCTGAAGGTGAATGCCAAGCCCGGCGAGTGGCTGGCGGTGCAGGCGCCCTGCGCCGTGCTGGCTACGCGGGAGGATATGCGGGTGCGGGTGCGCATCCGGGAAAAGGATCTGCCCGCGCTGCGCACCGGGCTGGCGGCCAGCGTCAGTGGGGACGGTCTGGGAGAAGAGCGCTATACCGGCGTGCTGACGGAGATATCGCCGGCGGCGCGCACCACCACCGGCGGTGCGGCGGTGGTGGAGGGCGTGGTGACGCTGGATGCCGGGCAAAGCAGCGAGACACTGCGCCCCGGGCTGACAGCCAAGGCGCGCATCGTTACGGCGGTAACGGAGCAGGGGGTTCTGGTGCCCTATGCGGCGGTGCAGGAGGATGCCCATGGCCGCTATGTGTATGTGCTGCGGAACGGCCGGGCCTGCCGCGCGGCGCTGGAGCCCGTGGCAGAGCTGGCGGACGGTGTGCTGACAGAAGATGTGGCGCTATCCGGCTGCACGGTTATCCTGGAGCCGGAACGGGTGCAGGAGGGTGCTGCGGTGACAGCGCAGGAGGGGGCGGCAACATGAAGGAGCTGTGGCACAGCGCCTGGATCGGCCTGCGCCGCCGACGGCTGCGCACGCTGCTGACAGCGGTCAGCATCGGCATTGGAACCGCACTGGTGGTGCTGATCGCCGGTGTTGGTGCTGTGGGGGAGCAGGCGATCCGCGGGGAGCTGGAAAGCATGGGCATCAATGGCCTGTCGGTGAGCGCCTCCGAGGGGCTGACGCAGCCCTGCCTGAGCAGTATCCGCCGGCTGCCGATGGTCAAGCAGGCCATGCCCCTGATGATCAAGTATGGGGCGGTGGATGTGGGCAGTGAGATCTATAATACGGTCAGCTGTGGGATTGATGCCGGCGCTGACCAGGTGATCTCGCTGCAGCTTCTGCACGGCCGGCTGCTGTCGGCCGGCGATGTGGCGGCCGGTGCGCCGGTATGCGTGCTGGATGAGGCGCTGGCTCTGGCGGCCTTTGGCCGTTCGGATGTCACCGGCAGCCGCATCAGTGTGGTGCTGGAAAGTGCCACCATGGAGCTGGAGGTGGTGGGGGTTACCGCCACCGGCAGCAGCCTGCTGCAGACGGTGACGGCGATGATTCCCTATATGCTGTATACGCCGTACAGCACCTTGCAGGCGGCAGTGGGCGAGGAGACATTTGACCAGATTGCCGTGCGGGTATCCTCGCCGGAGGAGACCGCCGCCGTGCAGGCGGCCATCGAGCGGGTGCTTTCCGGCCTGCCGGAAAGCGTGGGCACCCTGATGACCGAAAATCTGGCGGCGCAGCGGGAACGGCTTGACCGGATGGTGGCGATCCTGTCTTTGGCGCTGACCGCCATCGGCGGGGTGTCGCTGGTGGTTTCCGGCTTTGGCATCATGACGGTGATGCTCTCGGTAGTACACGAACGCACCCGCGAGATCGGCGTGAAAAAGGCGATCGGCGCTACCCGCGGCCGCATCCTGGCGGAGTTTCTGGCCGGCGCGTTTTTGCTCAGCCTGGAGGGGGCGCTGGCCGGGCTGCTGTGCGGCATGGGAATATATGCGGCCGGCTGCTTTGCCCTGCACACTGTGCCGGTGTGGCCGTGGGGCAAGCTGGTTGGTGTGCTGCTGCTGACCCTGGCACTGGGAACGGTGTGCGGGCTGTACCCGGCCTATCAGGCGGCCGGTCTGCGGCCGGTGGATGCCCTGCGCCGGCAGGAATAAAAAAGGGTTGCTTTTTTTCGCGCGCGTGGTATAATATATTCGGTGCATGGTGTACGGACCGTTTGCGCGCTTCGGTACACCGTGCCGTCTTTTCTGCACATTTCTTCTGGCAGCCGGGGGAATACCTCCTGCGGTCTGCCTGTGGTATATGACTTATAGAGAACATGACTATCCCTTTTCGCCGCGGGCGATAAATCATTCAAGGGGTGTTTATATGGAAAAATACAGGATCAACGGCGGCCTGCCGCTGTACGGTGCTGTGGATATCAGTGGAGCCAAAAACGCGGTGGTGGCTATTCTGCCGGCGGTGATCCTGTCGGATGAACCGTGCCGCATTGAAAATATTCCGAATATCAACGATGTGTCTACCTCGCTGCGGATACTCCGTTCGCTGGGGGCAGAGGTCAACCGCCTTGACCGCCACACGGTGCAGATCGACCCCCGACCGATCTGCACGGACCGGGTGGACTATGAGCTGGCGCGCACCATGCGGGCATCGTATTATTTTATCGGCGCACTGCTGGGCAAGCGCGGCAGCGCCCGCGTACCCATGCCGGGCGGCTGCTGGTTTGGCGTGCGGCCGATCGACCTGCACCTGAAGGGCTTCCATGCCCTGGGGGCACAGGCGCTGCCGATGGAGCAGGGGATCATTGAGGTGCATGCCGAGCAGCTGACGGGCAATTCGGTATATCTGGATACCGTCAGCGTGGGCGCCACGGTCAATATCATGCTGGCGGCCGCCAGAGCCCGCGGCATGACGGTGATCGAAAATGCCGCCAAAGAGCCGCACATTGTGGATCTGGCCAACTTCCTGAACACCATGGGTGCCGATATCCGCGGCGCCGGTACGGATGTGATCAAGATCCGCGGGGTGCAGACGCTCCACGGGGCAACCTATTCTATCATCCCCGACCAGATCGAGGCCGGCACCTATATGGCCATGGCTGTGGCGACCGGCGGCGATGTGCTGGTGCGCAATGTTATCCCGAAGCACCTGGAATCCATCACGGCCAAGCTGGAGGAGATGGGCGCACAGATTGAGGAGCTGGACGACGCTGTGCGGGTGCGCCGCACCGGTGTCCTGCGCCACTGCAATATCAAAACCATGCCGCACCCCGGTTTCCCGACGGATATGCAGCCGCAGATCGGTGTGCTGCTATCCATGGCAGAGGGAACCAGCATCATCACCGAGGGCATTTGGGAGAACCGCTTCCGCTATGTGGATGAGCTGCGGCGCATGGGTGCGCAGGTGCAGGTGGACGGCAAAACGGCAGTCTTCCAGGGTGTGCCGGAGCTGATTGCCGCCCCGGTGAAGGCGATGGATTTGCGTGCCGGCGCGGCGATGGTGATCGCCGGGCTGGTGGCCAATGGCATTACCGAGGTCGAGGATATCGGGTATATCGAGCGCGGGTACGAGGACATTGTGGAAAAGCTGACCGGCCTTGGCGCGGATATCCGGGAGGTTACAACACCGGACGGTGTGCAAGCCATGCACGCGTGAGGCCGGAACATAGGAAAAGCCAAAGCCGCAGACGATTTGCCTGCGGCTTTTTCTCAGAAAGGATCGTTTTTACTTATGCTGCGCTATTGTTCCCTTTTCAGCGGCAGCACCGGCAACTGCACCTATGTGGGGCAGGCGGACGGCGGGCTGCTGGTGGATACCGGTGTTTCGGCCAAGCGCATCCGTGGGGCGCTGGATGAGCGGCAGATCGACCCCTGCTCCATTCGGGCGGTGCTGGTGACCCATGAGCACACCGATCATGTGGCGGGGCTGCGGGTGCTGTGCCGGGCATACGGCTGGCCGGTGCTGGCCTCGGCCGGCACACTGGATGCACTGGCGGAGGCTGACCGGATTACGCCGCAGCAGCGGCTGTATGCGCTGCCGGCCGGGCAGACGGTTACGGTCGGGGGCCTGCGGGTGACGCCCTTTGCCACCCCGCACGACAGCCGCCAGTGCTTTGGCTACCGCATAGAGGCGGCAGATGGCCGCGCTGTGGCGGTGGCCACGGACATCGGGCGCATGACACAGGAGATACTGGACGGTGTGACCGGCTGTGGCCTTGTACATATCGAGTCCAACCACGACCCGGATATGCTGCAAAACGGGCCATATCCGTATGTGCTCAAGCAGCGCATCCGCGGAGAGGGCGGTCACCTTGCCAACGGTGACTGCGCCGCCGTGCTGCCGCAGCTGGCGGCGGCAGGGACCACCCGCTTTGTGCTGGCGCATCTGAGTGAGCACAACAATACGCCGGCACTGGCGCGGGAAACTGCCACGGCCGCGCTGGCAGCGGCCGGCTGTGCCGTGGGACGCGACTGCCTGCTGGCGGTGGCGGAGCCGACCGGTACGCAGCCGGTGACCTATTTCTGAGGAGGCGGAAGCCATGTTGACCGTGACCGTGCTGTGCGTCGGCAAGCTGAAGGAGTCCTACTGGCGGGAGGCGTGCGCCGAGTACCAGAAACGGCTGGGCGCTTTCTGCCGCCTGCAGATCATCGAGGTGAATGAGGAACGCCTGCCGGATGCGCCCTCGCCGGCGCAGATCGCCGCCACCGTGCGGGCGGAGGGCAGGCGGCTGGCAGAGCATATCCCACGGGATGCGGCGGTGGTCGCCCTGTGCATCGAGGGACGGGAGCTGCCCTCGCCGGCGCTGGCGGAGTATATCGACCGCTGCACGGTGGAGGGCTGCAGCCATGTGGTGCTGCTGATCGGCGGCTCCTACGGCCTTGCAGAGGAGCTGAAGCAGCGCGCCAGCCTGCGGCTGTCGATGTCCCCGATGACCTTTCCGCACCAGCTGGCGCGGGTGATGCTGCTGGAGCAGCTTTATCGCGCGTTTCAGATCCGCAGCGGCGGAAAATACCACAAATAGAGCAAAACGAACCCCCGCACAATCCTGTGCGGGGGTTCGTTCCGTTTCGGTCATATCAGAGGCGGAATTTGTCCTCCTCGGTCAGCTCCAGCGCGTCGATCGCGCGCTCGAAGATGGCCGGCGATTTTTCCAGCCAGTCCGGATGGTGGGCGTTGCTGCCCATGTAGAATTTACAGCCGACGCCCTTGGCGATGCGGTAGGGGCGCAGGATGGTCTCGGCCTCCTGCGGCGCATAGTTCATATCATCGGCATTCAGCTCTATGCCGATGCCGCACTTCGCTGCCTTGGTAAAGACCTTTTCCAGCGCGGCGGTGGGTAGTGCCTCCAGCGTGTCCAGAAGCTGCTCCCGGGTGTCTCCGATCAGTCCGCAGGTCAGGTGTGCGACCCCCATCTTGTGGAACGGTAGATCCATATCCAGCAGGGCATGCAGCTTTTTCAGCCAGAAATCCGCCTTCTGGGCAGGCGTGGAGAACGAGGCAGGAATGTTGAAGTCCTTGAAATGGAAATGGGTGGTCGGCACGATGATGAAATCCAATTCCGCCATCCGTGCCTTTGTGATGCCGACGGTCATAAACTGATCCATCTCGGTCTCGCACCCGAACAGGAAGCGGATGCCCTCGGTCTGCGGCAGCGGCCGGGCCTTGGTGATGTGGGCGAAATTCTGTACACGGTAGAAATCGCTCGGTGCGGCCAGCGGGATGGCCTCGTCCCAGAAATGGTCGGTCAGGCAGATGGTGTTCAGGTGGTTATCCTTGGCGTATTGCAGAATGCGTTCATTGGTCTGTTCCGGATCGTTTGAGCAGAGCGAGACCCGGCTGTGGATGTGCAGGTCGTGGTCATAGACATAGCGCACGGAGAAAGCCCCCTTACCCTTTGCGGTGGTATTGTACGCCCATTATAGCACGCACGAACCGAAAGGGAATGTCTATTTTGTTCACGCCTATGGCATTTTTGTTCAGGCAGAGCCATCTGTGCATTGATGGACGGCAGACATTCGATTATTCATCCTCTGTCAGGATATCGGTCAGGGCCTGGAGGCTGTCGTCGGTGATGTGTGCTGTCCAGGTAATGACCGTTTTATGTTTGCGCGAGGCAAACAGTCTTTGCCCATTCATTCCATTGGAACCGATAAAGCTTTGTCCCCTGTTGCCGACGAAGCCAAAGCCGTAAAAGCGGTTTTTGTCTATGGCCTGTTGATGCCCCGTGGATAGCTCCAACCATGCCTGGCTCACCAGCGGTCGCCCTTGCCAGGTGCCGCCATCCAGACACAGCTTTCCAAATTTGGCCAGATCAGCGGTGCTCATAAACAGGCCGGTGGCCCCCATGGCGTGTCCTCGCGGACATTTGGCAAAGCCGACCCCCTGAAATTGCAGCGGCCGGAAAAGTCGCTCCCGCAAAAAGACTTCCAGCGGTATGCCGGAGAGCTTTTCAACCACGCGGGAGATGAGATAATAGTTGGAGTCGCTGTATACCCATTGCGTACCCGGTGTAACAGTGGGGACATGCTCCAGCACGATCTGCAGATAGTCGTCGGTGCCTTCGGCCACTGCGATATTTTGGTCGGTATCAACATCCAGAAAACCGGCCGTAATACCAGTGGTGTGGGTCAATACATGCTGTAGCGTGACGGTTTTCCACACGGTGCTGATATTCGGATACTCCCCGGAAAACAGGTCGTATACGGTATCGTCCAGAGACAGCTTTCCTGTATCCCACAGCATTCCCAGGGCGGTGGAAGTGAAGGCCTTGGAGATAGAAAAAATATCATTGCACAGATTGGCGGGGGTAACGGAAACGGTGTGCGCTGTTCCGTCTTCTATCTGGGTGATCCAGTACACATTCAGATGCTGTTCCTTGGCGGTTTTTTCCAACTTGTCGATCATTGTCTGCATAGGCGCATCTCCTTATATATTTTCTGTTTCACAGCGCAGTTTAGCACGGAAAAGATCCTTTGACAATGGAAAAAACCATCAGGTTATCAGGCTATCTGACGGAAAGAAATTTTCCGCTTGACAATCGCCATTTTTCCGCCTATACTAATGAGGTCAAAGGCTTTGATGGGGAAAAAGCGGCGCTGTAAGCGTTCAGAGAGGGCAACTGCAGCCGGTGCACACCGGCTGTGCTGTGAGGTTGCTCCGCCGGATGCGCCGGAAAGCCGCCCCGGAGCCTCGCCGCGAAATAAGCGGCGGCGTCCCGCCCGCGTTAAGGGCCGAAAGCGGTCCGGTCGTGCGCCGGGCAATTTGGGTGGTACCACGGAGCCTCCGTCCCATTGCGGGACGGGGGCTTTTTGCTTGCCGCCGGAAAAGAAAGGAACGAATGAGACCATGAGCGAACCGAAAAAGAAATACGGTGTGAACGAGCTGCGGGAGATGTATCTCTCCTTCTTCGAGAGCAAGGGGCATCTGCGGTTGCCCAGCTTTTCCCTTATCCCGCAGAATGACAAGAGCCTGCTGCTGATCAATGCCGGCATGACCCCGCTGAAGCCCTACTTCACCGGGGCGGAGATCCCCCCGCGCAAGCGGGTGACCACCTGCCAGAAGTGCATCCGCACCGGTGATATTGAGAATGTGGGCAAGACCGCCCGCCACGGCACCTTCTTCGAGATGCTGGGCAACTTCTCCTTCGGCGATTATTTCAAGCATGAGGCGATCAACTGGTCGTGGGAATTCCTCACCCAGGTGGTGGGGCTGGATCCGCAGCGGCTGTATCCCTCTGTGTACCAGGATGACGATGAGGCCTTTGCAATCTGGAATAAGGAGGTCGGTATCCCGGCTGAGCGGATCTTCCGCTTTGGCAAGGAGGACAATTTCTGGGAGCATGGCGCCGGCCCCTGTGGCCCCTGCTCGGAAATCTACTATGACCGCGGCGAGAAATACGGCTGCGGCAAGCCGGGCTGCACGGTGGGCTGCGATTGCGACCGCTACATGGAAGTGTGGAACAATGTGTTCACCCAGTTTGACAATGATGGGCACGGCAACTATACCACGCTGGAGCACAAGAATATTGATACCGGCATGGGGCTGGAGCGTCTGGCTGTGGTGGTGCAGGATGTGGACTCCATTTTTGATGTGGATACGCTGCACGCCCTGCGCCAGCATGTGAGCGACCTTGCCCACAAGACCTATGGTGAGAAGCATGAGGATGATGTATCCATTCGCCTGATCACCGACCATATCCGTTCGGCAACCTTCATGATCTCGGACGGCATCATGCCCACCAATGAGGGCCGCGGCTATGTGCTGCGCCGGCTGATCCGCCGGGCTGCCCGCCACGGCCGCCTGCTCGGCATTGAGGGGCAGTTCCTTGCCACCCTCAGCGGTACGGTGATTGAAGGCTCCAAGGATGGCTACCCGGAGCTGGAGGAAAAGCGCGATTTCATCCTCAAGGTGCTGAACAATGAGGAGACCCAATTCAACAAGACCATTGACCAGGGCCTGCGCATCCTCGCGGATATGGAAAACGATCTGCAGAAAAAGGGACACAAGCAGCTGGACGGCGCGGCAGTCTTTAAGCTGTACGATACCTACGGATTCCCGGTGGATCTGACCAAGGAAATTCTGGAGGAAAAGGGCTACACCGTAGATGAAGAGGGCTTCCGGGCCGAGATGCAGCAGCAGCGCACCCGCGCCCGCAGCTCCCGTGAGGTGACCAACTACATGGGCGCGGATGCCACGGTGTACGATCAGATTGACCCTGCGCTGACCACGGCTTTTGTTGGCTATGACCGGCTGGAGGATACTGCGGCCGTGACGGTGCTGGCCGGGGAGGATGCCCTGACGGACAGCCTGCTGGAGGGACAGCGCGGCACTGTGTTCACGGAAAAAACGCCGTTTTACGCCACCATGGGCGGCCAGGAGGGCGATACCGGCATCATCCGCGGACAGAATGGCCTGTTCCGTGTGGAGGAGACCATCAAGCTGCGCGGCGGCAAGGTGGGCCATGTGGGCGTGATGGAGCAGGGGATGCTGGCCGTTGGCGAGACGGTGACCCTGCAGGTAGATGCAGCCGCACGGCTGGCCACCTGCCGCAACCACAGCGCCACCCACCTGCTGCAGAAGGCGCTGCGCACCGTGCTGGGCAGCCATGTGGAGCAGAAGGGCTCCCTGGTAACACCGGAGCGTCTGCGGTTTGACTTCGCCCACTTCCAGGCGATGACGCCGGAGGAGCTGGCGCAGGTGGAGAAGCTGGTGAATGAGCAGATTGCTGCCGATCTGCCGGTGATTACGGCCGAAATGAGCATTGATGAGGCCAAGAAGGCCGGCGCCATGGCGCTGTTCGGTGAGAAATACGGCAGCACGGTGCGTGTCGTTTCCATGGGCGAATTTTCCAAGGAGCTGTGCGGCGGCACGCATGTCAGCCATACCGGTGCCATCACCCTGTTCAAGATTATCAGCGAGGCCGGCATCGCCGCCGGCGTGCGCCGCATTGAGGCACTGACCGGAGAGAATGTGCTGGCCTATTACGCCGCGCTGGAGCGGCGCATGGCGGCGGTGGCTGCACAGCTGAAGGTGAAAGAGGGCGATGTGGAGGAGAAGGTGACCCATCTGCTGGCGCAGGTGAAGGAGCTTTCGGCCGAAAATGAGAGCCTGAAAAACCAGCTGGCCCGCAGCGCCATGGGCGATGTGATGAGCCAGGTACAGGAGGTTGGCGGCGTAAAGGTGCTGGCCGCGCGCGTGCCCGGCCTGGATACCGCCGGCCTGCGGGAGCTGGGCGACCAGCTGCGCGATAAGCTTGGTGAGGGCGTGGTGGTGCTGGTGACCACCGGCGAGGAAAAGGTGAGCATTTTGGCCACGGCCACGGCCGGTGCGGTGGCAAAGGGTGTGCATGCCGGCAATATCGTGCGGCAGATCGCCGCACTGTGCGGCGGCAAGGGCGGCGGCCGTCCGGATTCCGCCATGGCCGGCGGCAAGGATGTGGCGGCGGCCGACGCTGTGGTGGCGGCGGTGCCGCAGACTGTGGCGGCCATGCTGCAGGGCTGATCCGGTCAATCAGAACAGGAAAGGAGCGGGCAGAAAATGGAAGATTGCCTGTTTTGTCAGATCGCGGCGGGAAAGATCCCGTCCAAAAAAGTGTATGAGGATGCGCATGTGCTTGCCTTTTATGATATCGAGCCGAAGGCGCCGGTGCATGTGCTGGTGATCCCGAAGTGCCATGTGGCGGGCGCGCGGGAGATCACGGCGGAGAACAGTGCCGCCGTGGCGCGGGTGTTTGAGGCGATCCCGGCGATTGCCGAAAAGCTGGGCGTGACCGATTACCGCATTGTGACCAACAACGGCGCGGATGCCGGACAGACGGTGCAGCATCTGCACTTTCACCTGCTGGCCGGCCGCGTGCTGGGCGAGATGGGGTAAGCTATGCAGTATATTGTGATGGACCTGGAGTGGAACGGCGGATATTCGCGCAAGGCGCACGGCTATTTCAACGAAATTATTGAGGTGGGCGCCGTGCGGCTGGACGAAAGTCTGCAGGTGACCGACCGTTTCCACGCGGCCATCCGTCCGGTGGTCAGCCGCAAGCTTTCCGAGATCGTGACCGATCTGACCAATATTACGCCGGAGGAGCTGGAGGATGGCGTCACCTTTGACGACATGATGCAGCAGCTTGCCGCCTTTGTGCGCCGGGCGCCGGCGGCGGTGCTGACCTGGAGCACGACCGACCTGCTGGTGCTGATGGAAAACTGCCGCTTTTTCTATAAAAAGCAGGAAATTCCCTTTCTGCAGCACTATCTGGATGCGCAGGTGTATGTGCAGCGCCGCCTTGGCACAGAGAGCAGCCAGCAGCTTGGGTTGGCCAGGGCCGGTGAGCTGCTGGGTATCCCGGAGGACGGGATGTCGCTGCACCGTGCGCTGGATGACAGCGTGCTGACGGCTAAGGTGCTGCAGAAGGTGGCCGATCCCGCCGGGCTGGCGGCGGCTGTGCAGACGGTGGACGCTGAGTTTTACCGCCGCATCACCTTCAAGACCCGTATCCTCAGCGATATCGACGATCCGCTGGTGAAGCGCAGCGACCTATGCTTTGCCTGCCCGCAGTGCGGGCGGGATTTGGCGCGCTGCGGCAAGTGGCGGTTCTACAGCCGCGCCTTTTGCGCGGAGCTGCGGTGTGAGCACTGCGATAAACGATATATGGCGCGGGTGCAGTACCGGATGAAGTACGAGGGACTGGATGTGCGGCGCAAGCTGCACGAAAAGCTGCCGCCGGAGACGGCGGCTGCCGACGCCTCTGCCGGGAGCTGACGGTGTAAAATCCTCACCCCATCCCTGTCCCCGGCGTATGCTGGGGTGAGGTGATGGCGATGCGGGGGATGCGGCAATTCGGTCGGGCGCACCGGCTGGCGCGGCAGCGGCGGCTGGGCCGCCTGCTGGCCCTGCTGCTGGTGCCGGTGGTGGCACTGGCGGCGCTGGTGCTGCACTGGCGTCCGGTGGTGCTGACCTTTGCCGAGAGCCAGGCGCTGTGGATTGCTGAGCGGCTGGCCAATGAGGCGTTCAGCCATGTGCTGGAGGAACGCGCCGAGCTGTGCCGGTCCATGATCCAGGTCAGCTACACGGAGGACAGCATCGTGTCCTCTGTGGTTACGGATGCAGCGGCGGTGAATACGATCCGCACGGATGTGGGAAACTATATCATGGCGGCCATGAACACCATGACCACCGTGAGCGCCGATGTGCCGCTGGGCACGCTGCTGGGGCCGCAGGCGATCAGCGGCTGGGGGCCGCTGCTGCATTTCCCGGTCGGTGTAACGGCTACGGTGCTTTCGTCCACCTCCTCTTCGCTGGAGGCGACCGGCATCAACCAGAGCATCTATCATGTGCTGGTGGATCTGCACATCAGCCTGTGCGTGGTCAGCTCCGGCGGCCGCACCAGTGCGGCGCTGAACAGCAGCTTTCCCGTGGCGGAGGCTGTGCTGCTGGGCAAGGTGCCGGATACCCTGACGCAGGTGTATGATGATGACGATGATGTGCTGGGCAAGATATTCAACTACGGTCAGGTAAACTGACGACGGAAAACAGGGTGGGAATATGATGAAACAGGCCGAGGCTGCCGAGCGTGTGAAGTGGCTGCGGGAGCAGATCGACTACCACAGCCGGCGCTATTATGACGAGGATGCCCCGGAGATCGAGGACGATGCCTTTGACGCCCTCACCCGTGAGCTGCGGGAGCTGGAGACGGCCTATCCGCAGCTGATCACGGCGGATTCCTACACCCAGCGGGTGCACGGTGAGCTTTCGGCGCTGTTTGAGCCGGTGACGCATGAGGTGCCGCTGGGTAGCCTGCAGGATGTATTTTCCGAGCAGGAGATCCGCGATTTTGACCGCCGCATACGGGAGGTGGTGTCTGCCCCCCAATATGTGGTGGAGCCGAAGATCGACGGCCTTTCTGTGGCGATCGAGTACCGCGGTGGCCGCTTCACCCGCGGCGCCACCCGCGGCGACGGTCTGGTGGGGGAGGATGTGTCGGCCAATCTGCGGCAGATCCGGGCGATCCCGCAGCAGCTGACCGAGCCGGTGGAGCGCCTGATCGTGCGCGGCGAGGTGTATATGCCGCGGGAAAGCTTTGCCGCGCTGGTGCGCCGGCAGGAGGAAAACGGCGAAAAGCCGTTCAAAAACCCCCGCAATTCGGCGGCCGGCACCCTGCGGCAGAAGGATGCACGGGTGGTGGCAGAGCGGGATCTGTCACTGTTCATCTTTAATATGCAGCTGATCGAGGGGGAGCAGGTGCTTTCGCACGCCGGCTCACTGGAGCGCATGGCGCAGCTTGGCCTGCCGGTGATCCCGTTTTACACGGTTACCGACGATGTGGAGGAGGTCGTCCGGCAGATCCGGCTGATCGGGGAGAGGCGTGTGCAGCTATCCTATGATACCGATGGCGCCGTGGTGAAGCTGAACGATCTTGCGCAGCGGGAGCTGCTGGGCAGCACCAGCAAGTTTCCCCGCTGGGCGGTGGCATTCAAATATCCGCCGGAGGAAAAGGAAACGGTGCTGCGGGCGGTGGAGGTGAATGTTGGCCGTACCGGCGTGCTGACCCCCACCGGCATATTCGATCCGGTGATGTTGGCCGGCACCACCGTCAGCCGCGCTACGCTGCATAACCAGGGCTTTATTGAGGAAAAGGCGCTGGGAATCGGCGATACCGTGGCGATGCGCAAGGCTGGTGAGATCATCCCCGAGGTGGTGCGGGTAACGGCCCATGCCCCCGGCAGCCAGCCCTACCGGCTGCCGGATCACTGCCCTTCCTGCGGGCAGCCGGTCATGCGGGAGGAGGATGAAGCCGACCTGCGCTGCGTAAATCCGGCCTGCCCGGCGCAGCGCCTGCGCAACCTGATCCATTTCACCTCCAAGGATGCCATGGATATCGACGGCCTGGGGCCGGCGGTGCTGGAAAAGCTGGTGCAGGAGGAGCTGGTGCAGGAGGCGGATGACCTCTACGCCCTGCCGCGGGAGCGGCTGGCGGCGATGGATGGTCTCGGTGAGCGTTCGGCCGATAATATTCTGGCGGCAGTGGAGGCATCCAAGCAGAACGATCTCGGCCGGGTGATCTACGGCCTTGGCATCCGCCACATTGGCCAGAAGGCAGCCAAGCTGCTGGCGGCGCATTTCGGCAGCATGGAGGCCGTTATGGCGGCGTCAGCTGAGGAGATTGCTGCGATAGACGGGTTTGGCGAGATCATGGCGCGCAGCGTGACGGACTTCTTCTCCCTGGAGCCCTCCCGACGGCTGGTGGAGCAGCTGCGGGCCTATGGGGTGAATATGACCGCTGCCGTGCAGCGGGAGGACGACCGCTTTGCCGGGATGACCTTTGTGCTGACAGGAACGCTGCCCACCATGACCCGCAGCGAGGCATCGGCGCTGGTGGAGCGCTACGGTGGAAAAACGGCCGGCAGCGTTTCCAAAAAGACCACCTGCGTGCTGGCCGGCGAGGACGCCGGCAGCAAGCTGACGAAGGCGCAGCAGCTTGGCGTACGCATTATCGACGAGGCGGAATTCCGCCGGATGCTGGAATAAAGCTTCGCGGCCGCAGCAGGCAATATTGTCTGCTGCGGCTTTTTGCATTTTCTGTAAAAAAGTCCTTGACATTGCTTTAGGTAAACTGGTATAATACAGAAGTTCATGGAATGTGGACAAATCCTTGCCTTATCTGCGGGATAAGGCCATCAGACCATAAGGAGGTGCAACAATATGCCCACAGTTAAAGCATCCTATGAGGCGGTTATGATCTTCTCTCTCACCGCAGGTGATGAGGCCGTTGCCGAGCTCAAGGAGAAATTCCGTGCGCTGATCGAGCAGAATGCGGAGATCGGCGAGATCGACGATTGGGGCAAGCGCAAGCTCGCTTATCCGATCAATGATGAAGCAGAAGGCTACTATGTGCTGTACAATTTTGTCAGCGGCCCGGCCTTCCCGGCGGAGCTGGAGCGCATCAGCGGTATTACCGGCGGTGTGCTGCGCTCGATGGTTGTCCGCAAAGAAGCGAAATAAGGAGGGAAAGCAATGAACTCAATTTGTCTGATGGGTCGCCTGACGGCGGACCCGGAGCTGAAGACCACCCAGAGCGGTGTTTCGGTGACCAGCTTCAGCGTGGCGGTGGATCGCGCCTATCGTTCCAAGGATCAGGAACGGCAGACGGATTTTATCAACTGCGTGGCCTGGCGGCAAACGGCTGAGTTTATTACCCGCTATTTCCACAAGGGCAACCGCATTGCGCTGCAGGGCTCTCTGCAGTCCCGCAGCTACACGGCCAATGACGGCAGCAAGCGCACCGTCTACGAGGTCGTGGTGGATAACGCATTTTTCTGTGAGTCGAAGGGCGGCCAGTCCCCCGCGGCTCCCGGCTACGATTCCCAGATTCCGCAGCCCAGCGAGGCGAAGCCCGCTTTCTCGACCGCCAATACCGGCGATTTCGAGGAGATCTTCACCGACGAGGAGCTGCCCTTCTGATCCGGGAAGAGCTGATCATTGAGTAAAGGAGGCCTTTTTCATGGCTGAAAGAACCGAGAGACCGGAGCGCCCGATGCGTCCCGGCCGCAAGGGCCACCGCAAGGTGTGCCAGTTCTGCGTGGACAAGATCGAATACATCGATTATAAGGATGTGGCGCGTCTGCGCCGGTATATGTCCGAGCGGGCGAAGATCCTGCCCCGGCGTGTGACCGGTACCTGCGCCCGTCATCAGAGAGACCTGACGACCGCGATCAAGCGCGCCCGTCAGATCGCCCTGGTTCCCTTTGTGACGGACTAAGCTGTCGATCAACCACCCTTTGTCCGCATGCAGGGCAGAGGGTGGCTTTTTCTCTCCCAGCTGTCGGAGGGCGAACGGTCGTAACCGTTTTGCCGGATAAGACCTCAGGTGAGCCTGAGCTTATCCGGCTATTTTTTTATTATACCCCTGGAGGGGAGGATGAGGAAACCGTGACTATTCGATTATCGGATCATTTTACCTATAAAAAGCTGCTGCGCTTTGTGCTGCCGTCTGTGGTGATGATGGTGTTTACCTCCGTATACGGTGTGGTGGACGGGCTGTTTGTGTCCAATTTTGTGGGCAAAACACCCTTTGCGGCCATCAATCTGGTGATGCCGTTCATCATGGTGCTGGGCGGCGTTGGCTTCATGGTCGGCACCGGCGGCAGCGCGCTGGTGGGTAAGACCCTCGGCGAGGGAGACCGTGAGCGTGCTGACCGGTACTTTACCATGATGGTATGGCTGACGGTGCTGCTGGGTGTGCTGACCTCGGTGGTGGGCATTGTGCTGATGCCGCAGATCTCGGTATGGCTGCGCGCCACGCCGGAGATGCTGCCCTACTGTGTGCAGTACGGCCGCACAGTGCTGGCGTTCAATATGGCCTTTATGCTGCAGAATGTGTTTCAGAGCTTCTTTGTTACGGCGGAAAAGCCGCGCCTGGGGCTGCTGGCCACGGTGGCTGCCGGCGTGACGAATATGGTGCTGGATGCCCTGTTTATTGCCGTGTTTGACTGGGGCGTTGTGGGTGCGGCAGTGGCTACGGGGATCAGCCAGTGCGTTGGCGGTCTGCTGCCGCTGGTGTACTTCCTGCGCCGGAACAGCAGCCTGCTGCGTCTGCGGCGCACCCGGCTGCAGCTGCGGCCGCTGCTGCAGGCGTGCGCCAATGGTTCCAGTGAGCTGATGAGCAATATTTCCAGCTCACTGGTGGGGGCGCTGTACAACTGGCAGCTGATCCGGCTGGCCGGCGAAAACGGCGTGGCCGCCTACGGTGCGCTGATGTATGTGCAGTTTATTTTTGTGGCCATCTTCATTGGCTATTCGGTGGGCAGCGCACCGATCGTGAGCTACCACTACGGCGCCGGCAACACCGACGAGGTGCGCAATGTGCTGCGCAAGAGCCTGCGCCTGATGGGGGTAGTGGGTGCCGCCATGGTGGCGCTGGCGCTGCTGCTGGCAATGCCGCTTTCCCGCATCTTTGTGGGCTATGATGCCGAGCTGCTGGCAATGACCCACCATGCGTTCCGCACTACGGCGGTCTCCTTCCTGCTGGTTGGCTTCAATATTTATGCATCGTCCTTCTTCACGGCGCTGAATAACGGCGGCGTATCGGCGGCGATCTCCTTTTTGCGTACGCTGGTGTTCCAGGCTGCCAGTGTGCTGCTGCTGCCCATCTGGTTCGACCTGGACGGGATCTGGTGGGCGGTTACGGTGGCGGAGGTATGTGCGCTGCTGCTGTCCACGCTGTTCCTGCTGCTCAACCGCCGGCGCTATGGCTATGGCTGGTGCAGTGCTTGACTTCCCGGCTGCCGGGTGGTAGAATAAACCTGTCCGCAGGCGTCCCTGTCCGCAGAGACGCCTGCTTTTCTTTGTCAGAAAACGGAGGCTGTGTGCGTGAATATCCTGTGTATCGGTGATGTGGTGGGCAGCGTGGGCTGTACCCACCTGCAAAAGGTGCTGCCGGCGCTCAAGCGGGAGCTGGCGGTGGATGTGTGTATTGTGAACGGGGAGAATTCGGCCGATGGCAACGGCCTGCTGCCGGCATCGGCCGCGGCGATTTTTGCGGCCGGGGCGGATGTGATCACCGGCGGCAACCACACCTTCCGCCGGCGGGAGATTCTGGATGAGCTGGAACGCAGTGACACCCTGCTGCGCCCGGCCAACTACCCCGGCGGCGTGCCGGGGCAGGGGATGACGGTGATCGACCGCGGCCGCTACCAGGTGACGGTGATCAACCTGCTGGGCACGGTTTATATGGAATCACTGGAGAGCCCCTTTGAGGCACTGGACCGCCTGCTGGAGCAGGCCGGGCGGCCGCGATTCTGCGTGGTGGATTTCCACGCGGAGGCCACAGCGGAAAAAAAGGCACTGGCGTTTTATGCGGACGGCCGGGTTTCGGCTGTGTTCGGCACCCACACCCATGTGGCCACAGCGGATGAGCAGATCCTGCCGGAGGGCACCGGCTATATCACGGATGTGGGCATGACCGGGCCGGTTGTTTCCTGCCTGGGGGTGCGGCCGGAGCTGTCTATCGCCCGGATGCGCACCAAGCTGCCGGTGCGGTTTCTCACGGCGGAGGGGGCCTGCGCGATGGATGGGGTACTGTTTACACTGGATGACCGCACCGGCCACACAGTGGCGGTGCGCCGCGTACGGCGGTGAAAGGAGATAAGCTATGCGCTACGATATCACCAATATCCCGGTGGGGGAGATCTTTGAGGAAAAGGACGGCTGCCCGATCTGCCGCCTGCGCAACAAGCTGGAGCAGCGGGCGGTGGAGTATATCACCGGCGCGGCGATGATGGAGCCGGATATCCGGATGGAGACCAACCGTCTCGGCTTTTGCCTGCCCCATTACCGGCAGATGCTGGGGCGGCACAACCGCCTGGGTGTGGCGCTGATGCTGGAAAGCCATCTGGCTGAGACGGAAAAGCGGGTGTTTTCCGGGGTGCCGCTGATTGGAAAAAGCGCTGTCCGGCAGGCCAAGGATGCCAACCGGGTGGGCGAGACCTGCTTCGTTTGCCGGCAGGTGGACAGCGCTATGGAGAAGATGCTGGCCACGGTTTGCCGCACCTATGAGCAGCAGGCGGATTTCCGCCGGCTGTTTGAAGAACAGCCGTGCCTGTGCCTGCCGCACTTTTCGGCACTGGCCGAGACGGCGCAGACCGCTATGGGCAAAAAGGAGCGCGGCGATTTTACCAGGGCGGCCCGCCGGCTGGCGCAGGAATACCTGTCCGAGCTGCGGGGGGATATCCGGCATTTCTGCGAGATGTATGATTATCAGAACAGCGGCGAGGGAGCCGATTGGGGCAATTCCCGCGATGCGGTGGAGCGGGCTGTGTGGTATCTGACCACGCGGCAGCCCTGAGAAAAAGGAGAAAAAACCGATGGATGAGCATACCACAGCGGAGATGATCAGCGGCTATTCCGCTTCGGACTGGCGGCTGTATGTAGGAACGAAAAACGCACGGTATCTGCCGATCTTCCGCCGCCATGAGGGGCAAAAACGGTTTTTCGGGATGAATTGGGCGGCCTTTCTTGTGCCAACGGGCTGGAGCTTCTACCGCCAGCTTTACCGGCGGGGGTTGCTGCTGCTGTTGGCCGCGGTGCTGCTGTTTGCGGCGGCCTATACGGCTGCCGGTGCCCTATATGATGAGCGCATAGCGCAGGCTGTGCAGGAGCACAGCCGCACGGTGGCGGGCTATGAGGCGGCGGTGCGGGAGCTGGATGTGGATGAACCGCGGCTGACCCCGGATATCGAGGCGCGGGTGCAGCTGTATAATGATACCAATATGGCGCTGTTCCGTCTGCGCTGCGCCCGGATGGCGCTGCTGCTGATACCGCAGCTGGTGCTGCATCTGTGGGCAGGGCTGACGGCGGACTGCGCCTACCGCAACCGGGCGCTGCGGCGCGGTCTTGCAGAGGAATACGCCGGGGCGTCCCCTGCTATGGTGGTGATTGCTCTGCTGGCCATTGCCGGTGCGTGTGCCGGGCTGTGGCTGTTTTGCCGCTTTGCGGCGCCGCTGCTGTATTGAAGCTGCAGGGGCTTGAATGGTGCAGAAGGGGCGATTACAGGGGCAAGAGTAAAATTGGTTATGAAAGGGATAACCGATGTTTATGAAAAATGATCCTTCGAGATATAAGCCGGAATGGGCTGCCCCAAATCCGGATGAATTACCGGGCGTAAGGAAAAAATCCTTTATTCTTCCCTTTGCGGGCGGAGAAATATGGTTTGAACACTTGGATGGTAGACAAAGCAAACGGGGAAATATTCCGTTTCAGGAACCGTTGTACCCCGATTGCTTTGTCTATATCAATATACTGAACTTGCCATTCAAAAACTACGCGCGGACACAGCGGTGTTCCGTCGTCCGTCCGCCCCGGGATATATCACATTTGTCCTCGATGAAACAAGGTTCACGGAAGAATTGATTACAGAAATAGCCGATGCACTCATCGCCCCCGGCAAACGGTTTATGCGTGTCGCCTTTGTGGGGGTAGACAGACTTTCCTGTAAAAGGCTAAAAAAGATATTGTGTGGACACGGTTTTGCCATCCGGTTTTTCGATGGCATTGAGCCGGCAAAAGAGTGGCTTTTGGACGAGTGAAGTGTTTGAAAATGGAACGAAAGAAATACGCAGGAACCTTTCAGGCTTAGGAAGCATTTTTGTTTGTATCAGGCCGGTGCTGTAACTGTTTTGTCGCCTTGCGGCGCTGCTGTATCTGTCGAAATCCAATAACGCCCCCGGCGCGGAACATTTCCGCGCCGGGGGCGTTTTCCTTGCGGGGGTCTTACAGCAGCCCGTTTTGCCGGCGGGCGGCGGTGAGGGTATTTTTCAGCAGCATGGCAATGGTCATGGGGCCAACGCCGCCGGGCACCGGGGTGATGGCCCCGGCAATCGGCTCTACGGCGGCGAAGTCGACATCGCCGCACAGCTTGCCGGTTTCATCCCGGTTCATGCCGACATCAATTACTGTGGCGCCGGGCTTAACCATGGCGGCGGTTACGAATTTTGCCCGCCCGATGGCTACTACCAGAATATCGGCCTCGCGGCATATGGCGTCCAGATCCCGCGTGCGGGAGTGGCAGATGGTAACGGTGCCGTTATCGTGCAGCAGCAGCATGGCCATCGGCTTGCCGACGATATTGCTGCGGCCGACGACCACACAGCGTTTGCCCGCCACGGGGATGCCGCTGCGGTGCAGCAGCTCCATCACGCCGGCCGGCGTACAGGGCAGGAAGGTGTGATTTCCGATCATGATGTGCCCGACATTTTCGGCGTGGAAGGCATCGACATCCTTGCGTGGGTCAATGGTGGCGATAACCGCCTCGTCATCCAGGTGCGCGGGCAGCGGCAGCTGGCACAGGATGCCGTGTACTGCCGGGTCGGCATTCAGCGCGGCCACGGTGTCCAGCAGCTCCTGCTGGGTGGTGTCGGCGGGCAGATCGATCTGCCGGGCGGCAAAGCCTACCTCGGCGCAGGCGCGCTGCTTATTGCGCACATAGGTCTGCGAGGCGGGATCATTTCCAACCAGGATCACCGCCAGACAGGGGGTAATGCCCTGCGCCTGCAGGGCAGCGGCCTCAGCGGCGATCTCCTGACGGATGGCCGCGGCAATGGCCTTGCCGTCAATGATCTGTGCCATCGTCTGCCTCCTGTACTGCCGGCACTTCCGGTTCCACCGGTGCCACGGGCTGCGTCGGCTCTGCTGCCGGCGTGGCCTCTTCGTCTTCGATAGGGGCATCAACGGCGTTAGCGGAGTCAGCGGCGTCAGCGGCTGGCTCCTCGGCGGTTTTCTCCGCGGCCTCGGCCTCCAGAGCGGTCAGCTGCAGCGGCAGCGAGATTGCCTGCCGCCGCCAGACCAGGAACAGCACCACGCCGGTCAGCACGGCGATGATAGCCACAAGCTGAGAGGCGCGCATCTGCCCGATCATCAGACTGTCGGTGCGCAGGCTTTCAATCATGAAGCGGCCGATGCCGTACCAGACCAGATATCCGCAGAAGATCTCACCCTTGAATTTATAGAACCGCTTGGAGATGAAATGCAGCAGCAGAAAGCCTGCCAGGCACCACAGGGATTCGTACAGAAAGGTGGGATGCACCGGATCGCTGGTCGCATAACCGGAGCCGTTCTGTCCGGAGGCAATGATATCACCGGTCATGCCCCACGGCAGGGTGGTGTTGCTGCCAAAGGCTTCCTGATTGAAAAAATTGCCCCAGCGGCCGATGGCCTGCCCGATGAGAAAGCCGAGCGAGGCGATATCAAACATGGCACGGGTGTTGAGTCTGCGCAGCCGGCACATGAGGATGCCGGAGGCAAATGCCCCGATAATACCGCCGTAGATGCCGAGACCGCCCTCCCATATGTACAGGATGGATAGTGGGTTGGCCAGGTATTCCTGCACATCGGCGCAGAAGAACACATAATACAGCCGGGCGCAGACGAAGCCGACCAGTGTGCAGACCAGTACGGCGTCGATCATGTGGTCGGGATTCAGGTCGAATTCCGGCGCCCGGCGCAGGGCGTACAGCACCGCCAGCAGGAAGCCGATGGCGATGAGTACGCCGTACCACTTGATGGTAAACTCATGCCCGAACAGGGTGAACTGCACCAGCGTATCGCTGATGGGCAGGCTCCAGCCCAGTGCGGGAAAGTCAATGTGATGGGTAAGGGTCAGCATACGGGATCATCCTTTCTGATCTTTTTGCGGTACAATGACCGACAGTGTGCGGTTTTCCAGCGGGATGCGGGTGCGCAGCTGCGCAGTCAGCTCCCCGGCAGTCATCGAGGCGAAGGCCTCCAGCCGGGAAAGCGGCGGAATGCCGTCGATCACATCGTCCAGCAGCAGCTCGCCGCAGTAGGCGGAATCATCCAGCTCACTGACGATGGTGCCATAGGTGGCGCGGCGCAGCTGCTCCATGCGCTCCGGGTCGATCCCCTCCTGCTGCAGCTGCCCGATCTCCTCGCAGATGAGTGCCTCCACGCGGTCCGGGTCGGCGGACTCGCCGCCGAAAAGCCAAACGCCATAGCCGGGGCCGTTAAAGTATTCGGCACCAAACTGCTCGTTGATAAGCCCCTCTTCCATCAGGCGCGCATAGAGGGGGGAGCTTTTCCCGCAGAGCAGCTTGAGCAGCATGCGGGAGGCAGCCACGGTGGTAGGGGTGTGGGTCAGCTGCGGCTCCTTGAAGCCGAGGTGGAACAGCGGTGCGGACACCGGCATGGCCTCCTCCACGCGGTGCCTGACCACGGTCTCCGGCTCCTCTACGGTGTAGGGGACGGGGGTGAACGGCTCGGCAGGCTTCAGCAGGCGGTCGGCCGCCTGCTGCACCTGCTCCGGGTCGATCTTGCCGGCCACCACCAGCACCATATTGTGCAGATTGTAATACCGTGCGTAGCAGCGGTAAAGCAGGTCGGCGGTGATGTGGGAAATGGATTCCACCGTGCCGGCGATATCAATGCGCACCGGATGGGTATGGTACATGGCCTGCAGCAGATTGAACAGCACGCCGCGTTCGGGGTCGTCCTCGCACATGCGGATCTCCTGCCCGATGATGCCCTGCTCCTTTTGCACCGTCTGCGGGGTGAAATACGGGTGCTGTACAAAATCCAGCAGGATCTCCAGCGAGGGCAGGATGTTCTCGGTGGCCGAGAACAGGTAGGCGGTGCGCTCAAAGCTGGTATAGGCATTGGCGTCGGCGCCGGTGGCGGAGAAACGCTCGAAGGCGTCCCCCTCTTCGCTTTCAAACAGCTTGTGCTCCAGATAGTGCGCAATGCCCTCCGGCACCTCCTCGGTGCCGCCGTTGGCGGTGGGCAGAGTGTTATAGACTGAGCCGTAGCGGGTGGCGAATACAGCATAGGCCACGCGTGCCTGCGGCTGCGGCCACACCAGAATTTCCAGCCCGGTGGGATGGACGGTACGGTACAGTGTATCGCCGGTAAGCGGGTTTTTCAGTTGTTCCATCAGGCGTGCACCTCCTCGGTTGCGGGTTTCAGCAGATAGGTGGTATCCAGATGCACCAGCCGGGCTACGCGGCACACATCGTCCCGCGTGATGGCCAGCAGCTGGTTGGCCGTTTCCTCCGGTGTGGTGTAGCGGTCGTATGGGGTTTGGCCGGCGTACCAGCTTTCGCGGTCGGCCGGGGTCTCATCCATCGCGGTGAAGCCCTGGATCAGGCTGCGGCGGGCGGCCTCCAGCTCGTCATCAGAAAACTGCCCCTGTCGCAGTGCCTCCAGCTGCCGCAGGATTTCCTCACGGGTGCGCTCGGCATTCGCTGCTTCTACGCCGCTGTCGATCAGCATGACCCCCTGCAGCCGGTCATAGGTGGAGGCGCAGTAATAACACAGACTCTGCTCCTCACGCACATGCTTGAACAGCATGGAGGAGGCGCAGCCGCCCAGCAGGGTGTTCATCAGGCGCGCTGCATTCACCTGGCCGTCCGGCTCGGCGGCCGCAATGCGCAGCCCCAACACCAGCTTGGCCTGCTTGATCGGCATTTCGTCCGTGCGGGCGCTTTCTTTCATGGTAAAGGTGGTGTCCGGCGTCAGGTGCACTGGGCAGCGCGGCGGCAGCGTGGCGAAGCAGTCCTCAATGGCGCCGGCCAGGGCAGAGGTATCGCCACTGCCCTGGTAGATCCAGTGGATGCGTGCTGTGCTGAGCAGCGTCTGCCAGGCAGCGGTTACGCTGGCCGGCGTCAGTGCCCGCACCGTTTCCGGTGTGCCGTTCGGATCCACGCTGTATGGCTGGTCCGGGCACAGCAGCTTTTCGCACTGCCTGCGGGCGTACAGCCGCTTGTTGTTGATCTCGCCCTCCAGCCGTTCCAGCAGGCAGCGCTGCTCCTGTGCCAGATCGGTCTGCCGGAAAAGACCGTTTTCCAGCAGCGGGTCGAACAGCAGCTCCAGCAGCAGGCGGGTGCAGTCGGCGGTCAGATCCTCCTTGTGCAGGGTATAGTTCTCCTGCAGAAAGCTGACGGAAAATTTCATCATCTGCCATTCGCCCAAACGGATGGCCTGCCCCTGTACGCTGGCGCCGTAGAGCTGATCCTGCCGCTGCCCGAGCGCGGTGACCGTGGGGTAGCGATGGCAGCGGCGGGTCAACAGACCCGGCAGCGCCGCATACTGCGCGGCCGTCTCCTCCCGCAGCGGCACCGAGAGCACTGCGGTGAGCCGGTCGGTGCGGGAGGGCATCTGCGGCAGGTGCAGGAGGGTCATCTCCTGTTTAAGCGGAATAACTTTTGGTTGCATGGCGTGTTCTCCTTTATCGGTGATCTTGCCGCCGGCGGCTGCCGCCTTGCCGGAAAGAGGAGCGGCTGCGGCCGGTGCCGCGGCGGGCAATGGACAGTGGGATACATCGGCAGACTCCTTTTTTTCGGTTAGCCTGCCCGTGGGGGGAAAAGAATATTCACAGCCGCTCCAATATGGCGGCGGTGATGTCGCCGGCCAGCCGACCGGCATATAGCTCCAGTTCGTCAAAGGAAATGGTGGCTTCCTGTCCGGCCAAATCGGAGATGACCCGCAGAATGACAAACGGGATGCCGTTGGCCACAGCTGTCTGGGCGATAGCCGCGCCCTCCATCTCGGCCGCGGCGGCACCGAACAGGGTGCGGATATGCTGCCGCTGCGCGGTATTGGCTACAAACACATCACCGGAGGCGATGCGGCCGGTGATCGCCCGGCTGCCGGCCGGCAGAACGGCCTGCGCCGCCGCCATGGCCGCTGCCGCCATGGTTGGATCGGCACGGAAAATACTGGGCTGCTGGTCATCCGGTCCATCGCCCATAAAGCCCGGCGCGTGGCCAAAGGCGGTAATGTCAAAATCGTGCTGCACGGCCTCGGTGCCGATGACCAGATCCTTCGGCGCCAGCCCATCGGCAAGGCCGCCGGCCATGCCGGTATTCAGCAGGGCGTCCGCACCAAAGCGGTCGATCAGCAGCTGTGCAGTGGTAGCGGCAGCCACCTTGCCGATGCCGCTTTTCACAATGGTCACGGTGCGGCCGTTCAGACAGCCGGTATAGAAAACGCGGCCGGCCGCGGTGGTTGCCCGGCGCCCGGTCAGGCGCTCGGTCAGATTGTCAACCTCGGAGTCCATGGCTCCGATAATGCCCAGCATCTGCAAAACAGTTTCCTCCCATTGGTTCCTTTGTGCACATTCATGCTCTATTCTACCATGTCCGTGGCAAAAGTGCAATGACCGATTTGCGGTTTTTCCATACCGGGTCTTGCGCGAAAGCAGAAAACATGGTACGATGCCGGAGAAGAGAAGGGATGAAAAACGATGAGTGACTATGAATATACCGTGATCCGCTCCGGGCGGCGGACACTTTCGCTGGAGATCACGCCCGCGCTGGCTGTGGTGGTGCGTGCGCCCTATGCTTGCTCCGAAAAGCAGATCGCCGCCTTTGTGCAGGCGCATACGGCGTGGCTGGAAAAGCATATGGCTCTCCAGCAGCAGCGCCAGGCGGCGGCCGCGGCCCGGCAGGTGACACCGGAGCAGGAGGCGGCGCTGCGCCGGCAGGCACAGCAGGTGATCCCGGAGCGGGTGGCCTACTACGCCGCACGCATGGGGCTGACCCCGGCCGGGGTGCGTATTACGGGTGCCAGAACCCGCTTCGGTAGCTGCAGCAGCCAGAACCGCCTGTGCTTTTCCTGGCGGCTGATGCAGTACCCGCCGCAGGCGGTGGATTATGTGGTGGTGCATGAGCTGGCACATATCCGGCACCATGACCACAGCCCGGCGTTCTACGCGCTGGTTGCCCGGTATATGCCGGATTACCGGCAGCGGCAGGCGCTGCTGCGGACGCTGTAACAAGTGCCCCCGGGCAATGCTGCGCAGAACTTGTGTGGTATTGCCCTTGATTATTTTGCGGAAAGATGCTATACTTATCCGGGTTTTTCTCATACTACTCATACTATACTTGTATTGAACGGTGAAAGGGGGAGGTGCGATGCGCCGGGTACTGTGTTTGCTGCTGGTGGCGGCTATGCTGCTGGGCTTTGCCGGCTGTGCCGGCGGGACGGGAACCTCTGCACCGACATCAGAGCCTCCTGTGTCCGATGCATCGACGCATACCGGCCCGGCGAACTTTGCTGTGGCTTACAGCCGGGAGGATACGCTTGACCCGTTTGCGGCGCAGACAGCGGTGAATGTGGCGCTGGCGGGGCTGCTGTACAGCGGTCTGACGGCGATCGACGGCAGTTTCACCCCCCAGCTGGCGCTGGCGGAAAGCGTGGAGCGCACCGATGCCACCCACCTGAAGGCGACCCTGCGCCGGGGGGCGGTCTTTTCCGATGGTTCGGCCATTCAGCCGAGCGATGTGGTGACCTCCTTCCAGCAGGCGCGCAGCTCGGCCAATTATCGTGCACTGCTGGAAAATGTGACGGCGGCCACAGCGGATAAAAAAGCCAACACGGTGGTGTTTACGCTGGCCTCGGCCGATCCGCACGCCGAGGCATGTCTGTCATTCCCGGTGGTCAAGGCCGGTACCCTCACAACGCAGGCCGGTGCGGCACCGGTGGGCGCCGGGCTGTATATGCTGAAGTCCGATGGGGATGAGGCCAGCCTGCAGTGCAATCCCTACGCCGGCAGCACACCGCAGTATACCACCGTTGGGCTGCGGCATCTGCCGAATGCGGATACCATGTACTACGGGCTTACCTCCGGCAATATTACCTACTATTTCAACGACCTGAGCAGCGGCGTACTGCCCAGGGTGACCGGCGCCAGCGCCGCAGTGGATATGAACGCCCTGCTGTATCTCGGCGTCAACAGTGCTTCTGCCGGTGTCAGCAATGCCGCGGTGCGGCAGGCAATCTCCGGGCTGATTGATCGCAAGAGCTTGGTGGAGTCCGCCTTTTCCGGCTGGGCACGGGCGGCGTCCACGCCGTTTCATCCGGCCTTTGGTGCGGCCAGGGAGCTGACAGGCATCGCGGCCGGCCGGGATCTGACCGGCAGCGTGCAGCTGCTGGAGGGAGCCGGCTACGGTACGGCAGCCGGACAGACGCGGCTGACGCTGGAGCTGATCTACAGCAATGAGGGCGGCTCCCGCAGTGCGGCGGTGGAGCAGGTGCGCTCCCAGCTGGAAAGCGCCGGTGTGCAGGTGACGGTGACGCCGCTGAGCTATGCCGAGTACAAGAGCCGCCTTTCTGCCGGCCGGTATGATCTGTACCTCGGCGAGGTGCGCCTGCCGGCCAACATGAGCCTGGCCGCCCTGATGCCGGGCGGTGCGGCCGCCTACGGCATCTCTTCTGAATCGCCCGCGGTGGCGGCCTACCGGCAGTATCTGGCCGGGGAGATCACCATGCAGGCATTCACGGATGCCTTTCTGCAGGATCTGCCATATATCCCGCTGTGCTGGCGCAGCGGCTTTGCCGCCTTTGACCGGCGACTGGCAACCGTGACCCCCCATGGCTTCAATGTGTACTACGGCTTTGCGGCGTGGCAATAAAGGGGCTGCGGAAATTCCGGCATTCGGGCGCAACTGCCCATTGACAGCGGCGCCTGCGGCTGGTATACTATTAAGCGGTGAATAAGCCATATACCGGGGGATGCCGGAGGCATCTTCTCCATAAATCGCACAATATTCGATCAAAACAGGAAAGGTGTGTTCTATATGATCCGTATGGAAAACCGCTACGGGACCATTGAGGTGTCGCAGGCGTATTTCAGCTACCTGGTCGGCAATGCGGTGTCCTCCTGCTACGGCGTGGCTGGTATGGTGCGCAGCGGCCCGCGCCAGGGGCTGCGGTCGGTGCTTTCCCGCCGGGCGTTTGCGGATGACGGCGTGCATGTGCGCGGCGAGGGCGAAAAGCTGATCGTGGATATCCACATTTCGGTGATCTACGGGATGAATATTTCTGCTATTGCCAAGAGCATTGTACACAAGGTGCGCTACACCGTGGAAGAAGCGACCGGCCTGGAGGTCAAGAAGGTCAATGTCTTCGTGGACGGGATGAAGCCGGAATAATGGAATGAGGCGAGACACAATATCCCGCCATACAAAGGAGTGCTGACGGATTTGATTAGCGGAAAGACCCTGCGCGACGCCATGATCTCGGCGTCCAACGCATTATCGAATGTTAAGCAGAGCGTGGATGCTCTGAATGTTTTTCCGGTGCCGGATGGCGACACCGGCACCAATATGTCCATGACGATCGGCAATGCCGCGCGTGAGCTTGGCCGGCTGGAGGACCCCACGGCCACACAGGTGGCGGATGTGGCTTCCTCCGCGCTGCTGCGCGGCGCCCGCGGAAATTCCGGCGTGATCCTGTCTCTGCTGTTCCGCGGCTTCTCCAAGGGGCTGAAGGGGAAGGACGAGGCGGACGGCGCCGATCTGGCCAATGCGCTGACCCTGGGAATGGAGGCTGCCTATAAGGCGGTTATGAAACCGACAGAAGGCACCATCCTGACGGTGGCCCGCGAGGCAGCGGCGGCCGGTACGGCCGTGGCGGCGTCTGACCCTGACCCTATTGCTGTCTGGGAGGCCATCTGCACCGAGGCGGAGGCCTCACTGGAGCGCACCCCGGAGCTGCTGCCGCAGCTGAAAAAGGCTGGCGTGGTGGATGCCGGCGGCAAGGGCCTATGCATCATCCTGCGGGCGATGCTGGATATCTTCAAGGGCGGCGAGATCGTTGGCGGTGATGCGCCGGCGGCGGCCCAGAAGGTGCAGAAGAAGAGCACTGTCGGCAGCTTTGAACAGGATATCAAGTTTGCCTATTGCACCGAGTTCATCGTTGGCCGCGGCAAGGACTGCGAACAGGATGTGCTGGCGCTGCGGGCGTATCTCGAAAGCATCGGCGACTGCGTTGTGGTGGTGGATGACGACGAGATCATTAAGGTGCATGTGCACACCAACCACCCCGGCAATGCCTTGGAAAAGGCGCTGCTGTACGGGCAGTTTGAAACCGTTAAGGTGGAGAACATGCGCATCCAGCATGAGAATGCCGGCTGGGTGGAGGAGGCCGATAATGAGGCGGCACAGGCGGTGCCGCAGCGGGTGGATCCCGATGGGCGATACGGCTTTGTGGCTGTGGCGGCCGGCGAGGGTCTGCAGGCGCTGTTCCATGAGGATCTGGCCTGTGACCAGGTGGTGTCCGGCGGCCAGACCATGAACCCCTCTACGGATGATATCCTCAGCGCCATTGAGGCCACCCCGGCCAAGACGGTGTTTGTGCTGCCGAACAACAAGAATATCATTCTGGCGGCGGAGCAGACGGTGGCACTGGCGGATCGCCGGGTGTGCGTGCTGCCCACCCGCACGGTGCCGCAGGGCATTGCGGCGCTGCTGGCATTTGATCCGGACAAGGAAGAGGAAGAAAATCTGGTGGCCATGCAGAAGGCAGCGGATAATGTGTCCACCGGTTCCATCACCTTTGCGGCGCGGGACAGCGATTTTGAGGGGCATAAAATCAAAGAGGGGCAGATCCTGGCGCTGGATAACGGCAAGCTGAGCTTTGTGGATACCACGGTGGAGCACGCTGCGCCCAAGTTGGTCAAAACCCTGGCAAACGGCCGCCGTGCCGCGGGCAAGGAGGTCAACTTTGTAACGGTGATCTACGGCGAAGATGTGACGGAGCAGGCCGCCGAGGCTGTGTGCGACGCCATCCGGGCGAAGCTCGGCGAGGGCGTGGATGTTTCCGCCATTCCGGGCGGCCAGCCGGTGTATTATTACTATCTGTCGGTGGAATGATCCGGCTGAAAATGAATAAAAACGGCGGCACGGCCGGCACCTTATATGGGTGCCGGCCGTGCTTTTGTATATATACAGCCGAAATGTATAAAACAAACATTTTTTTGCATAAAAATTAAAAATTTGCTTGACAAATGGCGCGAACGGGGGTATGATACTGTATATTCTTAAAGGAGACGATGTGCGATGAATAAAGAAAATATCAAAAAAGTTGTGCTGGCCTATTCGGGCGGCCTGGATACCTCCATCATCATCCCGTGGCTGAAGGAGAACTATAACAACTGCGAGGTAATCGCCGTTTCCGGCAATGTGGGGCAGGCGGACGAGCTGGATGGCCTGGAGGAAAAGGCCCTGAAAACCGGCGCCTCCAAGCTGTATGTGCTGGATCTGACGGACGAATATGTGGATGACTACATCATTCCCACCATGAAGGCCGGTGCGGTGTATGAGGAGTATCTGCTGGGCACCAGCCATGCCCGCCCCTGCATTGCCAAGGCGCTGGTGGAGATCGCCCTCAAGGAGGGGGCGGACGCCATCTGCCACGGCTGCACGGGCAAGGGCAATGACCAGGTACGGTTTGAGCTGGCCATCAAGCATTTTGCGCCCAATATGCCGATCATCGCACCCTGGCGGGAGTGGTCGATCAAATCCCGTGAGGAGGAGATCGACTACGCCGAGGCACACAATATCCCGCTGAAGATCAACCGGGAGACCAACTATTCCAAGGATAAGAACCTGTGGCATCTTTCCCATGAGGGTCTGGATCTGGAGGATACCGGCAACGAGCCGCAGTATGAGAAGCCCGGCTTTCTGGAAATGGGGGTATCCCCGCTGGAGGCACCGGATAAGCCGACCTATGTGACGCTGGAATTTGAAAAAGGTGTACCGGTGGCGCTGAACGACGAGAAGATGAGTGCCAAGCAGATCATCCTGGCGCTGAACACGCTGGGCGGGCAGAACGGTATCGGCATCATTGATATTGTGGAGAACCGGCTGGTCGGTATGAAATGCCGGGGCGTTTATGAGACACCCGGCGGCGCCATCCTCTACAAGGCGCATGAGGCGCTGGAAAGCCTGTGCCTGGATAAGCTGACCATGCACGAAAAGCAGCGGCTGTCCATCACCTTTGCTGAGCTGGTATACAATGGGCAGTGGTTTTCGCCGCTGCGGGAGGCACTTTCCGCCTTTGTGGACAAGACGCAGGAGACGGTTACCGGCAAGGTGAAGCTGAAGCTCTATAAGGGCAATATCATCAAGGCCGGCGTCTGGAGCCCGAATTCGCTTTACAGCGAGGAGATCGCCACCTTCGGCGAGAGCGACTATGACCAGACAGACGCCACCGGCTTTATCAACCTCTACGGCCTGCCGACCAAGGTGCAGGCCATGGTGAACGGCAAAAAGTAAACGCAGGAGGGGCGCAAGATGGCGAAACTGTGGGCCGGTCGTACCGACGGCGTGACCAACCAGCTGGCGGATGATTTCAATTCCTCCATCCGGTTTGACAGCCGGATGTTCCGGCAGGATATTACGGGCAGCATGGCGCACGCCTCTATGCTGGGCGCCACCGGCATTATTTCACAGGCGGAGGCGGCGCAGCTGATCGACGGGCTGCAGGGGATACTGGATGACCTGGAGAGCGGGACCCTGCCGATCGACGGGGACTGCGAGGATATCCACATGTTTGTGGAGCAGGTGCTGACCGAGCGGCTGGGCGATGTGGGGAAAAAGCTGCACACTGCCCGCAGCCGCAACGATCAGGTGGCGCTGGATCTGCGCCTGTATCTGCGGGAGGAAACGGCTGCCATCGGCACGCTGGTGGAAAAGCTGGCAGCGGTGCTGTGCAGCAGGGCGGAGCAGAACGCGGCGGTTATTCTGCCGGGCTATACCCACCTGCAGCGGGCGCAGCCGGTCACCTTTGGCCACCACCTGATGGCCTATGCGATGATGCTGCTGCGGGATCGGCAGCGGCTGGCGGATTGCCGCCGGCGGATGAATGTCAGCCCCATCGGCTGCTGTGCGCTGGCCGGCACGACCTATCCGACAGACCGTCTGGCGGAGGCGCAGGCGCTTGGCTTTGATGCGATCTGCCGCAATTCCATGGACGGGGTTTCTGACCGGGATTTTGCCGTTGAGCTGCTCTCGGCGCTGGCGATCCTGATGATGCACCTTTCCCGCTTTGCGGAGGAACTGATCCTGTGGCAGAGCTGGGAATTCAAGTTTGTGGAATTATCCGATGCGTTCACCACCGGTTCCTCGATCATGCCGCAGAAGAAGAACCCCGATATGGCCGAGCTGGTGCGCGGCAAGACCGGGCGGGTGTACGGTGACCTGCTGGGGCTGCTGACCACCCTGAAGGGGCTGCCGCTGGCCTATAACAAGGATATGCAGGAGGACAAGGAGGGCGTTTTTGATGCCTGCGACACCGCCAAAATGTGTCTGCAGATCATGGCTGGTATGGTGGAAACCATGGCCGTGAATGCGGAAAACATGAAAAAGGCGGCGCAAAAGGGCTTCATCAACGCAACGGATCTGGCGGACTATCTGGTGGGCAAGGGGCTGCCCTTCCGTTCGGCCTACAAGCTCTCCGGGCAGCTGGTGGCGCGGTGCCTGCAGGATGGCTGCGTGCTGGAAACGCTGCCGCTGGCCGTTTACCGGGAGTACAGCCCGCTGTTTGACGAGGGCGTGTATGCGGCTGTGGATCTGCAGGCGTGTGTGGAACGGCGCAGCAGTGCCGGCGGCACCTGTGCCGCCTCGGTGGCAGAACAGATTGCCTATGTGCGGGAACAGCTGGCAAAATCCGAATAAAAAGTGCAGCGGAAAGGGGCTGAGGTCTATGGACCTCAGCCCCTTTCTTTTGGGGTATACTGCCGGCGGAATTGCCCCGGCGGCAGCCCAGTCTCCCGTTTGAATACTGTGTGAAAGTAGGTAACCTCACTGAATCCCAGCTGTCGGCTGACCGCCTGAATGGTTTCCCCCTGCTCCAGCAGCTGCCGGGCGCAGCGGATCTTCATGGAACGGAAGTAGGTCATCACACTG
This sequence comes from Ruminococcaceae bacterium UBA6353, assembly GCA_002437905.1. Taxonomy (GTDB): domain Bacteria; phylum Bacillota; class Clostridia; order Oscillospirales; family Acutalibacteraceae; genus UBA5905. Next base: position 170,356 of record DJRT01000023.1, on the reverse strand, counting down.
CGGTCGCAATATAGGGCGAATACCCGCTTGAGCGTGCTCGGGCTCAGCCGGCAGCCGTGCGCAAGTTGCTGCAGGGTCAGCGGCTCGGCAATGTGCGCCTGCATATAGCGAATGACAGCCTCGTAGGTATCGGCATGCTGTGGCCTGGTCAGTGGCATTTGCGTGGCAGGCAGCCGTGCCTCGACGGAGAGCAGAAAGCGCTCCATTTCCACCGCTGCTACGGTCTCGGCGCGGCGCAGTGCCGGTTCCGGTCGGCCGCCGGATAGCAGGGCCTGTACCTGTTTGAAGCATTCACCCACGGTCTGCAGCTGGAGCAGTTCCTGTTCGCCCAGCGGAAAAACTGTGCCGGCCAGCGCCGGCATACCGTCGCCGGCCGCCTGAAAGGACAGCAGCAGCAGGTGTGCCTCGCTGTCGGCTGTGGTGCGGATGCGATGGAATTCCATCGGTCGGTGCAGCAGCGCCTGCCCGCGGCGCAGAGTATAGATTCGCTCATCCGCTGTGGCGATGGCTTCACCGTCAAGTACACAGACCAGCTCCCAGAAATCGTGCATCTCGCCGCTAAAATCAAAATTCCGGGGGCGTATCTCGTCATAGACGGCCACCAGTGCCTCAACTGTGATCCAGCGCCGGACCGGATGCAGCGTATAGGGAGAATTTTTCATGCAAAGTCTCCTCTGAGCGTATTTTATAATAAAATCGGCTAATATCGTATTTCATTATACAATCAGTTCTGCTATACTGCAAGCAGAAAATTTTTCGGAGGTGCATGATCGCATGAAAAAAGAAAAACTGCGGTTGGGACTGGTCGGCTTTGGTAACCGTGGGATGGCACTGCTGCGGGATATCCTGCTGCCGATGAGCCGGATGGATGTGGTGCTCTGCGGCGTATGTGATGCCTATGCCGACCGTGTGGAGGCCGCCGCGCAGGCCATTCAGGCCGATGGCGGCACACGGCCGTTCTGTACAACGGACTACCATGAGCTGGTTGCCATGGATGTGGATGCTGTGGTGGTGATGACCGCATGGGAATCCCATGTGGCTATTGCGGTGGCGGCAATGCAGGCCGGCAAGGCCGTGGCCATGGAGGTTGGCGGGGCCTATTCCGTGGCGGATTGCTGGCGGCTGGTGGATACGGCGGAGAGCACCGGTATGCCCTGCATGCTGCTGGAAAACTGCTGCTACGGTAAGCGCGAGCTGATGGCGCTGCGCATGGCGCGGGAGGGCTTTTTCGGCGAAATTCCTTTCTGTGAGGGCGGCTATCATCATGATCTGCGGGAGGAGATCGCCTACGGCGCCGAAAACCGGCACTACCGTCTGCGCAATTATCTGCACCGCAATGCGGAAAACTACCCTACCCATGAGCTTGGGCCAATCGCCAAGCTGCTGCGTATCAATGACGGCAACCGGATGCTTTCTTTGACTGCGGTTGCCTCCTGTGCCAGGGGAATGCATGCCTATGTGCTGCAGAAAAAAGGGGTGGCAGACACACTGGCGGAGGCCGCTTTTGCCCAGGGGGATGTGGTGAAAACGGCCATTACCTGTGCCGGCGGTGAGCTGATCGAGCTGACGCTGGATACCACCCTGCCGCGCACCTATTCCCGCGGATTTACGGTGCGGGGCACCAGGGGCGCCTATTTTGAGGATACCGACGCCGTCTTTGAAGACGGTCGGCACAATGCCTATGAATTCCGGGCACGGGAGCTGTGGGGGAATGCCGCAGAGTATGAAGCCCGCTACCGGCACCCGCTGTGGGAAAATTACGCAGTCAAGGGTGGGCATGATGGGATCGACTGGCTGGTGTTCCGCGCTTTCATTGAGGCGGTGAAGGCCGGCGTGCAGCCGCCGATTGATGTGTACGATGCTGCAGCCTGGATGTGTGTCAGTGCACTATCCGAGCAGTCTATTGCTGCCGGCGGCGCGCCGCAGGCCATTCCGGACTTTACCCGCGGCCGCTGGATGGAACGCACCGATATAGCGGAGCAGCCATACAGTCTGCGCTGAAAAAAGAAGCATCCCCGTTTCGGCCGTTATCAGCCGGAACGGGGATGCTTTGGCAGGGGATGTCAGTCTTCGTAGCCCTTGGGATTGTTGGACTGCCAGCGCCAGGAATCGCGGCACATGTCCTCCAGATCCTTTTCGGCCTTCCAGCCCAGCAGCTCGGCTGCCTTGGAGGGGTCGGAATAGCAGGTGGCAACATCGCCGGCACGGCGGGGTGCAATCTTATAGGGAACCTCCACGCCGTTTGCCTTCTTGAACGCCTTGACCAGATCCAGTACGCTGTAACCCACGCCGGTGCCGAGGTTGATGGCGTCGGCGCCCTTGGTTTTCAGCGCATAATCGACGGCCTTCACATGGCCCTTGGCCAGGTCGACCACATGGATGTAATCGCGCACGCCGGTGCCGTCCGGGGTATCGTAATCATCCCCGAACACCGAAAGCTGCGGCAGCTTGCCGATGGCCACCTGGGTGATGTAGGGCATCAGGTTGTTCGGGATGCCGTTGGGGTCCTCGCCGATGCGGCCGCTCTCATGTGCGCCAATGGGGTTGAAGTAGCGCAGCAGCACCGCCGTCCACTCCGGGTCGGAGGTGCACAGATCGGTCAGAATGCCCTCGATCATGTGCTTGGTGCGGCCATAGGGGTTGGTCACGGCGCCGGTGGGCATGGTCTCCTTCAGCGGGGAGGGGTTGTTCATGCCATAAACGGTTGCCGAGGAGGAAAACACGATGCGTTTGCAGCCGGCCTCGGCCATCACTTCGCACAGGGTCACGGTGCCGGCCACATTGTTTTCATAGTACATCAGCGGCTTTTGCACCGATTCGCCCACGGCCTTCAGCCCGGCGAAGTGGATCACGGCGTCGATCGGGTGCGCGGCGAAAACCTTGCGCAGCCCTGCGGCATCGCGGATGTCGCACTCGTAAAACGGAAAGTCCTTTCCGGAAAGCTCTTTTACGCGCTTGAGCGCTTCCGGCTTTGCATTGTAATAGTTGTCGATCACCACAATGTCGTAACCGGCCTTGAGCATCTCAATGCAGGTGTGGCTGCCGATATAGCCGCAGCCGCCGGTAATCAGAATTGCCATAGTTGATCTCCTCCGTTTTTTGATTTTCTGAGGGTATTATACTATCCCGGCCGGGGTTTGACAATAGGGTATTTGTGCAATCACCCCCCATAAATGCAGCAAAAATGCCTTGTTTTTTGTCCGGTATAGCAGTATAATGTCTGCAGTAGGGAAAGATCTGACGCAGAGAGAGGGAAAAGAAACATGAAACCAACACTGATCATTATGGCTGCCGGGATGGGCAGCCGCTTTGGCGGGCTGAAGCAGATCACGCCGGTCGGCCCCGCCGGGGAGAAGCTGATGGATTATTCCATCTATGACGCCCTGCGCGCCGGCTTTGGCAAGGTGGTGTTTGTGATCAAGCACGCGATTGAGGAACCGTTCAAGAAGGAGATCGGCGATGCGGTGGCAGCCCATGTGCCGGTGGAGTATGTTTACCAGGAACTGGATGCACTGCCGGCAGGCTATACGGTGCCGCAGGGGCGGGAAAAGCCCTGGGGCACCGGCCATGCGGTGCTGTGCTGCCGCGATGTGGTGAAGGAACCATTCGCGGTGATCAATGCAGATGATTACTACGGTCCGCATTGCTTTAAGCTGCTGGCGGATTTTCTGGCGCAGCCGCAGGATGGCACCTGCTGCCATATGGCCATGGCCGGCTACCGTCTGTGCAATACCCTGACGGAAAACGGCTATGTCTCCCGCGGTATTTGCGAAACGACCCCCAGCGGCCGGCTGACTGGACTGACGGAGCGCACCCATATTGAGATCCGCGAGGGCTGCCCCCAATACACCGAGGACGATGGCCAGACCTGGACGCGCCTGCCGGAGGAATGCTATGTATCCATGAACTGCTGGGCGTTCCCGGCCGGCACGCTGGAGCATTTTGAGAGCCGCTTCCGTGCCTTCCTGGATGAAAAGGGCGGCGAGCTGAAATCGGAATTCTATCTGCCCTTTGCGGTGAATGATATGATGGCGGACGGTGAGGCGGATGTGCAGGTGCTGCCGACCGATGACAAGTGGTACGGCATGACCTATGCGGCGGATCACGCCATGGTGCGGGATGCGCTGGCGGCCATGACCAAAGAGGGGCTGTATCCGGAAACGCTGTGGAAATAACAGCGGACCGACGGAGGTGAGATGGGTGAAAAGGGCAAAACGATTGCTGGCGCTGCTGTTGGCGGCGGTATGTCTGCTGGCGGCGGCCGGCTGCGGCGGAGCGCCGCGCCGGACCGGTGCCGCCGGGCGCGGCGCGGTAGTTGATCTGACCGATTACACGATCGTCTGGCCGCAGGGGGCAGACGATACGCTGGTCTCAGCGGCACTGGAGCTGCAGGATGCTCTGCTGCTGGCGACCGGTACGCAGCTGCCGATGACCTCCGATCAGGTGGAGGATCCCTCCGCCATCCCCGCGCAGGCCAGGGAGCTTGTGCTGGGGCAGACCAACCGCCCGGAGGATGCTGCGATCCGGCAGGAGCTGTACCAGCTGGATTATACAGTCACCCGCCGCGGTGAGCGCTATTACATCACCGGTGGCTGCGAGGCGGCCACCCTGGAGGCGCTGCAGTTTTTCATGCAGCAATATGTCCATGAGGACGGCGTGACCCTGCGTGAACGGGTAAATTACCTCTGCCGGCAGCAGTATCCGGTGGAGAGCGTCCGCCTGCAGGGGGTCGATCTGTGGAAGTACCGCCTGGTGATCCCGCAGCAGGCCGATCGCTTTGCCCAATACGCTGCAGAGAATTTCTCCGGGCAGATCGCTGCGGCGACCGGCCGGCCGCTGCCGGTGGTGACCGATGAGGAGTCGGAAACGGACTATGAGATCCTGATCGGGGCAACCAACCGCGCTGCTTCGGCGGTGGAAGTGCCGGCGGGGGAGAACACCTATATTCTCTACCGCAGCGGCAAGAAGATCGTCTGCCTGGGCGATGGCTATATGGTGGGCGGCGGCGTCAGTGAGCTGCTCAGCCATATACAGACCGACGGCAGCCAAAAAGCGGTGCGCATCTCCGATATTGCGAAAAAACCGGTGGCGGCGGCATTTACCTTCCGCGAGGCGAAAAACGCCGTGCTGCTGATCGGGGACGGTATGGGCTTCAATACGGTAGCCATGGCGGAACAGGTCAATGGTGCTTTCCATGCTGCGGCACTGCCGAACTGCGGGCAGGCGATCACCGATTCGCTGACCACGCGGGAGGACCCGGACAGCAAGCCGACCGACAGCGCGGCCGGCGGCACGGCACTGGCCTGTGGGTATAAGACCTATAATGGCTACGCCGGACTGGACGGGCAGCAGAATGCGGTGCAGAGCCTGCGGGAGCTGGCGGCGGAAAAGGGCTGCCGCACCGGGGTGCTGACGACCGATACCATCACCGGCGCCACACCGGCGGCCTTTCTGGCGCATTGCAAGGACCGCAATGATACGGCAACTATCCGTGACCAGATCACGCAGCTGCAGCAGGCTGGCGGCGTGGATGTGTGTGCGGGCGATCTGGGTGACGGTCTGCGCACGACGACCGCGCAGGCGCTGGCGCAGTTGGGCGCTGACGGCCGGGGCTTCTTCCTGATGGTGGAGGAGGCCTACATTGATAAAAGCTCCCATCAACAGAATGCGGAGGCCTGCATCCGGGCGATGGATCGCTTTGATGATCTGATCGCCTATGTGACGGAATATGTGGTCTGTCATCCGGATACTGTGCTGGTGGTCACGGCCGACCATGAGACGGGCGGTATCACCCGGCAGGCGGACGGCAGCTTCCGCTACACCCGTGGCAGCCACAGCGGTGTGGATGTGCCGATCTATGCCATCGGCGCAGGCACCGAGATCTTCCGTGGACAGACGGTGCAGAACATCGCCATTGCCAAATTCCTGGCCGGAATCTACGGCAGCACGGGTTTTGGTGAATAAGCAGATAATACAAGACGCTCCGGTGTGATTTTCACACCGGAGCGTCTTTACTTTTGGGGTTCAGAGCCTTACAGCAGCTCCTGCCGGCCGCGGCCGAAGAAGAACAGCGCCACTGCGCCGGGGCCGACATGGGCGCCGGTCACCGGCTCATAGCAGACGGTCAGCTCCTGCCCGGTGAAGCCCTTTTCCCGCAGCTTTTTCAGCAGGTAGGCGGTGCCCTCCTCATTGTCGGCGTGGGCAATGCCAATCATGGCGTCGCGCTTCAGCACCAGCCGGTCATAGCGCTCGGCCAGGGCGTCCAGCACGGGGTGCGCGCCGCGCACCTTGGCTGCCATCACGATGTGTCCCTCCGGGTCGCCTACCAGCACCGGCCGGATGCCCAGCAGGCCGCCCACCATGGCGGCGGCGCCGGATATGCGGCCGCTCTGGCGCAGATAACGCAGGTCGTCTACGGTAAAGCACTGGCACATCAGGGGAATATGCCGCTGTACCCGCTGCACAACGGCTGCCAGACTGTCACCGTGGCGGATGCGGGTGGCGGCCTCCAGCACCAGCATCCCCTCGCCCAGCGAGGCGCCGAGAGAGTCAATGATTTCGATGGTGCGCTGCGGATACAGCGGGCGCAGCTCCTCGGCGGCTGTACGCGCAGCGTGCATGGTGCCGCTGATGCCGCCGGACAGGCCGATATACAGCACATCCTCGCCGCAGCTCAGTGCCTCGGTAAAATATTCGGCAAAAACGGCCGCGTTGATCATCGAAGTCTTGGCGGCGGCGCCGGCACGCATGGCGGCATAGAACCGCTGCCCGTCAAAGTCGGCGTCCAGCGGGTCGCCCTCCTGGCCATCCAGCGTATAGGTGAAAGGGATGACCGTGATCTGTTGGTTTTTGGCGATCACCGCCGGCAGATTGGCGGAGGAATCAGTAAAGAGACGGATCATAGCAAACTCCTTTTTGTCGGAAAAACGGGGTGAAAAGACAGCCATGCCCTTGCGGCGGCTGATTGCTCTTATCATAGCAGACAACGGGTAGCGGTGCAAGCTACTGCGTGCCGGTGACGCTCTACTTCTCGTTTTTCAGTCGGTAGAGTGGATGGAGCGCTGTCCCACCGCTTTGCGGTGGAGATTTTTCCAAAAGGCCGCTCCGGCCAGTCTTTGCAAGGGGTCTACTGGTGGGAGAGTGCCTCTACGCCCGGCCAATACAGGCAAAAAGCGTCTGCCGGAGCATCCGGCAGACGCTTTGCCTTGATCAATGGGTCACATGGTCAGCTTGCGGAACAGATCGGTGAACAGCTCATCCCGTCGGATGGAATATACATACCGCTGCACAAAAGGCTGCGGCTGCTGCTCATAGTGGCCGGTCATATCCGGCAGCAGGGTCGGCAGTATGTAGCTGTGCATAAAGCGATCGTCGTCATTGAGCAGCCAGCCAACGGCGGTCACATCATAGATGATGCGCGACCAGGCCATGCCGTGGCGGTAGCTTTCTTCTGCTTTGATCACATTGTTGGCCAGGTAGTCCGCCAGCGGATTTTTGCCCACCAGCCAGTATTCCAGCTCCGGCTTGGAAATGATGAAGCGATCCACCACGCCGCCGCAGGGAAGCTGGACAAGCGGCACGCCACTGCCCATCACTACCCGCGCAGCCGGAACATCCTGGATCAAATTGAATTCTGCGGTGTCCGGAAAATGCCGGGCGTGTCCGCCCAGCCAGACCACCACCATGCGGTCGGCAATGCGCGGCTCCATCAGCAGTGCCGAGGCGATATTGGTGATCACACCGATGGCGACCACATACAATGGTTTTTCCGGGGTGTACTGCATGGCACGCCGACAGAGATCCTGTGCGGCATCCGTGACCTGCGGGGTGTGTTCGTCTGCCAGATAGGCAGCTGAACCGTGAAAGACCGGCTTGTCGGTTTCGCCGGCCAGCTGCAGCACATGGAGAATTTCCTCGTAGCTCAGGCGCTCACCCTCAGCGGGATTTTTGACCGTCCACTCAGCCGAAAAGGGTTCGGCGTACAGTGCCACGGTGTGCAGCTTTTCGGTGGAGCGCAGGAGATAGGCGATGGCGAACTGGTCGTCCACCTCGTTGGCGGCATCGGTGTCGATGACCACATCCACCGGCCCGGTGGGGACGGTGAGCGCCCGCAGACGCTGTTCTTCGCTGATGGTCGTTAGCATGGCTTCAGTCTCCTTTTTTGCGGATTTCTTTCGGGGAAAGATCGTAAAATGCGCGCAGATCCCGCCGCAGGCGGGTCTCATTGCCATAGCCGACGGTGCGGCAGATCTCGGCCAGAGAGGCGTCCGTGTTTGCCAGCAGCCTTTTGGCGTGGCGGCAGCGTTCCCGCCGCACCAGCTGCATAAAGCTTTCGCCCATATTTTTTTGGATCCAGCGGCTGGCATAGGGGGTGCTGTAGCACAGCTGCCCGGCCAGCGCCTCCAGCGATGGGGCGGCGTACGCATGGGCAATATAGCTGAGAATCAAGGCTTTTTGGGCGTCCTCCGAGCGGCCGGTTCTGGGGCGCATGGTCGGCAGAGCGGCCTGCACCTGCGCCAGCGTGGGGATGGAGCAGGCCGCGCCGGGGCGCGTGGTGGAAATGGCCGCTGCGGCTGCGGCCAGCTGTGCCGCTGCCTGCGGCGGATCCCCGCGGCTGATGGCGGCAATGAAATAACCAGTAAAGGTATCGCCGGCCGCAGTTGTATCCACCGGCGTGACAGTGTAGGCCGGCTGGCGGAAAAGCTGCCCGGCATCGGCATACAGACAGCCGTCCTTGCCCAGGGTCAGTACGATGTGCAGCTGCGGATACGCAGCAATGGTTTGCTGCAGAAACTCCCGCGGCTCGGCCCCACGGCCGATGGCGGCGGCCTCGACCTCATTGAGGATCAGCCAGGTAATGTCATGCAGATCAACAGCGGCGACAGTCTCGTCCAGCGGGGAGGGGTTCAGTACCACCTGCAGCCCCTTGGCAGCGGCCTGTCGGATGATATACGGCAGGCTGCTGATTTCATTCTGCAGAAGGAGCAGATCGCCGGGGGCAGCCTGCGCCAGCACCCGGTCCACATCGGCCGGCGAGACGGTGCGGTTGGCGCCGCCAAACAGGACGATGCTGTTTTCTCCATCCTCTGCTACCTGGATGATTGCATGCCCGGTGGGGGTCTGCACGGTCTGTAATTCACGCACATCCGCGCCGGCTTCTGCCAGCAGCGTGCGCAGCCATTGCCCATCCTCGCCGATGCAGCCGGCGTGCCGCACCGGACAGCCGGCGCGGGCCAGTGCCACCGACTGATTTAAGCCCTTGCCGCCGGGGTAACGGTCCAGTGCAGTGGCAGAGATCGTCTCGCCCGGGGCAACGATATGCGCCAGGCGGTAGACCAGATCAATATTGCAGGAACCAAAATTCCATACCGTCATTCTTTATCACCACTTTTATTGTAGCAAAAGCACAGATAGCGCGCAAGGGGGTGTTTTTATGCAAAAGCAGGCCGTTTTTATCCTGCTTTTCGAGACGGCGAAGCATTAAAAAGCCAAAAAGGCTGCCGGACAGATGTCCGGCAGCCTTTGCCGTATGGTGGTTATATGACCTTGCTGAGAAAATCCTTCAGCCGGGGGCTTTTGGGGTGGTCGAAGATGTCCTCCGGCGTTCCCTGCTCCTGGATGTGGCCGCCGTCCATGAAAAATACACGGGTGCCGACCTCGCGGGCAAAGCCCATCTCATGGGTGACGATAACCATGGTCATGCCCTCATTGGCCAGCTGCTTGATCAGATCCAGCACCTCACCGACCATTTCCGGGTCAAGGGCGGAGGTCGGTTCGTCAAACAGCATCACCTTGGGGTTCATGGCCAGCGCCCGGACGATGGCAACCCGCTGCTTCTGCCCGCCGGAGAGGGTGGAGGGGTATTTGTCTGCCCAGTCATCCAGCCCGATGCGCTGCAGCAGGCGATGAGCATTCTGCTCGATATCGGCTTTCAGCTTGGCGCGTGCCGCGCGGCCCTTCACCTTTTTGCGGCCAACATGGTAGGGCGCCAGGGTGATGTTTTCCAGCACGGTCTTGTTATTGAACAGATTAAACTGCTGGAACACCATGCCCATGTGCTGGCGGTGCACATTGATGTCCACCTTCATGTCCGCCAGATCCACCCCCTCAAACATGATGGAGCCGGAGGTGGGATCCTCCATGCAGTTGAGGCAGCGCAGGAAGGTGGATTTGCCGCTGCCGGATGGCCCGATGATGACGATGCGCTCGCCTTCGTTGATGGTCTCGGTAATCCCATCCAGCACGGTCAGGTCGCCGTACTTTTTGGTCAGGTTAATTGCGTCGATCACTCTTCTTCAGGCTCCTTTCCATCATGTGAATACCAAAGGTGATCAGCAGCACCATCACAATGTAGATCAGTGCCATGACCAGATAGGGGATCATAAACTCGTAATTGTTGGTGCCGATGAACTTAAAGGCAACATACAGGTCGGTCGTGCCGACAAAGCTGACGATGGAGGTGTCCTTCACCAGGGCGATGAACTCATTGCCGAGGGTGGGCAGGATGTTCTTCACTGCCTGCGGAATGACGATCTTCACCATGGTGACCGCATAGCTCAGGCCGAGTGCCCGGCCGGCCTCCATCTGCCCGCCGTCCACCGATTGGATGCCGCCGCGCATGATCTCCGAAACATAGGCGCCGCTGTTCATGCCATAGATGATGATACAGGAGGCCAGCGCCGAGAGATTAAGCCCCAGCAGCGGCCGCAGTACGAAATATCCCACCAGCAGCTGCACCACTAGCGGTGTGCCCCGGAAGAATGCCACATACAGCTGGCACAGCTTGTTCAGTGCGCGGGGCAGGCGCTTATATTTCGGCATGACCTCCACTGCGGCGATGATGGTGCCGATAGCAATACCGATGATCAGACCGAATACCGCCACCAGCAGGGTATTGCGCAGGCCCTCCAGCACATTGCGGTAGCCGCCGTTGTCGATCATGGCGTGGACGAATTTTTCCCACTTCAAAGCGAAATTTCCCATAGGTCTACCTTTCCTTGCGGCTTGTGCCCGGTATAACAATTACCCCGCTCCGGGAGGGGCGAGGTAATTGCCGTCCGGTGTTTCAGCCGGAATTACTGCATGGCGTTGATGGCCTTGGTGATGGCGGCGGCCGGAGCCTCGTCGATGATGACATAGTCCACATCACCGTTCAGCATGGCGGAAACCGCCAGCGAACCATTGGTGTAGCCAACAGCCTTCGCCTTCAGGCCGGCGAAGCCGAAGCCCTCATCGCCCTCCACATAGGAGTGGCCGGTGGTGCCGGTCTGCACGCCGATCTTTACCTTATCGTCGAAGCCGTTGAGAATCTTCTCCACATCCTCCTTGGTCTTGCAGTCGTCAAAGGTCTTATCGGTGCTCTTGACGATGATCTTCTGCGCGGCATTGTAGTAGGTATCGCTGAACTTGACCAGCTTGGCACGCTCCTCATTGACGGTGATACCGGCCATGCCGAGGTCAGCGCCATCGGTGTTCAGGGTCTGGAAGATGGAATCAAACTCGATGGGCTTGATCACCAGCTCTTTGCCCAGGTAGTCGGCCAGCATCTGCGCCATTTCCATATCAATGCCCAGGTACTTCTCGCCGCTGGTGTACTCGAACGGCTCAAAGCCGGGCTCGGTGACCACGATCAGCTGATCCTTGGTGCTGTCCTCTTTGGCGGAGGTAACCTCTACCGGCTTGCCGTCGCCGAAGTAGTGGTTGCAAACCTCGTCAAACTTACCGTTGTCCTTGATCTCTTTCAGGAAGGCGTTGACCTTTTCGTACAGCTCGGTGTTGTTCGGATTGACGGCGAAAGCGTATTCCTCGCTCGTCAGCTGGATGTCGATGACCTTGGCGGTGGCTTTTTCGGTGCTGCCGCAGGAGCAGCAGATGACAGCCAGCATTACAACGGCCGTCAGCAGGGCAATAATCTTTTTCATCATGGTTCTCTCCTTTTTCATTTTCAATATGTTTTTGTCGGACTGTCGGGGAACCGGATATCACAGCTCCCTCGGAACAATACAGAGTATACACCCGTTTTTGCATATTGTCAACACTTTTTTGCATAAAAATACCGACTAATGCAAGACGAATTTTCCCATAGAATTTAGGCAAAATGTCTTAAAAGCTGGTTTTTAAGGCAAAAACGCCGGAAAAACAAGGCTCGGAGAGCGAGGGAACGCCACTTTTTCAGTGCATAATTGTGAATAGATATAAATGTTTTATGCATTATATACTGTATATTTGCATAAAAGCTGCTTTTGCATTGTTTTGTCTATGCGATGCCAAAATTTCTTTGAAAAAAGGGTTGACAAATGGTAGTTGTTGTATTATCATATGAACAGATATTCATATGATAATATGAACGAGGAGGCGACACGATGGAGCAGACAGAAAAAAGGGGCGGCTGTGCGGCACCGGAGGAGCACCGTCACACCATGGAGCTGGCGCGGCTGGATATGCCGGCGGCCGAGACCATGCAGGAGCTGGCAGAGCAATTCCGGCTGTTTGGCGATGTTACGCGGGTGCGCATCCTGTGGGTGCTTTCCCAGGGAGCCATGTGTGTGTGTGATCTGGCCGAGCTGCTGCAGTGCGGACAGTCGGCGGTGTCACATCAGCTCCGCCTGCTGCGGCAGGCGCACCTGGTGCGGTATGAGAAGAAAGGAAAGTCCTCCGTCTATATGTTGGATGATGAGCATGTATGGCAGATCATCCGGCTGGGACTATCCCATGTAACCGAAGAACATACGGGAGGTAAAGAAGTATGAGCAACGAAGTGGAACTGCATGAACACGCCTGCTGTGTCCATGAGCATGACCATGAGCACGGCTGTGGCTGTGAACACCATCATGAGTACGAACATGAGCACGAACATGGACATGAGCATGGCTGTGGCTGCGGCTGCGGCCACGACCACGAAGGCGGCGAAGAAGGGTTTCCGTGGAAGCTGATCGTGGCGGCGGTGCTGTTTCTTTCCGGCGTGATCGTGACCAAGTGGCTGCTGCCGATCCTGCCGGCATGGGTCGCCGGTGTCTGGATGGGGGCAGCGGCGGTGCTGCCGCTGTGGCCGGTGCTGCGCGAGGCAGCGGAGGAGCTGCGTGATCGCAGCCTTGGCGAAAATGTCCTGCTGGTGATCGCGGTGGTGGCTGCCTTTGCCATTGGTGAATGGTATGAGGGCACGCTGGTGCTGCTGCTGTTCTCCCTCGGTGAGCTGCTGGAGGACAAGGCGATGGACTACTCCCGCGATAAGATCTCTTCGCTGGCGGCGGTGACGCCGGACAGTGCCGTGCGCCTGACAGCGGACGGCGAGGAGACGGTCCCTGCGGAGCAGGTGGTGGTCGGTGATCGGCTGCGTGTTCCGCCGCACACCCGTGTGCCGGCGGACTGCGTGGTGCTGGAGGGCGACTCGGCGGTGGATGCCTCGGCGATCACCGGCGAAAGTGCTCCGGTATCGGTAACGGCCGGCAGCCGGCTGATGTCCGGCATGCTGAACGGCAGCGGTATGCTGACGGTACAGGTGGAGCACCCGGCTTCAGAGTCGGCGGCGGCGCGGATCCTGCAGCTGGTGGAGGATTCGGTGGCGCGCAAGGGACAGTCGGAAAAATTCATTACCCGCTTTGCCCGCATCTATACGCCGGCCGTAACAGCGGCCGCGGTGCTGGTGGCAGTGGTGCCCCCGCTGTTTGGCGGTGGCTGGACCGATTGGCTCTACCGGGCGCTGGTGTTCCTGGTGGCTTCCTGCCCCTGCGCCCTGGTGATCTCCATCCCGTTGAGCTTCTATGCCGGCATTGCGGCGGCGGCGCGGCACGGTGTGCTGCTGAAGGGCGGCTGCTTTGTCGAAACGCTGGCAAAGGTACAGGCCTTTGCCTTTGATAAGACCGGCACCCTGACCACCGGTGAGCTGCGGCTGGCCGGTACGGTGACGGCGGCCGGCGTAGATGAGGCGCAGGCGCTCAGCCTGGCGGCGGCGCTGGAGCAGCACTCGGCGCACCCGGTGGCGCATGCGATCTGTGCGGCGGCGGCCGGCGGCGACTGCGCGCTGGAGGAGGTAGCCGAGCTGCCCGGTATTGGCGTGAAGGCGCAGTGGCAGGGGCATACGGTCGCCTGCGGCGGCCTGCGGCTGCTGCAGCAGGCCGGCATTGCGCCGGAAAGCCTGCCGGCCGGTATGGCGGAGGCCTCGGCGTATCTGGTGCAGGACGGACAGGTGCTGGCAGCTTTTCTGACGGATTTCCGCCTGCAGGAGGGTGCCGCTGAATTGAAGGAGCAGCTGGGTAAGCTGGGCATCACGCGCCTGGAGATGCTGACCGGCGACCGGGCAGCACAGGCGCAGGCGGTGGCCAAGGCAGTCGGCCTGACCGACGCCGTACACGCAGAGCTTCTGCCGGAGGATAAGCTGGCGGAGGTCAAGGCGTTGCAGGCGGAGGGCCTGACGACGGCTTTTGTGGGCGATGGCATCAATGACGCCCCGGTGCTGGCGGCGGCCGATGTGGGCATTGCTATGGGGCTTGGTTCCCCGGCGGCCATCGAGACGGCGGATGTGGTGTTGGTATCCGGCGGACTGAGCCGCTTGGCCGGTGCGGTGCGGCTGTGCCGGCGGACGGTGAGCACAGTGCACGCCAACATCATTTTCGCCCTTGGGGTCAAGGCGGCGGTGCTGCTGCTGGCAGTGTTTGGTATTGCGCCTATGTGGCTGGCGGTGTTTGCCGATATGGGTGTGACCCTGATCGCCGTGGCCAATTCGCTGCGGCTGCTGCGGGCATAAAGCGGCCTCTCTGCACGCTTACTATACCTCTTATTAGAGCACCGAGTTTCCGCATAGCGGATGCAGACTCCCCGGCAGCATTTGCTGCCGGGGAGTTTCTTGTCCGGCGAACCCCCCGGCTGTGCCGGGGGATATTTATTTATGCTGTGAGGAGGCGGAAACGAAAAATTTCGTATGGCCCCAAGGCTTGAAAATGCTGAAAAGGTGTGGTATTCTAAGCGCGGATGAACGACCGCTGCAGCGAAAATTTTCGTAAAAATCTGCGTAAGGCGTGCAACGCCTGCCATTAACAGAGCAAAGGAGCGTACCATGAAATATCTGGAGCTTGCCCGGCTGGCCGGGGTGTCTGTTTCTACCGTATCCAAGGTGCTTTCCGGCAGCAGCGAGATTAGCCGCGAAACGGCCGAGCGGGTTATGCGGGTGGCCGCCGAGCATGGCGTGCTGCTGACCAAGGGGCGCAGCGTGAAGATCGATCCGGACGAACTGCGTGTAGCGGTGCTGGTGCCGGAGCTGACCAGCATCTACTATTCCTCGCTGGTCAGCCAGCTGTGTCAGGCGCTGGAGCAGGCCGGGGTGACGCCGTATATCCGCGTGTGCGGCTTTTCAGCTGAGCGCAGTGCCGGTGTGCTGGAGACGCTCTGCCGCGAACGGATCATGGACGGGGTGGTCAGCCTGTGCGATATACCCGCCCCCACGGTGTCGCTGCCGACGGTGGTGTTCAATGCCACGGCCGGCGATGGGATCGACTGCATCCGCGGCGATACCCTCAGCGGAATAAATGAGGCGGTGCGACACCTGAAGGCGCTTGGCCATACGGCCATCACCTTTATCGGGGAGACCCATACGGCGCTGAAGCAGGAGTGCTTTGTGCGGGCGATGGAGCTGAACGATCTGCCGCTGGAGGAGCAGAGCGTGCGGGTGATCGACAAGCGGTTTGAGGAGATCGGCTATACCGCCGCGGAGATCATGCTGGCGGAGGGAAAGCTGCCCACCGCGGTGATTGCGGCCTATGATGAGGTGGCTCTCGGGGCGATCCACACCTTCACGGCCGGCGGCGTGCGGGTGCCGGAGAATCTGTCGGTGATCGGGATCAACGATATTCCCTTTTCCCATTATTCCTCTGTGCCGCTGACCACCGTCCAGACCTACACACCGGAGACGGTTGATGCGGTGGTGGCTTTGCTGCTTGGCCGCATTAAGGGGGAGAACAACGGCCCCATCCAGCACATTGCGATCAAGGACCGGCTGGTGGTGCGGGAAACAACGGCACCCGCCCGGCCGTAAGAAACGGAGAAACAACATGGAAGAACAAACCTACCGCCGGGGAAAGACCGGCTACATCATTGAAGCGGCGCTGGAGTACCTGATCTCTATTCTGGTTACCGGCTCCTTTCTGGCTACGCTGACGGCGCAGCTTGGGCTTGCGGACGGCCTGACCGGCGTGCTGTCATCCTTTATTTCGCTCGGCTGCCTTTTCCAGCTGCTGTCTATGGCGCTGCACCGTCCGCAGATGAAGCGCTTTGTGGTGTGGATGAGCCTGCTGAATCAGCTGCTGTTCATGCTGCTGTTTTTTGTTCCGCTGCTGGGCTTCCCCAAGCCGGTCAAAACAGCCGTTTTCATCGGGGCGATTCTGGCGGCGTATATTCTGTACAATATCGCCCACCCCAAAAAGATCTACTGGCTGATGTCCCTGATCCGGGATAAAGAGCGGGGGATATTCACCGCCCAAAAGGAGATGATCTCCCTTGCCAGCGGCATTGTGTTCTCCTTTGGCATGGGGGCGGTGGTGGACCATTACCGTGACGCCGGCAATCCCCGCGCCGCCCTGCTGGTGTGCGGGGCAACGGTTTTTGTGCTGATGCTGGCACACACAGCCACCATGCTGCTGACGCCGGAAAAGCCCCAGGCCGCGCCGGCCGAGCAGGGAAATCCGCTGCGCAGTGCCGGCAGGCTGCTGCGCGACCCCAGCATCCGCCGGGTCATCGGGGTGTTTATCCTGTGGTACATTGCCCAGTACAGCGCCATTCCGTTTTACGGCACCTATCAGATCCATGAGCTTGGCTTCAGCCTAAAGCTGGTCTCGCTGATAACGGTGGTTACCAGCGTGGTGCGGATCTGTTTCTCCCGCCTGTGGGGGCGCTGTGCAGATAAGACCTCCTTTGCTGCCATGATGCACCACTGTCTGCTGATCATGTGTGCAGCGTTTTTCGCTGCCGCCTTTGCTGCGCCGGCTACCGGTCTGGTGGCCTTTGGGCTGTATGCGGTTTTCTCCGGCATTGCCAACGCCGGTATCAATAGCGCGCTGATCAATCTGGTATACGACTATGTGGATACTGAGCAGCGCGCCGATGCGCTGGCTCTGTGCCAGGCATTTGCCGGGCTTGCCGGCTTTTTGGCTACGCTCGTGCTCAGCCCGCTGGTAACGGCGGTGCAGCGGCTGTCGCCCACGCTGTTCGGGAGGCCGGTGTATGCGCAGCAGCTGCTCTCGCTGCTGGCGCTGCTGATGACGGCGGTTACGGCGCTGTGTGTGCACCGGCTGCCCCAGCGGCAGAAGGTGAGCGCCGAAGCGTAAGAGCGGGCGCGGGAAATACAACCGCACAAATCATTGGTCGGGCGGGAGCCGTTCTCCCTCCGGCAGACGAAAAGCGCCGCCGTGGGCCACTAGGCCCACGGCGGCGCTTTTCTGTTCCTATATGGATTTACCGGATGCGGCCGACTCAATCATGCCGGATGATATCCGCCGTGGCGGCGCCGGTGACGCGCAGCAGGTCGGCCGGCGCCAGCAGGATCTGCGCGCCGATGCGGCCGCCGCTGATGATCACGGTGTCAAACTGCCGCACACTTTCGTGAATAACGGTCGGGAAGGCTTTTTTCATCCCGATGGGGGTGCAGCCGCCCCGCACATACCCGGTCAGCCCCAGCAGCTCCTTGACCGGGATCAGCTCCACGGCCTTTTCGCTCACGGCTTTGGCGGCGGCTTTCAGATCCACCTCTTCGGCAATGGGGATGACGAACACATAGTGTCTGCCGCTCTTACCCACGGCAACCAGTGTCTTGAAGCTGCTCTCGTAGGGCTGCCCAAGCTGGTCGGCAACACTCACGCCGTCGATAAACTCCGGGCAGGTGTAGGTATTCAGCGTATAGGCAATGCGGTTTTTATCCAGTATGCGCATGGCATTGGTTTTAAGCTCTTTCGCCATTGCTATTCTCCTCCGAAGCCGGCCGCGGAGGCTGTGCCGCCTCCAGTGTTTCGCGCAGCGTATCCAGTGCATCCTTGCCGCCGGTGGTGTCGATCTTCACGGCATAATACGGCTTGCCGGCGGCGCTGATGAGCACGCGTCCGCGCAGAGCGGCGTTCATGCGCGCGCCCATGGCCATATCCAGCGTCTGCGGATACAGCAGCAGGCTGCCCTGCTGCGCCTTGATCTCCCGGATGCCAAGGGCGGCGGCCATATTGCGCAGCAGCGCCACATCCACCAGCCCCTGCACCGCTTTCGGCGGCTCACCGAAGCGGTCAATCAGCTCATCAAACACATCCATGGAGTCCTCCTGCGTGCGGATATCCGCAATGCGGCGGTAGATCTCCAGCCGCTGGGCGTTATCCCCGATATAGCTTTCCGGTATATGGGCAGAGATCGGCAGATCCACCAGACACTCCACCTCGGTGGCGGCGGTGTTGCCCTTCTCCTCGTTCACGGCCTCCGCCAGCAGCTTCAGGTACATATCGTAGCCCACGGCCTCCATGTGGCCGTGCTGCTGTGCGCCCAGCAGGTTGCCGGCGCCGCGGATCTCCATATCCCGCATGGCGATCTTGAAGCCCGCGCCGAATTCGGTGAATTCCCGCATAGCCTCCAGCCGCTTTTCT
This sequence comes from Ruminococcaceae bacterium UBA6353, assembly GCA_002437905.1. Taxonomy (GTDB): domain Bacteria; phylum Bacillota; class Clostridia; order Oscillospirales; family Acutalibacteraceae; genus UBA5905. Next base: position 151,748 of record DJRT01000023.1, on the reverse strand, counting down.
GCCACATCGGAAAGCTCCTTCCCCCGCGTGAAGGTAAGATAGGCGTATGCCCGGCGGGAGGAGCGCCCCACCCGGCCGCGCAGCTGGTGCAGCTGCGACAGACCGTAGCGGTCGGCGTTTTCAATGATCAGGGTGTTCACATTCGGAATGTCCACGCCGGTCTCGATGATGGTGGTGCACACCAAAATATCCACCTCATGCTCCAGCACCTGCCGCCAGATCTCCGACAGCTCCTCCTCGCTCATACGGCCGTGTGCCACTGTGATGCGCGCCTCCGGAATACGCTCGTGGATGGCGGCGGCACAGCGGTCAATATTGTCAATGCGATTGTGCAGGTAGTATACCTGCCCGTCGCGGCGCAGCTCCCGCCGGATGGCGTCGGTGATGATGCCATTGTCATGCTCCAGCACATAGGTCTGCACCGGGTGCCGGTCCTGCGGCGCCTCCTCGATGACCGACATGTCGCGTATGCCGCTCATGGCCATGTTCAGGGTGCGGGGGATAGGCGTGGCGGACAGCGTCAGCACATCCACATTCGGCGTCAGCTCCTTGATACGCTCCTTTTGGGTCACGCCGAAGCGCTGCTCCTCATCAATGATGAACAGGCCGAGGTCGCGGAAAGCGATATCCGCCGACAGCATCCGGTGGGTGCCGACCAGAATGTCGATCTCGCCGGCCCGCACCCGGCGCACGATCTCTGCCTGCTGCTTGGGCGTGCGGAAGCGGGAGAGCATCTCCACCTTTACCGGAAAGCCCTCAAAGCGCTTTAATATTGTATTATAGTGCTGGAAGGCCAGAATGGTGGTGGGCACCAGCAGCGCACACTGCTTGCCCTGGCTGACGCACTTAAAGGCTGCGCGCAGGGCAACCTCGGTCTTGCCGAAGCCCACATCCCCGCACAGCAGACGATCCATCGGCACCGACCGTTCCATATCCGCCTTGATCTCCTCGATGCAGCGCAACTGGTCGTCGGTTTCCTCATATTCGAAATGGCGTTCAAAATCGTACTGCCATTCCTCGTCGGGGCCGAAGGCATAGCCGGGGGAGGCCATGCGCTTGCCGTACAGCACAATCAGCTGGCGGGCAATATCCTTCACGGCTGCGCGCACGCGGCTTTTGGCCTTTTGCCATTCCTGGCCGCCCAGCCGGTTCAGGCGGACGGTGCTGTCCTCTTTCGTACCGATGTACTTGGAGACAAGATCCAGCTGGGTTACCGGCACATAGAGGGTATCTCCCTTGGCGTATTCCAGCTTGATATAGTCCTTGACGACCCCCTGCACCTCTACCTGATGTACCCCCTGGTACACGCCGATGCCGTGGGCGGAGTGAACAATATAATCGCCGATCTGCAGCTCGGAAAGGCTGTGGATCTCGGCGCCCTTTTCCTTGCGGCGGCGGAGGCGGCGGGCGGTGCGGATCACCCGGCCATGGGTGATCACGGCAAAGCCGGCGTCTGGCAGCTCGATTCCGGCGGAAAGGCCGCCGGTCGTTACCAGCACCCGGTCGCGGATCGGCTCAGCCGGGTCCCTGGCATACAGTGCCGGCAGGCCGGCCTTTTGCAGATCCTCTGCCAGCGTGATGGCGGCTTTTTCCTCGCTGCCGGCCAGCACAAGGCAGGCCATGTGGCGGGAAAGCAGATCCCGCAGATCCTCCGCCAGCAGCTCGACCCGCCCCGACCAGATCGGCAGCTGGCGGGCATTGACGGTATAGATCGCCTTGGGGTGGATATCCCCGGCCGCGCGGGCAAATGCTTCCAGCAGAATGGCCCCGCGGCGGATCAGCTCCTGGCTGACCTGCTCTGCCGGGCGGGTGTAGGCTGTCAGCCCGCGGCACAGCAGCCCCTCTTTGAGCAGCTCTTCTATATCCTGGTTCAGCTGCCACTGGGTGGTGCGCAGTCGCTCCCGCAGTTTGGCCGGCTCACTGACCAGTACAAGATCTCCGCGCAGATAGGTGAACAGGTCTGCCGGCTCATAGATCAGCGGCAGGTATTTGTCCATGCTGGAGGGGCGTGTGCCGCCGCGCAGGCGGTCCACATCGGCCAGCAGATTGGCGCGCACCGCATCGGCGCCGCGCCCGCGCTGGGCGGCAGCCAGCTGCTCAATGGCAGCAGCCAGTGCCGCCGGGTCGTCGTACATGATCTCGGCGGCCGGCGGGATAGCTATGGCATCCAGCGGCTCGGTGCGGCGCTGTGTCAGCAGGTCAAAGTAACTCAGGGTATCAACCGTATCTCCCCACAGCTCCATGCGCACCGGTGTCGGGCTGTCGGCCGGAAACACATCGACAATGCCGCCGCGCACGGCAAATTGCCCGGCTCCCTCGATCTGCTGGCAGCGTTCATATCCGGCGGCGGAGAGAGTTGCCGGCAGGTCGGCCACCGGCAGCGCCGCACCGGCAGACAGCTCCAGTGTGCGGCGCAGCAGGGTGTCCGGCGGGATGGTATACTGTGTGGCGGCGTCCGCACAGGCAACCACGCAATCGTAGTTGCCGGCGGCAATGGCGGCCAGTGTGCCCAGACGCATCTGCTCGTATTCGCGGCTGGCCGATTCGGTCTGCCGCAGAGACAGCTCCCGTGCCGGGAGCTGTAGTGTGCGCAGCCCAAGGGCGCGCAGATCCTCTGCCATGCGGCTGGCCTCCGCTTCATCGGCGGCCAATAGCGCCGCCCGGCGGCCGAGTGTGCGGCACAGGCCGGCGGTCAGCAGCGCCTTATGGATGTGTGCCAGCCCCACCACCTGCGCCGGCGTATGGCCGCCGCGGATGTCGGCACACAGGCTTTTGTAGACCGGCAGTGCAGCCAGTCCTTTTTCCCAGATACTCATGTATGGCTCCCCGATACGGTTTAGTGTGAATAGCGGTTCATGGCTTCATCTATGCGGCCGGCCACCACCAGCTGTGCCGCGGCGGCCGCCTTGGCAAAGGCGTCCTGCATCAGCGGCTGCTCATCCTTTGTGTACTTGGACAGCACCCAGTCCGCCAGGTCGTAGGCCGGGTGCGGCTTAGCTCCCACCCCGATGCGCACGCGGGCAAAATCGGCCGTGCCGATGCAGGCAATAATGCTGCGCAGCCCCTTCTGGCCGCCGTCGCTGCCCTTTTTGCGCACCCGCACCTGCCCCACGGGCAGGGCAATATCGTCGCTGAATACCAGCAGGCGGTCTGCCGGCAGCTTATAGAACGCCATGGCGGCCTGCACGGCCTCACCACTGTTGTTCATAAAGGTCTGCGGATACAGCAGCAGCACCCGCTGCCCTTCAATGGTGCCGGTGCCGGTGAGCGCCTTGAACTGCTTTTTCTCCAGGCGGATGCCGGCATCCTGCGCCAGCACCGCCAATGCGCTGCAGCCGGCATTGTGCCGTGTGCCTTCATAGGCCATGCCGGGGTTACCGAGACCCACCACCAGCCAATCAAGCCCGCCGGCCTTTTTTCCGAACAGCATCTGTTCCACTCCCTTGTTGTTTTGTCTTTACCACCCGCTATTATAGCAAAGTGCGCGCCGTGCCGCAAGTCCTTTGTGTCGTCATGCGGGATTTTTATTGCGGCCCGGCGGTTGCATTTTTTTGCCGGATTTGGTATACTGCGTGTAGCGGCAGCGGCTTCCTGCCCATCTGTGGCCGGAGCGCCTGCGAACCCTGCTGCTGCCCCTCTTTTCCGGATAAATACCATACAACGGAGGCGACTGCTTATGCCGAACTTCACCAAACAGGCGATCAAGGCGTCCTTTCTCAAGCTGCTCAACGAACAGCCGCTCAGCCGGATCACCGTGCGCAGTATTGTGGAGGATTGTGGGATCAACCGCAATTCGTTCTACTATCACTATCAGGATATCCCTACCCTGATTGAGGAGATCATCAAGGAGGAGGTGGATACCCTGGTCGCCAAATATCCGACCATCAATACCCTGCACGATTGTGTGGATCTGGCATTCCATTTTGCCCTGCAGAACAAAAAGGCGGTGCTGCACATCTACAATTCTGTCAACCGTGCGATGTATGAGCAGTATACCATGGAGCTGTGTGAGTATGTGATCACCACCTACCTGAACACCGCCTTCGGGCAGGAAGCGATCAGCGCATATGACCATGCCATTGTGGTGCGCATGCTCAAGTGTGAGCTGTTCGGCCTGCTGTATGAGTGGATCCGCAACGGCATGAAGGATGATGCCGTGCAGGAGATCTACCGCGTGGCCGATCTGTGCCGCGGCCTTTCCGAGGAGCTGCTGTGCCGTATCCGCGCCGCGGAGGCCGACCGTCCCACGCCGCCGGCGGTTTAGGCATTTGCCTGCGTTTGACCAAAAAACAGACAGTTTATCCCCCGCTGCCCAGTTTTGGGACAGCGGGGTTTTCTTTGTCTGTTTTCAGGTGGCGTTCCCCCTGCTATACTATGGGGCAGACGAGGGGAGAAAACGGGAAACCCCTTGACCGGAAAGCCTGCGTCTGCGGGAAGAAAGGAGATATTTGTATGCGTTCGCGTTCCATAGCACCGATGAGAGCCGCCAAGATCGGGTACATTCTGATTTCGGCCGTTCTGTGTGTGCTGGGTATCCTGCTGATCGTGGAGCCGCAGTTTTCTGCTGCGGTGCTCGGCGTGATCTGCGGGATCGTGCTGCTGGTGTTCGGCTGTGTGCGGCTGGTTGGCTATTTTTCCAAGGATCTGTACCGGCTGGCCTTTCAGTACGATCTGCCGTTTGGCATTCTGCTGGTGGTGCTGGGCCTTGTGCTGCTGCTGCATCCGGCCGGCATGATGAACTTCCTGTGCATCACGCTGGGGCTGTACATCCTGACCGACAGCCTGTTCAAGATCCAGATCGCTGCGGATGCCCGGAAATTCGGCCTGCGGGATTGGTGGCTGATCCTGGCGCTGGCGATCGTCAGTGGGCTGTGTGGGCTGATGCTGCTGTTCCGTCCCGGTGCCGGCAGCGATCTGCTGATGATCCTGCTTGGGATCACACTGCTGTCGGAGGGAATTCTCAGCTTCAGCACGGCCATCACCGCCGTCAAGATCATCCGACATCAGCGCCCCGATGTGATCGAGGTTGACTATAGCGAAGAAAGCGAGGATTAAGCGGCTATGCATTTCTCAAGAGCGGTTGTGAAATACCGCATACCCATTCTGCTTATCGCCGTGCTGCTGATGATCCCGTCCGTGCTGGGCATGGTGGGAACACGCATCAACTACGATATGCTGACCTATCTGCCGGACGATATGGATACTGTCATCGGGCAGAACGAACTGCTGGAGGATTTCGGCAAGGGGGCTTTCTCCTTTATCGTGGTGGAGAATATGCCGGATAAAGAGGTGGCCGCCCTGTGCGACAAGCTGGAGACCGTGGACCATGTGGAAACGGTGCTGTGGTACTCCTCTTTGGCAGATATCACCATCCCGAAGGAGCTGCTGCCGGACGCGCTGTATAAGGAATTCAATACCGACCACTCCACGCTGATGGCGGTATTCTTCGACAGCGCGACCTCGGCGGATGTGACAATGGATGCTGTGCGCGAGATACGCTCTATTGCGGGCAAGCAGTGCTTTGTTGCCGGTATGTCCGCCCTGGTGACCGATCTGAAGGATCTGTGTGAGCAGGAGGAGCCGATCTATGTCGGCCTGGCGGTGGTGTGTGCCTGCGCGGCAATGATGATGCTGCTGGACGGCTGGCTGGTGCCTTTCGTTTTCCTGGCTTCTATCGGCATGATGATCCTGCTCAACCTGGGTTCCAATTATTTCTTTGGGGAGATCTCGTACATCACCAAGGCGCTTTCTGCGGTGCTGCAGCTGGCGGTGACCATGGACTACTCCATCTTCCTGTGGCACAGCTACAATGAGCAGCGTGAGCGCTACGGCGACCCCAAGGAGGCCATGGCGGTGGCCATCAAGGAGACCATGACCTCGGTCGTCGGCAGCTCGGTCACAACGGTGGCGGGCTTCATTGCCCTGTGCTTTATGACCTTCACGCTGGGGCGCGACCTTGGCATTGTGATGGCCAAGGGCGTTATTTTCGGTGTGCTGGGGTGTGTTACGGTGCTGCCGGCGCTGATCCTGCTGCTGGATAAGCCGCTGCAGAAAACCAAGCACCGCTCACTGATCCCCAACATGAGCAAGCTTTCCAAGGGCATTGTGAAGGTGTTTCCGGTCTTCCTGGTGATCTTTGCGCTGCTGATTGCGCCGGCCTACTACGGCTATGCCAAGACCAATGACGAAGTGTATTACGATATGGGGCAGTGCCTGCCGGAGGATATGGAGTATGTGATCGCTAACTCCAAGCTTTCCGAGGACTTTGACATCGCCTCCACCCACATGGTGCTGACCGACGCGACCCTGCCGTCCAAGTCGGTGCGCAGCATGATCGGTGAGATGGAAAAGGTGGACGGCGTCAAATATGTGCTGGGGCTGGAATCGGTGGTTGGCTCCCGTGTGCCGGAAGAGATCCTGCCGGACAGCATCCGGCAGATCCTGAAGAGTGACAAGTGGGAGCTGCTGCTGATCAATTCCGAATATAAGGTGGCCAGCGATAAGGTCAATGACCAGCTGGACAGCCTGAATGCCATCCTGAAGAAATATGACCAAAAGGGCATGCTGATCGGTGAGGCGCCCTGCATGAAGGATATGATCGAGACCACCAACCATGACTTCCAGGTGGTGAATGCGGTGTCCATCATCGCGATCTTCGTCATCATTGCCCTGGTGGAAAAGAGCTTCTCCCTGCCGTTCATCCTGATCGCGGTGATCGAGCTGGCCATCTTTATCAATCTTGGTCTGCCGCACTATTTGGGACAGTCGCTGCCGTTTATTGCGCCGATCTGCATCAGCACCATCCAGCTGGGCGCTACGGTGGACTACGCCATTCTGATGACCACCCGGTATAAGAGCGAACGCCTGAGCGGGCAGGATAAGCGGCAGAGCGTCGGCACGGCGCTGGCCGCGTCGATCCCCTCCATCCTGGTTTCCGGTCTGGGGCTGTTTGCCGCCACCTTCGGTGTGGCTGTGTATTCCGATATCGACATCATCAGCTCGATGTGTATGCTGATGGCGCGGGGCGCCATTGTCAGTATGCTGCTGGTCATCTTCATCCTGCCGGCGCTGCTGCTGCTGTGTGACCGCCTGATCTGCCTGACCACCTACGGTATGCCGCATCTGCTGAAAAAGAAAACGGAGGTAATGTCACGATGAAAACCAAAATGCTCAAGCCGCTGGCGATTGTGCTGAGTGCGGCTCTGCTGGTCGGCGCCGGTGTGGCGGTTTACGCCACCGGTGCGGCGAACAGCCAGCCGGCGCAGGAGACGGAGACCACGGCCTCCGCGGATACGACCGCCGCAGCGACCAACCAAAAGGACGAGACCGTGTATGTGCTGGCCGGCGCGGACGGCAGCGTAAAGAAGATCATCGTCAGCGATTGGATCAAGAATGCCCTTGGCAGCGCCACGCTGGAGGACAGCTCCGTGCTGACGGATGTGGAGAATGTAAAAGGCAGCGAAAGCTACACCATGAATGGGGACAATATGCGTGTATGGGATGCACAGGGCAAGGATATCTACTGCCAGGGCACTGTGCAGAAGGAGCTGCCGGTCACGCTGTCCGTTTCGTATAAGCTGGACGGCAAGGCCATCAGCGCCGAGGAGCTGGCCGGCAAAAGCGGCAAGGTGACCATCCGGTACGATTACCGCAATAACCAGTACCAGACAGTGACCATCGACGGCAAGCAGGAGACGATCTATGTTCCCTTCGCCATGCTGACCGGTATGCTGTTGGACAGCGATGCGTTCACCAATGTGGAGGTGTCCAATGGCAAGCTGCTGAATGACGGCAGCCACACCGCCGTGGTCGGTATCGCCTTCCCCGGCCTGCAGGAAAACCTGCGGATTTCGGCGGATAAGCTGGAGATCCCCTCGTATGTTGAGATCACGGCGGATGTGCAGAACTTCGCTATGACCAATACGGTGACCATTGCTACCAATGAGCTGTTCAACCAGGTGGATGCCGACAAGCTGGACTCCACCGAAAAGCTGACAGCCTCCCTGAAGGAGCTGACCGATGCCATGGATCAGCTGATGAACGGCTCCTCCGCGCTGTACAATGGCCTGTGTACCCTGCTGGAAAAGTCCGGTACGCTGATTTCCGGCATCGACCAGCTGGCCACCGGCGCAGCCAAGCTGAAGGATGGCGCCGGACAGGTGGACAGCGGTACAGCCGCACTGCTGGCCGGTCTGACCACGCTGAGTGAGAATAATGACAAGCTGAACGCCGGTGCTGCCACCGTGTTTGATACGCTGCTGCGCTCGGTGGAAAGCCAGCTGGCGCAGAACGGTCTGACGGTGGAAACGCTGACGATCGACAACTACACGACCGTGCTGACAGCTCTGCTGCAGAGCCCGGATGCGCAGCAGAGTGCGGTGCTGGAGGCGATGGCCAAGACCGTGCTGGAGCAAAAGCTGGCGGATGCAAATGTGCCGCAGGGCTATTATGAACCGGTCAAGCTGCTGCTGGCGCAGCGGCTGGCGGTCGGCCAGACCACGGAGCAGGCCATGCAGGAGATCGGTGCGATCCTCTACAAGGCGCAGCTGGGTGACAAGGCCAGCGCGAAAGTGCTGCAGGATGCGGCGGCAGCCGTGGCAACACCGACCGGGCAGGCGACTGTGAAGGCGCTATACCTCTCGCTGGCCAGGCAGACGCTACAGCCGCAGATCACAGAGGCGATTGCGGGACTGGACAGCTACCACGAATTCTATACCGGCGTGCAGGAGTACACGGCCGGCGTGAGCAGTGCCAAGGATGGCGCCGCGACGCTGAAGGCCGGCACGGCGGAGCTTTCCAAGGGGGCTGCGGAGCTGTATGACGGTGTGCTGCAGCTCAAGGACGGCGCACCGGCACTGACGCAGGGGGTGATCCAGCTGCGCGACGGCGCCATGCAGCTCTCCGGTGGCCTGAAGGAATTTAACGAAAAGGGCGTGCAGAGGCTGGTGGATGCCGTGAACGGTGACCTCGGCGGTCTGGTGACCCGTATTAAGGCGACGGTGGAGGTCTCCAAGAGCTATCAATCCTTCTCCGGCCTTTCCGACAGCATGGACGGTCAGGTGAAATTCATCTACCGGACCGATGCCATCGGCGAATAAAACCGCTTACTTCCTCCAAACAAACTGTCCGGGCGGGATCGGCGATCAGCCGATTCAGCCCGGACAGCTTTTTGTCTATTGTCGATAGGGAAAGCGGAAAAATCATTCGGTGGGCAAAGCCTCGGCGCGGCGCAGCCATTCGGCAGCGGCGGCATCGCTCGGCATCCGCCAATCGCCGCGGGGAGACAGGCAGATGCTGCCAATCTTAACGCCGTCCGGCAGGCAGCTGCGCTTGAACTGCTGGGTGAAGAAGCGGCGATAGAAGGAGACCAGCCATTTTTTTATGGTGGCACGGGGAAAATCGTCGGCAAAGGCTTTGCATGCCAGCGTATAGATCTTTTCAGGGGCAAAGCCGTAGCGCACAACATAATACAGGAAGAAATCGTGCAGGGCGTATGGCCCGACAATCTCCTCGGTCTGCTGGGCGATCTGTCCCTTTTCATCGGGGGGCAGCAGCTCCGGGCTGATGGGGGTATCCAGGATATCCCGCAGCACCTCGCCGCAGCCGGGGAAGATATTTTCCTCCATAATGCTGTCGATCATCCAGCGGACCAGCGTCTTGGGTACGCCGCAATTGACCCCGTACATGCTCATGTGGTCGGCATTGTAGGTGCACCAGCCCAGCGCCAGCTCACTGAGGTCACCGGTGCCGGCCACAAAGCCGCCCAGCTCCCCGGCCACATCCATCAGCACCTGCGTGCGCTCCCGTGCCTGGGCATTTTCATAGGTCAGATCCAGCCTGGCCGGATCGTGCCCGATATCCCGGAAATGCTGCTCCACGGCGGCACGGATGGGGATCTCCCGGCAGGTAACGCCCAGCTGCTGCATCAGGGTAAGGGAATTGCGGTAGGTGCGGTCAGTGGTGCCGAAGCACGGCATGGTCACGCCCACCACATCGGCCGCTGGCCGCCCGGCGCGGCGCGCAGCCTCGGTGCACACCAGCAGCGCCAGGGTGGAATCCAGGCCGCCGGAAACGCCGATGATCGGGCGGGAGCGGGTAATATCCATGCGCTTTTTCAGCCCCAGCACCTGCATCTCGAAGATGCCCATGCAGCGCTCGGCGCGGTCACGCCGGACATTGGGAACAAACGGCAGCTTTTCCACCGGATAAAAGGCCAGGTCATTCTCTGCGGCGGGGCAGGGGATGGCGACCCGCCGGCAGGGGGTGCCGCACAGGGCGGCGCTTTGCGCGAAGGTCTTGATCTTGCGGCGGTCGGTGCGCAGCTTGCCCAGGTCGATGTCGCTGTATAGCAGATAGTCACTGTCGATGGTGTGGGTGTTTTCGGCCAGCAGACGGCCGTTTTCGCACACAAGGCTGTGGCCGGAGAAGATCAGATCGGTGGTGGATTCGGTGCAGCCGGCGGAAACATACACATAGGCGGTAAGCTGGGCGGCCGACTGCTGCTGTACCAGCGCCCGGCGATACCGGCGCTTGGAAATGGTCTCATTGCTGGCGGAAAGGTTGATCACAACCTCGGCGCCGCCGAGAGCCAGCTGGCTGCTCGGCGGGATGGTCGCCCACAGATCCTCGCAGACCTCGGCACCGAAAACGAAGCTTCCGGTATCGAACAGCAGCCCCTGTCCCACCGGCACCGGCTCGGCCTGCCGGTCGGCAAGCCCCAGCTCGGCTGCCGACAGTTCGGTGACCGGCAGCTGCGCCGCGGAGGAGAACCACCGCTGCTCGTAGAATTCATTGTAATTCGGAATATAGGTCTTGGCCACAAGGCCGTACAGCCGGCCGCCGTACAGGATGGCGGCGCAGTTATACAGCCCGCCGCGCAGCTCCAGCGGCAGCCCGACCGCCAGTATGCTCTGCAGGCTTTCGCTGGCCTGCAGCAGATCCCGCAGACCCTGCCGCGCAGCCTCCAGCAGCGTCTGCTGGAAGAACAGGTCGCCGCAGGTATAGCCGGTGAGCGACAGCTCCGGGAATACCGTCAGCTGCGGCCGCTTTTCTGCGGCCTGCTGTGCTTTTTCGATCATGCGGCGGACATTTTCCGTCACATTGCCCACGGAAACCTCCGGTACTGCGGCAGCCACCCGTATAAAATCCAACATAGCGCGCCTCCTGTGCGTATGGTTTACGCTGTTTAGTATAACACGCTTTCGGGCGGTATTCAACTGCTTTTTCATTTGGTGGCCTTTTTTGCAATGGCAGCGCTTACGCTCTTTGGCCGCAGGCTTGACAATTTGCCGGCCGGCGCGTATAATCGGGGCAGAAAAGGCACAACGGAGGTTAGCGGGTATGGCAGATGTTTCTCTTTGTATCGCAGAGTTTCAGTGGAAATATGGCGATCAGCGGGCTTTGGAACTCGCCCATGAGCTGGGGCTGTCCTATGTGGATTTTGACCTCTCCTCCCACTCCGTGCAAAAGGAGAACGACCGGTATGCGGTGGGCTCTCCGGAGGAGATCGAAGCGTATTATACTGCGCTGCGGCAATATGGGGAGTCAATCGGTGTCCGGGTCGCGCAGACGCACGGCCGTATCCGCGCCTACCGCCTTGACGAGCCGGACTTCAATGAGGGGCAGCGTCTCTCGGCGCGGCTGGATCTGCTGGCGACCAGGGCACTGGGCAGCCGCTATTGCGTGATGCATGCGGTCCATCTGGGGGCGGCGGCCGCCCCGGAGGATCAGCGCTCACTCAACCGGCAGATGTTCCGGGATTTTCTGCCCTTTGCGCAGGAATACGGTGTGTGCATTGCCACAGAGACGCTGGGCAGCATCCATACGGCGGATGGCGGGCGGACGGTGGACTTTTTCGGCGATACGGAGGAATTTATCCACGCCTATGAGGAATTCAAGGCCATACCGGCGTATGCGGAGCATCTGTGCGTGTGCATGGATACCGGGCATACGCACCGCGCGGCCGCATTTGCCGGGCAGAGCTCCTGTACGGAGATGATCCGCCGGCTCGGTGGCGCCATTGAATGCCTGCACCTGAACGATAACGATGGGGTGGAGGATATGCATCTGGCGCCCAAGATGGGCACGCTGGATTGGCAGGAGGTTATGAAGGCCCTGGCGGATATCCATTATGACGGGGTATACAATATGGAACTCAAGCTGCGCCGTGTCGGTCCGGACACAGCACTGCAGCTGCAGTACGCCCGTCTGGCCATAGCGATTATGAAAAGTCTGCTGCCCTAAGTCCGGGGCGGGTATCGGAAAAGAAGGATGGAAATGAAAAAAGGCGCTTTTTTATCGACGGTGCGGGTCGCTTTTCCGTATACCGTTCCGGTGATGGCGGGCTATCTGGTGCTGTCTGTTGCCTATGGGATCCTGATGCAGTCCAAGGGCTGCAGTCCGGTGTGGGCGCTGCTGGTCAGCCTGCTGGCATATAGCGGCAGTATGCAGTACGCCGCCGTGCCCTATTTTGCTGCCCCCTTTGATCCGCTGGGCGCGTTTGTGCTCAGCCTGACGATCAATGCGCGGTACTTTTTCTGCAGCATGGGGATGCTCAATCGCTTTGCCGATGCCGGCAAAAGCCGCCCGCTGCTGTTCTATATGCTTTCGGACGAAAGCTTTGCCATTGCGGCCACAACGCCCCCGCCGCCGGAGGTGAGCAGCGGCGCCTTTTATACGGCCGTATTTGTGCTGAACTACCTGTATTGGGGGATAGGCACGCTGGCGGGCGGCCTGCTTGGTTCGCTGCTGCCCTTTGCCATACAGGGGCTGGATTTCACGCTCACGGCCATGTATGTGGCCATGCTGACGGATATGCTGCGCCAGCGCAGCACCCGCCGGTGTGCGCTGGTGGGGGCGGGCTGTTCGCTGGCGGCTTTGCTGGTGTTCGGCAGCGGCCGCATGGTTATTCCGGCCCTGGGGCTGATCTTCCTGATCTTTATTCCCACAAGGAGGAAGCTGTCATGGGTCTGACGATGCTGCAAAAGGCGGGGCTGGTTGCTGCGCTGACCCTGGGGGTGCTGCTGTGGCGGTTTCTGCCGCCGCTGCTGTTCCCTAATGGAAAGAAACACCCGCAGCTGATTGACGATCTGACGCCGCTGATCCCGCCGGCGATTATCGGCCTGCTGGCCGTATACAGCCTGAAGGATGTTTCCCTGCTGACCGGTAACCACGGTCTTCCGGAGCTGATCTCCGCTGCGGCGGTTGCCGCGGTGCACTACTGGCGGCGGAATACGCTGCTGTCCATCTTCGTCGGCACGGCGTGTTATATGCTGCTCTGCCGTGTGCTGTAAGTGCAGAAAAATGGAAAAGGAGCGGGAGTCTCCGCGGCATTGCCGCAGAGACTCCCGCTCCTTTTTGGTTTGGAACAGCGTTTATGGCCGATGGGCATAGCAATAGAATAGCGGGGGAAATTTTTTGTCTTTGATCGTGTCAGGCTTCGGCTGTGACGATATGAATAAGAACCTCTACCATCTTTGAAAGCGCTTCCACTGGGATGGCTTCATAAATACTGTGGAAATTCATGCCGCCGGTGGACAGGTTGGGGCAGGGCAGGCCGTCAAAGGAGAGCCGGGCGCCATCGGTGCCGCCGCGGATGGGCAGAATGACCGGCTCCACGCCGGCGGCGCGCATGGCATCCTGTGCCCGCTGCACGATCTCCATATGTTGCTCGATCACCTCGCGCATATTGTAGTAGCTGTCGGTGATACGCAAGGCGAAGGTATCCGCGCCGTATTTGCGGTTAAGGAAGTCCACGGCATCCTGCAGATACTGCTTGCGCTGCTCAAAGGCGGCGCGGTCGTGGTCACGGATAAGCATACGCAGGGTAGCTTCACTCTCGTTGCCGCTGGCCTCCGCCACATGGTAAAAGCCCTCGCGTCCCTCGGTGTGTGCCGGTGCTTCGGCGGCCGGGAGCAGGGCAATGAACTCATGCAGGTACAGCAGCGCATTGCGCATCTTGCCTTTGGCGGTGCCGGGGTGGGTATTCACCCCATGCACCGTCAGGGTGACGCCGGCCGCATTGAAGTTTTCATATTCGATCTCGCCCAGCTCTCCGCCATCCACCGTATAGGCGTAGTCGGCGGCAAAGCGTTTGAAATCAAAGCAGTCGGCGCCGCGCCCGATCTCCTCATCGGGGGTGAAGGAGATGCTGATGGCGCCGTGCCGTGCCGCCGGGTCAGCCGTCAGGGCCGCGCAGGCGGCAATGATCTCGGCAACGCCGGCTTTGTCATCCGCCCCCAGCAGGGTAGTGTGATCGGTCACGATCAGCTCCTGCCCAAGATAGCGTTCCTCCACCATGGGGGCATTGCTGCCGTCAAAGCGGATAATCTGCGGCTGCACATTGGCGCCGCTGACATCCGGTGAGGTATCCATGTGGGCGATCAGCCCGATCACCGGGCGGCTCTCGCAGCCGGGGGTGGCAGGAATGTGGCCATAGACATAACCGTTTTCATCGCGGGCGGCGTCGCCGACGCCAGCCTGCAGCAGTTCCTGCACCAGGTGATCAGCCAGGGTCAGCTGTCCCGGCGTAGAGGGGCAGCTTGTGCTGGCATCATCCGAGGTGGTGTGAAAGCGTACATAATCGAGAAAGCGTTGTGTAACATCCATCGAAAATTCATCTCCTTGGTCTCTATCATACCACGCCGCGGCGCCGTTTTCAAGCCGGAAAAGGAAAGCCGCCCGCAACAGCCTGAGCTGTTGCGGGCGGCCGGTTGCCGCTATCAGACGGCGCTGTCAGGTCAATTAGCCCTCAATGTAGGCATACTGCAGATACCAGTAGCCATAGGGGCTGTGCCAGGTGCCCTTCAGCGTCTTGCTCTGCAGCCAGAAGTCGTTGTAGTAAGCGACCGGGATGCAGGCATAATCGTCCATCATGATCTTCTCAGCCTCATGCAGCTTCTCAAAGTGCACCTTGGAATCGGCGACCTTGGAGCCGTTCAGAGCATCATCGAAGGCCTTGCTGTTGTACTTGCCATCATTGTTGCCGTTGGTGGACAGGAACAGCTCGATCATGTTGGAGGCATCGTTGTAGTCCATAACCCAGCCGTTACGAGCCATCTCGTAGTTGCCGGCGCGGCGCTGGGGAGTGAATGCCTTCCACTCGACGATGTCGATCTTCATTTCGATCCCCAGAACCTCTTTGTAGCAGCTCTGCAGGTACTCAGCCACAACCTTGTGGTAGCCGGAATCGTTGGTGGAGTAGGTGATGGTCGGGAAGCCCTTACCATCCGGATAACCAGCCTCAGCCAGGGCAGCCTTCGCGGCGGCCTTGTTGGCCTCGTAATCCTTGCTGATGTAGGTCTCGCCGCCGTTGGCGCTCACGGAGTTATCGAAGAACATGCCCTCGTTGTCCACGATGCCGGGGCCGGCGAAGTTGTAGGCGGGGCTGTAGGTGCCCTGCATCAGCGTGTTGGCGATGTAATCGCGGTCGATAGCCAGGTTCAGAGCCTTACGCACATTGACATCGTTGAAGGGAGCCTTCTGGGTGTTCATGTTCAGATAGTAGGTGCCCAGAATGGTGTCCACATAGAAGTCGCCGCCGTTCTCAGCCTTGGTCAGGCTGGGGATCTCCTCGGTGGGAACATCCTTGATCAGCTGAGCCTCACCGCTGGTGTAGGCCGCATAAGAAGCGCTGGAATCCTCCAGCAGCAGGAAGTTCAGCGTATCGGTCACGATCTTGCTGCTATCCCAGCCGCCCGCGTAGTTCGGGTTCTTCTTGCAGACGATGCGCTCGCTCTCCGTCCACTCAGAGATCATGTAGGGGCCGTTGCAGACATAGGTCTCCGGCTTGGTCGCCCAGGCATCGCCATTGGCTTCCACGGTCGCCTTTTGCACCGGGCTCATGGTGCCGAACGCCACGATCTTATCAAAGTAAGAGCAGGGATACGCCAGCTGGATGGTCAGGGTCTTGCCATCCTCGCTTGCCTTCACATTCAGCAGGTCGGGATTGGGCTCCGTGGTGGTCTTGCCCTCAGCATCGGGGTTGCCGATGGCATCCTTATAGCCGTCGATCATACCGATAACGGTGTCGGCATAGGGGGCAGCCAGATCGACATCGGCGATCCGCTTGAAGGTGTACTCGAAGTCCTTCGCGTTCAGCTCGGTGCCGTCGGACCACTTCAGGCCGTCACGCATGGTGAAGGTCCAGGTCAGACCGTCGTCGCTGACGGTGTACTTCTCCGCCTGACCGGGCTGTACCTTGTTGTCCTGATCAATGATCAGCAGGGTCTCAAACAGGGTGATCAGCATGTTACCGCCGTCCACAGCGCTGTTCAGAGCCGGGTCAAGGGTTTCGGGGTTCGGGCCGATCTGAACGGTGACGCCCTTGGCCGTCTTTTTACCGCAGCCGGAGAGGCTTACGAGACCAAGCACCATGCAGAAAGCCAAAACCAGTGCCATGATTTTCTTTGCTTTCATTTTCTCCACTCCATTTCGCAAAATTTCGCAGTTACCTGCAATTTATCCAATGCGCCCTGGCGACGCATTAAATACAAAAATTCAATGCCGCTTACTTTACCCGATCCAGGTGGTGGCAGGCCGCCCAGTGACCGGGGCTGACCTCGCGGAATTCCGGCACCTCGGCGGCGCAACATTCATCCGCATAGGGGCAGCGCGTGCGGAAACGGCAGCCGCTGGGGGGGTTAAGCGGGCTGGGCACATCTCCCTGCAGGGGGATACGCTTATTGGCGCGGGCCGTGATGGGATCGGCCACCGGAATGGCCGAGATCAGGCTGCGGGTGTAGGGGTGTACGCTGTGGGAAATCAGCTCATAGCTGTCCGCCAGCTCCACCAGCTTGCCGAGATACATCACGCCGATGCGGTTGGAAATATGCCGCACCACGCTCAGATCATGGGCAATGAACAGGTAGGTCAGCCCCAGCTCCTGCTGCAGATCCTCAAACATATTCACCACCTGCGCCTGGATGGACACATCCAGTGCCGATACCGGCTCATCGCAGACGATAAATTCCGGATTGACCGCCAGTGCCCGGGCAATGCCCACGCGCTGCCGCTGGCCGCCGGAAAATTCGTGCGGATAGCGGTTGGCGTGCTCACTGTTCAGCCCCACGCGCTCCAGCAGGCTGATGATGCGCTCACGGCGCTCCTGCTTGTTGGCCGCCAGCTTGTGGATATCAATGGCCTCGCCCACAATGTCCCCGATGGTCATGCGGGGATCCAGGCTGGCATAGGGATCCTGGAACACGATCTGCATTTTGCGCCGGTAGGGCAGCATATCCACGGCAATCTTCTTTTTCTTGTCAAAGATGGTCTTGCCGTCGTAGATGATGGTGCCGTCTGTTGGCTCATACAGCCGCAGCATCGTGCGGCCGACGGTGGTCTTGCCGCAGCCGGACTCGCCGACCAGCCCCAGGGTCTCGCCCTTGCGGATGGCAAAGGAGACATCGTCCACTGCCTGCACATACTTCTTGTGCTTTCCGTGGCCGCCGGCGGGGAAATACTGCTGCAGATGCTGTATCTCCACCAGATTTTTCTCTTCACTC
This sequence comes from Ruminococcaceae bacterium UBA6353, assembly GCA_002437905.1. Lineage (GTDB taxonomy): Bacteria > Bacillota > Clostridia > Oscillospirales > Acutalibacteraceae > UBA5905. The sequence continues at coordinate 134,247 of DJRT01000023.1, read as the reverse complement.
ATGGCTGACCGCTCCTTCCGCTTCTTCTTTCTGGCGCAGCCAGCAGTGGGTATAGTGGGTATCGCTGAGCTGCGTTTTCGGCGGCATCTCCCGCAGACAGATCTTCATGCAGGAGGCGCAGCGGGGAGCAAAGGGGCACCCGGCGGGCGGATTCAGCAGATCCACCGGCTGTCCCTCGATGGGGACCAGGCGGGTGACCTCCTCGGCGTTCAGGTTCGGGATGGATTTGATCAGTCCCTTGGTATACTCATGGCTGGGCTGATAAAAGATTTCATCCGTTGTGCCATATTCGACAATGTGGCCGGCGTACATCACGGCGATCTTCTCACACATGCTGGCAACCACACCGAGATCGTGGGTAATCATGATAATGCTCATGCCCAGCTTTTGCCGCAGCTCCTGCATCAGCTCCAAAATCTGCGCCTGGATGGTCACATCCAGCGCCGTGGTCGGCTCATCGGCGATCAGCAGCTTCGGCTCACAGGCCAGGGCAATGGCAATCATCACCCGCTGGCGCATACCGCCGGAAAGCTCATGCGGATACTGCTTGAGGCGCTTATCCGGTTCATTGATGCCGACCAGCTCCAGCAGCTCATGCGCCCGTGCATGGGCCTCCTGCTTGGTCTTATTGGTGTGCAGCAGGATCACTTCTTCAATCTGATTGCCGATGGTATAGACCGGATTCAGGCTGGTCATGGGGTCCTGAAAGATGATAGACACCTCATTGCCGCGGATCTTGCGGAAGTCCTCCTCCGTCATCTGGTCGATCTGATGGCCGTTGAACCGAATGGTGCCGCCAACCAGCTTGCCGGGGTGGGCATTGAGTCCCATAATGGAGTAGGCCGTGACCGACTTACCGGAGCCGGATTCGCCCACGATCCCCAGCACATCGCCCTCCTCCATGGAGAAAGAGACGCCGTTGAGCGCCTTGACCTCGCCGGCCGGGGTGAAGAAGGAGAGATGCTCGTCCTGGATTTCCAACAGTTTTTCACTCATGTTGCATCCTCCTCTCAGGTTTTCAGCTTCGGATCGAACGCATCGCGCAGACCGTCACCGAAAAGGTTAAAGACCAGAATGGTCACACTGATGAGAATGGCCGGCAGCAGCAGCAGGTGGGGGTAGGTGTTCATACCCTTCACGGCGTCGGTGGCCAGTGAGCCGAGCGACGGCATGGGAGCCGCCACGCCGAGGCCAAGAAAGCTGAGGTAGCTCTCGGTAAAGATGGCCGAGGGGATCTGCAGCGTGGTGGTCACGATCAGTGTGCCGATGCAGTTGGTCAGCAGATGCTTGCGGATGATGCGGGCGCTGCCGGCACCCAGGGCACGGGCGGCGGTAACATACTCCGCTTCTTTGAGAATCAGTACCTGCGAACGGGTGATACGGGCCATGCCGACCCAATACAGCAGGATGAATACGAGGAAGATGGCCACCAGATTGGGGCCGACAATCTGCATCCAGTGGAAGCCGGGAACATTGGAGAGAGCCTCCAGGCGTTCTTTCAGCACCATGGAAAGAATGATGATCAGCAGGATATCCGGAATGGTATACAGGATATCGGTCAGGCGCATCATGATGTTATCCACCCAGCCACCGGCATAGGCGGCAATGGCGCCGAAAGTGGCGCCGACGATCAGTACCAGCGCGGCACAGATCAGGCCGACGGTAAGGCTGATGCGGGTGCCCATCATCAGACGCACGGCAAAATCGCGCCCCAGCTTATCGGTGCCGCAGATGTGTGGAAACACCTTTTCGCCGGCGGCCTTGCGCGCCAGCTCCGCAGAGCTGAACTCAAAAGGCGCCAGGTTCTCGCTGCCGCGGATCTGCTGCTCATAGCTATACGGCCACACAGCCGGCAGGAAATAGGCAAAAAGCACGATCAGCAGGATGACGACCAGGCTGATCACGGCAATGCGGTTCTTGAACAGGCGGCGCACGCCGTCCTTCCAGAAGCTCACGCTGTCCCGCATGATGACAAGCTCCTGCTTCTCATCCGGCGTGGCGGGAGCGAAATCGTCCGGATTTAGTTGCAGGCTGAAGGGTTTTCTGCTGCTTAAACTACTCATAATGTCCGTCTTCGCTCCTTTACTTCAATTTGATGCGGGGATCAATCACCTTATACAGGATATCCACCACCACATTGGCCAGGATGACCAGCGTGGCCAGCACGATGGTCGTGCCCATGATCATGGTATAATCACGGTTGGTAATGGCCGAAACAAACTCGCGGCCGAGGCCGGGCACGGTGAAGATCTTTTCCACCACAAAGGAGCCGGTCATCAGGCTGGCCAGCATGGGGCCGACATAGGTGACCACCGGCAGGATCGCATTGCGCAGCGCGTGCTTGAACAGGGTCTTGAAATTGGACAGACCCTTGGCGCGGGCGGTACGGATGTAATCCTGTCCCATCACATCCAGCAGGCTGGAACGCATCAGACGCGTGATATAGGCCGACGGATAGATCGCCAGTGCCGTGACCGGCATAATGTACGAGGAAAGCGAATTCAGTCCCACCGTGGGCAAAATATTTAGTTTACTTCCAAAGGTGTATAGTAATAGTACACTACTGATAAAGCTTGGTATGGCGATGCCGCAGGTGGCCAGCACCAGAATGAAATTATCGGCGAATTTTCCGCGGTTGAAGGCGGAGAGACAGCCCAACGGAATACCTACCACCAGCGCCACCAGCACCGCAATGCCTGCCAGGCGCGCCGATACCGGGAATTTCGTGAAAATAATATCGGATACATTCCGGCCGCGCTGCTTCAGGCTGGCACCCATGTCGCCCTTCAGCAGATCGGTCATATAGGTGGCATACCGCTCCATCAGCGGTTTGTCCAGGCCGTATTTCTGCGCCAGCGCTTCCTGTGCCGCCTGGCTGATGTTCTTTTCTGCCACAAACGGGCCGCCGGGCACCAAATTCATCAGGAAGAAGGTCAGCGTTGCCACGATGAAGATGCTCAGCAGCGCTGTTGCCAGACGCTTGATGATGTACTTTGTCAAAGCAGTGTCAACTCCTTGGTGTTTTTCTTGCCGGCGCACCGGCGCCGCAGCCTGTACAGGCTGCGGAATAGAGAAAGCGGGTACCCGCTTTCTCTATTCAAATATCTATATGAGCAAAAGAGCTGTCAGCGGTGTTTCCCGGATACACTGCCTTGCACAGGCTGCCGTACGAGAGGAAATGAATGGCCGGTCACAGCGTTAAATGCCCTTTTCGGCATATTTTGCACGCGTTTGCCGAAAATTGATAGTAACTATCATACCATAAAGAATACAAAAAATCAAGACTCCAATATTTTTTGTGCCTCTGTAAGTTTTTTCACCGCTTTTTCGGCCGGAAAAGGCAGCCTTTGGACAAATGGCAGCCCCCTGCCGACCGGTTGGTTGGCAGGGGGCTGACGGTCAGGATAGAATAGCCGGACGGGGATCACCATTTCCCATCCTTCAGCCAGGTGGCGCAGGCTCTGGCCCACATATACCGCGAAAGGGAATTGTCCGTATGCCGCGGGTAATCGTGCGTCAGCTCATACCGCTTCGGATAATCCTCAGCCGATAGCTGCTTGCGGGAGCGGCGGGTGCCCTCATGCCCGCCACCGGTAAAGTAATCCGGCTGGTAGCAGGCATAGGAGCTGCCATCGGCGGTGATCTTGGAAAGGTTGGTCATAAACCCGTTGAGCGACTTCTGGAAATATGCCTCGTTGCCGGTCAGCACCGCCATGTGGTAGTCGGCCTCGGCACGCCATATAGTCCAGGCGTGCCCGGCGCAGATGGCCGGTCCGGTACCGTCCCCCTCCCAGATGGTCTCCCACCAGCGCATGGTGGAGCGGTACAGCCGGACATCTGGTGTGTAGGTGATCCAGTGATCGTGCAGCCGCAGGATCTTTTCGGCAAAGTCGATGTATTCCTGCCGCCGCTCGATATACCGGCAATAGTACAGCACGGAGAGCGCCGTGCAGGAGATGGAGCCTTCCTCCATTTCCTCATCGTTCACATCGCTGATCTCGCCCTCGGTGGGGAAGTGCAGGTCGCGCCTGACAAGGTAGTCGGCCATTTTTTCGGCCGCGGCGGCAAAGTACCGGTACTGTGCCTCATCCTGCTGCTCCCGGAACAGCCGTGCCAGGTCGATAATGGGGATGATGGGCGCACAGACGGTGGTATAATCGGTTTTTGGGGCGATGGCGCCGTCCGCCCGCTGATAGGTCTCGATCATGGCTTTCGCGGAGTGTACGGCGTAGTCCAGATACACCGTTTCCTTTGTCAGGCGGTACATTTCCGTCAGCATGGAGACGCCGAAGAATTGCTCCTGTACCCGGTCGGAGTGATAAATGTGGTACGGCGGCAGGCCGTCCACGGAGTAGGGCAGGATGGTTTGCCTGTCCAGCGGCTCGACCCCGTCGCACATGACAGTTTTGAACGCTGTCCGGACGGTGTCGAGGTACTTCCGGCTGCCGTACAGGTTCATATACTGCAGCATGGCCCAGCACCAGCTCATGCCCTCGCACAGGTTATCGTCCCCGTGGTAGGGTTCTTTGACAGCATCGCAGCTTTTTTCAAAAAGCGTCCGTGCATCCTCCCCGAACCAGACCTGGGTATCCAGGCCGGCTGCGCTGCCGGCACTGGGGATCAGCGTATGCCGGCCGTAGCCGAGCCTGTGGATAACGGCCTTGCCGTCCTGCACAGGCACGGTCTCCTGCCGGTCATCCAGCAGCACCCGGACAGTGTCCGCCCCGCCCAGCACATCGACCGTCAGCGAATCGCCAAAGGTTCCGGTTACGCCCGGCAGGATCATCGGGCAGCCGAAAAGCTGCCGGATCCGGTCGTAGCACTCCTCAATGGTTTTGGCAAAGAACAGCTTGAGCGTCAGCGCCTTCCCGCCCTCCCGGCCGAACGCCTTATCGGTCGAGGACATGATCTGGAAGCCGTTGATATAGTGCCCGGAGCAGTACGGCGAATAGTCGAGCCGCCACAGACTGCCCGGGGTGAGCGAAACGATCCCGCAAAAGCCGCCGTTCACGATCGGCAGGATATAATACAGCCGGTCCTCGGTGTCAGAGGTATACGGGGAGGAGGGGATCAGCTGCCCCACATAGGTGCCGTTCTTTTTGCCGAGGAAGTTGAAATTCAGGTCAATGCCGAACTGGGAGAGGGCGGCATTTTCCGCGTGGGAGCGGATCACCAGCACATCCTCCTCCAGTGTGAACTGCGTATGGAACCCCAGGTGGGTGTTTTCGCAGACGGCGGTATCGCCCGAGACTGTGCAGGCGGTATAGCCGGCCTTCTTATCCTTATAGAGGACAAACGGCTCATCGGTGGTAATATCATCGGTCCGCAGCGTATAGCGGATGCCGCCAAAGCCCCGTTTATCGGCCAGGTTGTAGGGGCCGAGCGCTGAATACAGGCCGGTGATCCAGCCCTCCTTCGGAGAAAACTGTGCCCGGATATGCTTGTTTTCGAGTGTCAAGGTGTTCGCCTCACTTTTTTCTGTTTTCTTCTAAGAACACGGAAACCGAAAGCTCCGCGGTGGAATCGTGCCCCACAAAGAGCCGGAATTCGCCCGGCTCGACCGTGTAGGTCAGGGTCTCGTCATAGTAGCCGATGGTATCAAACGGCAGAACGGCCGAAATGGTGGCCTTTTCACCCGGCTGCAGCGATACCTTCTTATATTCCTTCAGCTCCCGCACGGGACGCGCGATCTTGGCCACCACATCTTGCAGATAGAATTGCACAGTCTCGGTGCCGGGTACGCTGCCGCTGTTTTCCACCTCCACTGAGACCGCGATGCCTGCATCGGTGATCTCTGCTGAAAGATTGCTGTAGGAGTATTGGGTGTAGCTCAGCCCATAGCCGAAGGGATACAGCGGCTTCAGCGGCGCATCCTGGTATTTGGCCGAGTGCCGTACCTCGGAGGTGGGACGCCCGGTATTCAGGTGGCTGTAATAGACCGGGCACTCGCCCGAATAGTTGGGGAAGGTGGCTGTCAGCCGCCCGGTGGGGTTGTAGTCGCCGAACAGCACATGGCAGATGGCATTGCCGGCCTCGGTGCCCAGGTGCCAGCATTCCACCAGTGCCGGTGTGCTTTCTGCCACCTCGCGGATGGCCAGCGGTCGGCCGTTGAACAGCAGGGTCACAAAGGGCTTGCCGCAATCGCGCAGCGCGCGGATAAGCGCCTTTTGCTCACCGTGCAGGTCGATGTCGCAGTAGGAGGCGGCCTCGCCGCTCATGCTCCGCCGTTCGCCCACCGCGGCGATGATCACATCGGCATCCGCAGTGGCACGCGCAAAGGCCTCCCGGTCAAAGGGGGTCTCCACACCGCAGCAGGGCTCGTACACAAATTGGATGTTCTGCGCCTTCAGGGCGTCAACCAGCGTTACCGTCTCCTCCGGCCGGCCGCCCAGCACCCAGCAGCCGAGCATTTCGGCGGCATCGTCCGCCAGCTCGCCCAATACGGCGATCTTTGCGTCCCTGCGCAGCGGCAGCACGCCCTCATTTTTCAGCAGGACGATGGATTTTTCTGCAGCTCTGAGCGCAGCCTGCCGGTGTTCCTCACACAGCAGGATCTCCCCGGCCTGCGATACATCGGTGTACGGGTGATCGAACAGCCCCTTGGCAAATTTGATGCGCAGGACCTCGCGCACAGCCTCATCCAGGGTCTGCATGGAGATCTTTCCCTCCTGCAGAAGCGCCTCCACATGCTCGCGGTAGCAGCCGACCACCATGTCCATGTTTACGCCGGCGTTCAGGCAGAGGTCTGCCGCCTGCTTCCGGTCTGCCGCCACGCCGTGGGCAACGCATTCATCTACGCTGAAGGCATCGCTGACCACAAAGCCCCTGAAGCCGAATTTTTCCCGCAGGACCGTCCGCAGCAGATAGGCGTTTGCCGTGCACGGGACGCCGTTGAGGTCGTTAAAGGCGGACATAAAGGTTCCTGCGCCAGCCTCGCAGGCCGCCCTGAACGGGGGCAGATAGGTGTTCCAGAGCTTCTGCAGCGACATATCCACCGAGTTGTAGTCTCTGCCGCCCTCCGCCGCCCCGTAGGCAACGAAATGCTTTGCACAGGCAACGATCCGGTCTTTATCCGATACATCCTTCCCCTGGAAGCCGCGCACCTTTGCGGCGGCGTAGCGGCTGCACAGGTAGGTGTCCTCGCCGGCGCTTTCGGCAATGCGTCCCCAGCGCGCATCCCGCGAGATATCCAGCATGGGGGCAAAGGTCCAGTGGATGCCCTGAACGGCAGATTCCTTGGCCGCGATGGCGGCCGAGACCTCAAAGGTCTCGTCATCAAAGGCGCAGCTTTCGGCCAGCGGGATGGGGAAGACCGTGCGGTGGCCGTGGATAACATCATTGCCGAAGATCAGCGGAATACCCAGCCGGGATTCCTCCACCGCCACCTTTTGCAGATGGTTATAGAATTCCGGATCCTTGGCGCGCCCCAGAAAGGAGCCGATCTCGCCCGCCCGCACCAGGTCCTCGTTTTCGTCCCATTGCTTGTTGGAGGTCCAGCTGTCATAGTCCTCCTGTGTCAGCCTGCCGGCCTCAAGCAGCTTCTGCATCTCCTGCTTGGAGATTTCAAAGCCGCCGACCGGCGAGGTGCCCAGCTGGTGGAGCTGCCCGATCTTCTCCCTGACGGTCATTTCGGCCAGCAGGGCGTCGATCTTCTTTTCGGTTTCGGGATTGATGAACTGATTTTGCCTGTTTTTCATTATACCCATCCATTCTTTCTGTTACAACTCTTTTTTTGATCATAATGGTAGACAAAGCAATCGGGGTACAACGGCTCCTGAAACGGAATATTTCCCCGTTTTGTTTGTCTCATCACTCGCAATACGGCAGTATTGCTGCGTTCTTCGACTTCCAAAACGAAAAAATCTTCTCGTTTCAGGTCGAGGATTTTCGGCAAAACAGCGTTTCTTAGCGGCGCGGCGTCCCGACCGAAGAATACTGGCGTATTCTGAGTGGAGGGCAACAAAGCCGATAAGGACGCTGTTTTGCTGAAAAAGCCATTGTACCCCGATTGCTTTGTCTATACAATGTTGTCTATCGTGCGGGGCATACAGCCCCTTTCATTTTCGCATAATCTGCCGATTTCACCATGGATATTTCATTCAAAATACGGTGTTTCTCCGTCAAAAAGCCGGAACTGCCGCACAAATGGGTGCAGCGGCTCCGGCTTATCCAGGCGGAAAAATATGTAGCGGTGGTTACGGCTGTTCCTCCAGAACCAGCACCTGATACGGCCTGACGGCAATATCGCCGGTATAGCGGCTGCCGGTCAGGATGTCGGTCAGCCCCTGCGCATTATGATAAACGCCGCCGTTGCCGCCGATATCCACCAATATGACCCCGCGCCGGTTCCGGCCGTTCCGGTCGGCCACCAGCAGGGAGTTTCCCTCGGTCCGGTCGCAGCAGACGCCGGCCAGCGCGCAGGCGTGGGTGACAAGGCGGCGCATAGCCGCATAGTCCGGCAGGGTGCCCAATATGATGACGCAGCCCTTGCCCACGCGGTGCTGCTGCAGGATGCTCATGCCCTCCAGGTACCGGCTGCCCGATTTGATGAAGGCCATATCTTCTCCCCGGCCCGGTTCGAAGCACTCATAGTACCAGCTGCCCTCAAAATCCGTCCCGTCGGCCCAGCGGCCTTTGAAAGCGCCGTCGGCATCCGGCACCATGTGGCGGAAATAGGCTGGGGTCAGCGATTCCAGATGGCCGTGGTAGCGGTCAAGATATTTGCTGCCGTCGGCGCGCCGGATGTCTGTCATGGGCCCGGTTACCCACACGCCGCCGTTTTCGATCCAGGTCTTCAGCCGTTCGGGCAGGCCGTTTTCGTCCAGCACCGCCATCAGCGGGGAGAAGATCAGCTTATAGCGGTCGAGCGGCACCTCGGCGTCGATCACATCCGGGCGCAGGCCGCTGTCGATCAGCGGACGGTAGAAGTGCTGTTTAAGCAGCTTTTCGTATTCAAAGCCGTACACCATAGCCTGCGTGGCAAACAGCTTGGTGTTCAGGGCGGTAAAGTGCAGGGCAACCTCCGTGGACACGGTGGTGCTGTTCACAAAATCCGCCGCCTTGTCAAAATCGGCGGCCGCCTGCTTTACCTCCTCCACATTGTACTGCGGCCGGCCGCAGCTTTCCAGCACAGAGCCGTGCATCAGCTCGTGCCCTGTCCAGTGGGTGCGCCACAGCCAGTACATGGTCGCTTCGCCGCCCAGTGCCAGCGTCATCCAGGTATTGGCGTAGCAATAGCCGTCCCGGTTGATGCCGCCGGGCATAACGGTGCCGCCGTTCCAGCAGGTGGCGGTCTCCGTGACCCAGAAGGGGCGGTCCTTCATGTTCCGCAGGTAGTCCATCCAGAGGCCGGCTTCCCACAGGTCATTTGTGCGGTTATAGTGGTTGAACATCACCAGATCCAGCGGCTGGTGCATATGGCGGTAATGGATCGTGTTGAACGGCATTTGGTCGGTGCCGAGGGGGGCCTCGGTGTACTGCCGGAGGATCGCTGCCTGCCGGGCGGCAAAGGCGACCTGTGTTTCGCCCTCAAAATTCTTGTATTCCAGCAGATAGCTGGGGTGCTTCCAGCCGATCCCCGGCGTGGAGATATCCGCAAAGCTGCGGTAGGCCGAGCTGAACAGGGTCAGGTTCCATTGCTTGTTCAGGTTTTCGATCGTGCCGTATTTCTTTTTCAGGTACAGGCGGAATTGCTCATCGCAATGCCGGCAGTGGCACTGCTGCAGGAACAGCTCATTGTCGATCTGCCAGCCGATCACATTGTCGTCCCGGCCGAATTCCTTGGCCAGGGCGGTGACGATCCTGTCGCAGCAGGCAAGGTAGGTGGGATTGTTGGAGCAGGCGTGCTGCCGCCCGCCATGGGTGACGCGGTGGCCGCTGACATCCTGCCGGAACATCTCGCTGTCCTTGTCCGTTACCCAAATGGGCGGTGCGGCGGTCGGTGTGCCCATGATGACACGGATACCGGCTGCCGCCAGCCGGTCCACCACCCGGTGCAGCCAGGTAAAGTCGAATGTGCCCTCGACAGGCTCCATCCGGCTCCAGGCAAACTCGCCGATGCGGACGGCGCGGATGCCGTATTCCTGCATTTTGGCAATATCATAGGGCATTTCGCTTTCCGGCCAATCCTCCGGGTAATAGGCTGCGCCGATAAAAGGGGGGTTGATTTCGTTCATGCCACGATCCTCCGTTTGTATGGCTGTTTTTGTGTGGGCGGGTCAGCTTGCCTGGGGCAGCCTTCCGCCGGCGTCCTCCCAACTATTTTCGCATAATTCCGCCGTTTCACAATAGACTTTTCATTCAAAAGGTGGTGTTTCTCCGTCAAAAATGGAACAAAAAGAACACCTGCAGCAGTCCCGCAATATTTTTGCGGGGCTGCCACAGGCGTTTGTTCGCAAGTGCTTGGTTACAGGCACAGAAGCTGCTTGGGGCTTTCGGTGATGTCAATGCACCCGTCCCCGGTGACATAGACCATATCCTCAATACGCACGCCAAAGCGGTTTTCCAGGTAGATGCCCGGCTCTACGGTCATCACCGTGCCGGCGCGCAGCACCGTATCGCAGCGGGTATTGAAATTCGGGCGCTCGTGGATCTCCACCCCGACGCTGTGACCGAGGCCGTGGCCGAAGCAGCCCTCGTAGCCGGCTGCATTGATGATGTCGCGGGCCACCTTGTCAATATCCCGGCAGACCACGCCGCTGCGCACGGCGTCAATGGCGGCCAGCTGTGCCTGCAGCACGGTGTCATACACCAGCTTCTGCTCCGGAGAGACCTGCCCGAGTGCAACGGTGCGGGTCATATCGGAGTGATAGCCGCCGACGACGGCACCAAAATCCATGGTGATGAAATCTCCGCGCTGAATGGGCTTATCCGTCGGCACACCGTGCGGCAGTGAGGAGTTCTTGCCGGAAACGACGATGAAATCGAAAGAGACACCCTCGGAGCCGAGCCGGCGCATATAAAACTCCATATCCAGCATCACATCCCGCTCGGTGCGGCCCTCGGTGATGCGCTGGGTGATGTAGGTGAAGGTATCGTCCGTCAGCTTTTGTGCCTGCCGGATCAGGGAAAGCTCGTTCTCGCTCTTGATGCTGCGCATATCCTGCAGCAGGGCATCAAAGCGGTCGCTGTCCGATACGGCGGTGGGGCGCACGGCCTCCGAAAGCTGCCGCCACAGGCTCAGGCAGACATATTCGCTTTCCACATACAGCGTGCGCACGGCGTGCTTTTCGCACAGCTCATGCAGCTGCCGCATGGGGGCGGTGGAAAGAACCACCTCGCAGCTGCTCACGGTCTGCCGGGCCTTTTCGACATAGCGGAAATCAATCAGGAAAACGGCGGTATCCGGGGTGATGAATACATAGCCGTCGCTGGTCTCAAAGCCGGTCAAATAAAATCGGTTGGGGATGCTGGCCACCAGCAGCGCACTGCCCGGCTCCAGCTCCTTTTGGATGGTTTCAACAGCAATTTTGGTCATGGCTTACAGCTCCTTCAGAATTTCACACACATAGGTATATGTTCGGGCGGTGGAGGCGACGGACAGCCGCTCATTCACCGTATGGATGTCCCACATATCCGGCCCCATGGAAACTGCGTCAAAGCCGGGGATTTTCTCGCTGAACAGGCCGCATTCCAGGCCGGCGTGCACGGTCTCCACCACCGGCGGCTTGCCATACAGGGCGGTATACACCCGTACCATGGTTTCCCGCAGGCGGGAGTCCCGCCGGTATTCCCACGCGGGGTAATCGCCGTGGGTGGAGAAGGCTGCGCCCATATCCTCGGCGATGGCCTGCAGATGCTCCAGCATCACCTGCTTTTCGGCTGCTACGCTGCTGCGCACCGACAGCACGATGTGCAGGGCGTCTTTTTCTGTGGCGACAACGCCGATGTTCATGGAGCTTTGCACCTGGCCGCGGATCTCACGGCTCATGGTGATCACGCCGCTGGGCAGGGAGGTGAGCAGGTGCACTGCCTGCGCCGTAGAGGCAGCATCCAGACAAACAGCGGATGCGGTAGGGGCAACACTGGCTGTCAGGCCGGTGTCGGTGGGGATACGGGTATTTTGCACATAGCTGGCAGTGAAAGCGGTGGGGTCATCTGCACAGGCGATCACGCAGGTGCAGGCGTTCGGGATCACATTATCCTTATAGCCGCCCTCTACCGAAACCAGCCGGAAGGTAAACGGCAGCAGCTCCAGCAGCCGGCCGATGAGTACATCGGCATTCTGACGCCCCTTGTGGATGTCGATGCCGGAATGGCCGCCGGCCAGTCCGGAAAGGGCAATGCGCCAGCACGGGAGCGTATTTGGTTCGGTGCGGATCGGCAGGTGGAGATCCACCTTGGCGCCGCCGGCGCAGCCGACGGTCAGCACACCTTCCTCGCCGGAGTCCAGGTTGATCAGGGTGGAGCCATGCAGGCGGGTCACATCCACCGCCTGCGCACCATCCATGCCGACCTCTTCATCCACGGTGAACAGTGCCTCCAGCGGCGGGTGGGGGAGGGTGTCATCTTCCAGTATGGCCAGGATCATGGCCACGGCAATGCCGTCATCGGCACCAAGGGTGGTGTCCTCAGCCGTGAGCAGATCCCCCTGTACGCACAGCTTCAGGCCATCGGTGGCAAAATTGTGGGTGCTGTCGGCGGTCTTCTCGCACACCATATCCAGGTGTCCCTGCAGAATGACGGTGGGGTGCTCCCCATAGCCGGCAGAGGCCGGCTTGCGGATCAGCACATTGTTCAGCGCATCCTTTTCGCACGCAAGGCCGTGCGCGGCGGCAAAGCGGACACAATACTCACTGATGGCATCCGTATGGCCGGAGCCGTGTGGGATGGCGGCGATCTCCTCAAAAAAGTGAAAAACGCGTGTGGGCGACAGGTTTTCCAGCATAATGGGTCCCTCCCGTGCTTATTGTGCACAAATATTGCCCGCAACATGGCAGACCGTATGCGCTGCAGGCTTGTACAACAATGCATTATAGCAAAGAACCGCCCCAATGGCAATAGCTTCCGGAGTTTTCCTCGCGTTTTTTCTTCATAAGGGGGAATTTTGTCGGAAAACAAGCGAAAAAAGCCGGAAAAGGGGACAGTTCGTCTCCTTTTCCGGCTTTGCTTTGTCTGCTGTATGCTTTTTATGAAAGGATGCCGGTGGACTGCAGGAAGAGAATCAGCATCAGCACGGGGGCGATGTAGCGGATCATTACACGGTAGATCCGCTTGCGGCGGAACGGGTGTCCGCTGCTTTCCATTTCGTCGATCACATAGTCCGGCCCCTTTACCCAGCCGATGAGGATGGTGGATAGCAGGGCGATCAGCGGCATCATGACGCTATTGCTGATATAATCGGCAATATCCAGAAGCTGGCCGGTGGAGCCATTGGGCAGCTTGACCTCAAAATAGAACAGGCTGTACCCCAGCGCAATCACAGCCGAGGCGGCCAGGTAGATAGCGGAGAGCGTCAGCACGGTCTTTTTGCGCCCGGTGTGGAAGATCTCCATGCAGTTGGCCACGATGGACTCCAGCACCGAAATGCAGGAGGTAAGCGTGGCGAAAATGGCTGCCACAAAGAACAGGGCGCCTACAACGGTGCCTCCCTTGCCCATGGCGGCAAAGACCTTGGGCAGCGAGACAAACATCAGGCTGGGGCCTGCTCCCATGCCCTCGGTGCCGGAAAACACAAACACGGCGGGGATGATCATGGCGCCGGCCAGCAGCGCCACGCCGGTGTCAAAAAGCTCAATGCGGTTGACCGCTTTATTCAGATCGACCTCCGGCTTGACATAGGAGCCGTAGGTGATCATAATGCCCATGGAAACGCTCAGCGAGAAGAACAGCTGGCTCATGGCATCCAGCAGGATCTGCAGAAACCGCTTGACGGTCAACCCCTCAAAATGGGGGGTGATGTAGTACAGAAAGCCCTCTATGCCCGTGCGCACCCTGCCGGTCTCATCCGTGCGCTGCAGGGTCAGGGAATAGATGGCGATCACCACCACCAGCACCAGCAGAACCGGCATCATGTACTTGGATACCCGCTCAATGCCGCCCTGCACACCATTGTAGACGATCAGCGCCGTGACGGCCATGAACACCAGTGCGAACACCACGGGGGAAACCGGTGAGGAGATGAAGAAGCCGAAATAGCTGTCGTTGGCGGCGGCTTCAGCCTGTCCGGTGAGATACAGCAGGGCATATTTGGTGATCCAGCCGCCGATCACGGCATAATAGGTCATGATCAGCACCGGCACCAGGAAGGTGAAGATGCCGAGAAATTTCCAGCGCGGGTGCATCGCGGCGTAGGCGCCGATGGCGCTCTTTTTCGTCCGACGGCCGATGGCAATATCCGAGGTGAGCAGGGTGAAGCCAAAGGTGAGCACCAAAATCAGATAGATCAGCAGGAACAGCCCGCCGCCGTCCTTGGCGGCCAAATAGGGAAAACGCCAGAGATTGCCGACGCCGACGGCGCTGCCGGCCGCGGCCAGGACAAAGCCAAGCTGCCCTGAAAAGTGGTTTTCTTTCTTCTCCATGGTTGATGTAAACTCCTTTTCTTTTTGCGGTCTCCCGCGCGGGCCGCGGGGGGAGAAACAACATGCGGTGTGCCCGGAAAAACGGGCATCGGATCGCTGCAGGGGGTCTTACAGCGTCAGGGTGAAGGTCAGTGCTCCGTCTGTGAACTCCAGGCGGTATTCATCGGCAATAAAGCCGGGGATCAGGTGGAAGATCTCGCGCCGGGTGACGGCCGCCGGTGTCTGCAATCCGGCGGTATTCCGGACGACCGGCAGCACGAATGCGGCCTCGCCGGCGGCACTGGGCGCGATTTTGGCCGTGACAGTCACGCTCTGCGGGGAAAACCGGTAATCGAGGTGATACGGCACGCCACTGTTCCGGCCGGCGATATCCCGCAGCGAACCGTCGGCGCAGACAACGATCTCCCCGGCTGCGCGCTCAGCGCGGAGGCTTGCCGTGGTATCCAGGCAGGAGGAATAGGTGCGCCCGTCGGTGGTCAGGTCAATGCGTGGGGTCAGCGGGGCGTGCCGTGCTGTGTGCAGGGTCAGCTGCTGGTTCAATGGCTCCGTGAGGCTGTACTGATAGACGGAAGAGACCAGCACCGGCCCTTTTTGCCGGCTGTACAGCAGGGAGAGGGCGCCGCCGGTGGCATGGGCACGGCCGCTGGCGAAGCTTTCCTGCCCGAAATCATAGGCGGTGACATCGGCGATCCAGTCTCCGATGGACAGCCGATAGGTTGCCAGCTCCGGGTAAAACCGCAGGTCTGTCTGCGGCTGTGCCAGGGGCAGGGGGGCGCTGTACTCCGGCGTGAGCCCCTCAAGGAGGGCGCTGGCCAGATCGCCGGCGTGGCAGAAAGTGTGGTGTATGCAGGGGCGCTCACCGGCCTGCCGGTACTGCGGCCCGCCATACAGCAGGCCATCGTGCGTGCTGGCGGCCAGCAGCTCCACGCTTTTGGCAGCGGCCGCGGCAAAGGCCGGGTGCCGGTCCCGCATGCGGAAATAGGTGGCTGCACAGCCGGCGGTGGTGCGGCTGCCCCAGTATGTCCATTTGTAATTCCGGCCGCCGAAGCTGTTGTCCCATGCACCGTCCGGGAGCATAAAGGCCAGCTGCTCGGCCAGAGCCTCTGTCAATTGCTGCAGGGCGGCCTCATCCTGCAGCAGGCAGGCGGCCTCAACCAGGGCCGGAAGACTTTCCTCGGCATTATAGCCGATGTCGATCGCCCGGCAGCCTTTGGCGGTAAGCAGGTCGTGCGGGTGTCCCTCCCCGTACAGCAGCTTGTTTTCAGAAAAATGCTGCAGGGCGTATGCCAGCAGCTCGGCAGCGCGTGTGCGATACGCTTCATTGCCGAAATACTTCCACGCGGCGGCCATAGCGGCCGCATTGGCGGCCTGGTAATTGATATTGGAGAGGTAGTCTGTTGTCAGAGAGCGGCAGAGCCAATCGCACATCCGACGGCACCGCTGCTCCAGCACGGCGGCGGTGTCGCCCAGCAGCGGGCCGAAATGGGTCAGCGCCTTCAGGTAGCTGCTGACGGAAAATACCGTGATGGCCTGCCAGGCGTTGTTGCCGTCATTGTATACGACGCCGTCGTCGCACAGCAGGTTTTCCTGCCAATCCATCAGCTGCAGGGCACCGGTGCGGTACTTTTCCTCCCCGCTGCGGGAAAACATATACAGCAGGGGGAAAACCGCATTATCGCACCGCCCATGGATGCTCTTACAGGCAGGGCAGTAGAAGGCGCCATTGCTCTGCTTATCGGGCAGTCCGGTGATCTGCCAGTGCAGCAGCCCGTCACACCAGGTCTGTAAAAGCTCTTCGTAGGATCGCATCGAAATACACAACTCCTCTCAGAAAAAAGGTAAGAACTGTCTTGTACCGCGGTTCAGTAGCCGCGCGCTTTCAGGTCGGCCACAAGCTGCACATAAAACTCCCGGACATCAAAGCCTGGGATGTTTTCGCGGTTCAGGTCGATCACATCACCGTGGGAAATGCCGCGCCTGCCGGTCGGCCGGAGCATGGTCAGCCGGCTGCCGAAGGCAAAAGAATTTACGCCGACCAGGCCATCGTTTTCGCCGTCAAAGCAGCGGACAAAGTGGTGGGTCAGATTTAACGGGAAACGCCCGGAGGCGGCTTTCTTCTGTACAGAGCCAACGGATTGGCAAAACACCCCTGCCGGTTCCGGAAGCTGCGCGTTGCGCGCCGCACACTGCTTATCGGTCAGATCCGATGCCGCGGCCAGAAAATCCGGGTCGGTATCGCCCAGCCGTGCAGCGGCAGAATTGTACATCCGGGCAATGCGCTGCTGCTGCTTCTGCGGTACCTGCCCGAACAGGTAATCGGCAAATTTGCAGCCGCGGTGCGGCGTGTTGATCGTGGTCAGGGAGGCCACGCAGGCGGCCATGGCGGGGTCGGAGAGCAGGCAGCGTGCGTCCAGTCCGCCTTTGGAATGGGCGATGATATTTACCTTGCCGCAGCCGGTCGTCTGCATAATCTCGCGGATGCGGCCGGCCAGCTGGTCGGCGCTCTCGCGCACGGAGGAGGCGCTATTGTGGTTGCCGTAGTATACGGTGGCGCCGTTTTTCTCCAGCTCCTTCGGGATCCTGCCCCAGTAATTCAGGTGCTTGAAATCGCGGAAAAAGACGCCGTGCACCAGCAGCAGCGGATAGGCCGTCCGGCAGATCTGCTGTCCCTGCCGGGCGCAGTTGAGCCGGTATTTTGCTTTTTCAAACCGGTATTCCCTGTCGGCAGTGCCGATGATGTGGAGGAGCATACCAAGGTTCAGCAGAGGCACCCAGGCAAACAGAAGTCCCAGCACGCGCGTTTTTACGCGCAGCTGATTGCAGCAGATATAGACAAGGAGGATGCCTGTCCAGAACAGCGCGGAGCAGAAGAGGATCACTGCCACGGCCCGGATGATGAACAGCGCCCTGTTATCTGCCCAGCCCGAAAAACCAAAAGGTGCGGAAAACAGATCATATAGGTAAAGTACGCTGAAAAAGCCGGTGAAAAGGAGAAAGAGCTTTAGCAGGATACTGCCTGCTTTGCAGCAATTCAGCCGGAACACGGGGGGCTATCCTCCTATCGTGTGTGTTGATTGCGTGGGGCAGGGGCATTGACGAAAAAAAGCACTTGCAACCGCAAGTGCTTTTTTCATGGAGGCGACACCCAGATTTGAACTGGGGCATCAGGATTTTGCAGACCCTTGCCTTACCACTTGGCTATGTCGCCAAAAAATGGAGCGGCTGACGAGGCTCGAACTCGCTACCTCCACCTTGGCAAGGTGGCGCTCTACCAGATGAGCTACAGCCGCATATATGGTGCCCAGAGCCGGAATCGAACCAGCGACACGGGGATTTTCAGTCCCCTGCTCTACCAACTGAGCTATCTGGGCAAATTTTGGCGACCCGGAACGGGCTCGAACCGTCGACCTCTAGCGTGACAGGCTAGCGTTCTAACCAGCTGAACTACCGGGCCAGATACCAAAAGTATGGTGGAAACAACAGGGCTCGAACCTGTGACCCCCTGCTTGTAAGGCAGGTGCTCTACCAGCTGAGCTATGCTTCCGAACCAGTGCCGCTCACCAGCGACGGTGTCTATCATACACTACGCGCCCGCCTTTGTCAAGAACTTTTTGCGATTTTTTCCGGTTTTTTCGCTTTTTGCGGCTGGCGGCTGCGGCGGGCGCTTTGCCGGCCGGTCAGGCCGGGGTCTCCGGCTGCGGCCGGCGGGTGTTCAGTGCCTCCAGCTCCTCCCGGGTGAAACGGTAGACCTTATCGCAGAAGCGGCAGGTCACCTCGGTCTGGCCGTTTTCGTCCGGCAGCTGCAGCAGCTCCTGTGCCGGCATGGACAGCAGCGCGCGCTCCACCTTCCGGCGGGAGCAGGTGCAGCGGTATACCGGCTCAGCGGTATCCAGGATGTCAAACTCCATGCCGTCCAGTGCCTTCCGGACGATCTCCTGCGGCGTCATGCCGCGGCTGAGCATGGTGGTGACCGGCTCCAGCTTCTGCACATTGGCCTCTATCCGGTCAATCACTTCGGTGGGGCAGAAGGGCAGCAGCTGCAGCAGCAGCCCGCCGGCAACCTGCACCGTCAGGTCGGGATTGACCAGCACCCCCAGCGCGCACACGGTGGGGGTCTGCTCACTGGTGGCGTAGTAGGCGGTGATATCCTCGGCAATCTCGCCGCTGACCAGCGGGCTGCAGCCGGTGTATGGCTGGTCGGCACCGGTATCCCGCAGCACATACAGCTGCCCTTCGGTGCCAACGGCGCCGCTGACATCCAGTTTGCCGTTCGGCTTAAGCGGAATCTCAACCACGGGGTTCTGGACATAGCCGCGCACATTCCCCCCGCTGTCGGCCACGGCCATCAGGGTGCCGGCGGGGCCGCCGCCGTTCACCCGCAGGGTCAGGGATTCATCGGCCCCCTTGAGCATCATGCCCATCATGGAGGCGGCGGTCATCAGCCGCCCGAGCGCCGCTGTGACAACGGCAGAGGAACGGTGGATGCGTTCGGCCTCGGCGACGATATCGCCGGAGTCCAGAAACATGGCCATGACGGTGGCGTCCTTGGTCAGACAGCGGATCAGTTTGCCCATGGTATTGCGGTCTCCTTTTTATGTGTATTCAGGCGTGCGCCGTTCATGCAGGATCTTTCTGCCCGGTGGCGCGGTTGCGGGCAATGAACACCCAGCGGTCGGCATCTGCCGCCGGTGCGGTAAAGCTGCGCTCACCGCACACCTCCAGCAGGGTGAAGCCGGCCGCATCCAGCAGGCGCTGCCAGGTGCCCAGGGAATAGGCGCGCTCCCGTACCTCATCGGTATAGCGGCCGTAGCTGTCGCCCTCCTGCTGAAAGAAATCCAGCCGCATGACGGTCTCATGCCGTGCGGGCAGGTAGGCATTGCGCCACACGCATACCAGCCCCGGCTGCTCAAAAACGAAGCTGTTATTGCCCAGTGTGACGGCGTGCTTGTGCGGGGTGTTGACATCAAAGATCAGCAACCCGCCGGGAGCGATGAACAGGCCAAGCCGCCGCAGGATCTCCTGCAGGCCGCCGGTGGAAAGCACATGGCTGAGACTGTCCAGCAGGCAGACGGCGCCGTCCACTGTGCCATAGAGATCCAGCGCCTGCATATCCTGGCAGAGCAGCAGGGGGGAGAAGCCCGCGCCGGCGGCTTTCGCCTGTGCCTTCAGCAGCATATCCGGGGAGCCATCCACGCCGATGACATCTATTCCGCGCTGCTCCAGCTCCAGCAGCAGGCTGCCGGAGCCGCAGGCCAGATCCAGCAGCTGCTGCGGGCGGCTGCCGTGGCGGGCAAATGCCGCCAGCAGATATTCCGCCCAGGCGGCGTAGTCCACATCGGCGGTAAAGGCATCGTAGAAAGCAGCAAGCTCTCCGTAGCCGCTCATGTGGCGTCCTCCGGTGTGATGCCGGCCTCCTCCAGCCGCTCAAACACCATGGGGTAGGCATCACAGCCGTACTCCAGTGCCCGGTTGACCCGGCTGATGGTGGCGGTTGAGGCGCCGGTGCTCTTCACGATATCGCTATACACCCTTTTTTCGCTGAGCATTTTGGCCACCACAATGCGCTGCGACATGGCCTTCAGTTCGGTAATGGTGCAGAGATCCTCAAAAAAGCGGTAGCATTCATCCAGGTCTTTCAGTTGCAGAACAGCCTCAAAAAGGTAATCGGCCTCCGGGCTTTTGATTTTGGAATTCACGATGTGCGGCCTCCGATCCGGTAGTTTATGTTCCCATTATACCGCAGCGCTTTGCTATTGTAAAGAGATAAAATGCGAAAAAAGCGCCGCCGCCATCTTCAAAAAAGACAGCGGCGGCGTGGTGCCCCTCTGGCCGTGTCTCCGCTGCAGGGCAGCGGAGCTTCCGAGGGCGGGCGGTCATTCAGTTGCCTGTGTGGGGGCGCTGCCGTCCGCATAGCGGACCTCACGGCCGATTGCCTGCACAGGGTCTACGGTGCGGCCGTCCACCGTCATTTCCAGGTGCAGGTGCAGCCCCTGCGCCTGCTCGCACGGGATGGCGGTGAGCGTACCGATGGTCTCTCCGACCTTGACGGTATCGCCGGCCTTCACTGTCGGCTTCAGGCCGCAATAGGTGGACTGCACGCCGGTGCCATGGTCGATGGTCACGCGGTCGCCCCAGAAAACATCGCTTTCCACGGCGGTTACCCGGCCGTCGGCCAGTGCCTTGACGGCCTGCCCCTGCTCACCGGCGAAATCGGCACCCTCATGGGTGCGCCAATCCTGCATGGTGACCGAGTAGAGCAGCTCTGAGCCGCTGTATGGCTGCTGCAGCGTATTGCCCAGCGGCAGCACATACAGATCCGCTGCCGGCGCCGTGGTTGTGGTGGCGGCAGAGGTGGTGGCTGCCGTGGTGGTTGTGGTGGTCTTGCGTTCGTCCGGCTGGTCGGAAACCTTCTGCTCCACCGGGCGGGTATCCGAGACGGAGTCGGAGCTGTCGGCCGGCTGGCGGACAAACATCCGCTCACCGAAGGTGGCCACGGTGACACCACCGATGGCCAGCAGGCAGGCGGCCAGCGCGACATAAAATCCCCGGCCGCTGATAAACCGCTTGAAACGGGATGGCTGGTGGATGGGCTGCTTATCCATGTGTACATTCCTCCTGTGGTATACCGTAAGATGAGCGAAGCGGTGCTCTGATGGAAGTATGTCCGGTTTTGGTCGTTTTATACCGCTGCGCCGGAGACCGCCGCTGCTTTTTGCGGCGGTCTCCGGTACACAGGGCGGTGCAGCGTCAGAAGAGGCTGTCTTCTTCGTGCTGGTTCTGCTGCTGGTTCTGACCCTGCTGATTCTGCTTGTTCTGCTCCTGCTGGTTTTTCTTGTTCTGCTCCTGCTGGTTCTTTTTGTTCTGGCTCTGCTTATTCTGCTCCATGGTTGTTTCCTCCTGTAAAAATTGTATTGAACGGCGCTCTGCCGTTCACAGCCATAGTGTTTCTGCTGCCGCAAAAAATATACACAGAAATATTGCGGCGGGGCGTTGCGTACAGGAAAAAACTGTGATAGAATATTTCTGTTGCATTTTATTAAAGTAAAGAAAGCGGAGGCGTGCAAATGGATATCCGGGTTGGCGATGTGCTGGAAATGAAAAAAAACCATCCCTGCGGCAGCCGCCGCTTTGCTGTGCTGCGGGTGGGCATGGATTTCCGGCTGCGGTGCGAGGACTGTGGGCATGAGATGATGCTGCCCCGCCTGAAGGCGGAAAAGAACATCCGCAAGGTGGAGCGCGGAGAATAGCGGGCGGTATAGGCAGCAGGAAAAACAACGCAACGGAGGATACGGAAAACCATGCAGGAACGCTATACCGAGCTGCTGCACCGCTATGAGGAGCTGACGCAGCGGCTGTATGATCCCACGGTGACGGCGCAGCCGGAGCAGTACCGGCTGCTGATGCAGGAGCATGCACGCCTGCAGCCGGCGGCCGAGGTATGTGCCGCCATGCAGCGGGCGGCCGGGGCGATTGCCGAGGCCGAGGCGCTGCTGGCAGAGCCGGGCGGCGACCCGGAGCTGCGGCAGCTGGCGCAGCAGGAGCTGGCTGACGGCCGTGAGCAGCTGCGGCAGCTGGACGCACAGCTGCCGCAGCTGCTGCTGCCGCGGGATCCGAATGACGACCGCAATGTGATTGTGGAGATCCGCGCGGGCGCCGGCGGCGAGGAATCGGCGCTGTTTGCGGCCGTGCTGTACCGGATGTATACAATGTATGCCGCCCAGCACGGCCTTGCCGTAGAGCGGGTGGGGGAGAACGCCACCGAGCTTGGCGGCTACCGGGAGATCAGCTTTATGGTAACCGGGGCGGGGGCGTATAGCCGCCTGAAATTTGAAAGCGGCGTGCACCGCGTGCAGCGGGTACCGGCCACCGAGACCGGCGGCCGTATCCACACCAGCACAGCCACCGTGGCGGTGCTGCCGGAGGCCGAGGAGGTGGAGCTGGAGATCGACCCCGGTGATCTGCAGATCGACACCTACCGTTCCAGCGGCGCCGGCGGCCAGCATATCAATAAGACGGAATCGGCCATCCGCATTACGCACCTGCCCACCGGCACGGTGGTGGAATGCCAGGATGAGCGCAGCCAATACAAAAATAAGGATAAGGCGATGCGGGTGCTGCGTGCCCGCCTGCTGGAGAAGAAGCAGCAGGCGCAGCAGTCGGCCATTGCGGCTGACCGGCGGGCGCAGGTGGGTACCGGCGACCGCAGTGAGCGTATCCGCACCTATAACTACCCGCAGGGGCGGGTGACCGATCATCGCATCGGCCTGACGCTCTATAAGCTGGAGGCCGTGCTGAACGGCGATCTGGATGAGCTGATCAATGCGCTGACGGCTGCAGAGCAGGCGGAGCGTCTGCGGCAGAGCGAAAATGAGTAGAAGAAGGGCTTTATGACCATGCAAACGCGTTTGTTATCGCCGGATGCGGCCGGGATCGACGAGGCTGCCCGCCTGCTGCGGCAGGGGGAGCTGGTGGCGATCCCTACCGAGACGGTGTATGGGCTGGCGGCCGACGCCATGAACCCGGCGGCGGTGGCCGCCATCTTTGCGGCCAAGGGGCGGCCGATGGATAATCCGCTGATCGTCCATATTGGCGATATCGCCGACTGGGCGCCGTTGGTCACGGCCATTCCGCCAGTGGCACAGCAGCTGGCGGAGGCCTATTGGCCGGGGCCGCTGACCATGATCCTGCCGGCGGCACCCTGTGTGCCGGCCGAGGTGCGCGGCGGCCTGAAAACAGTGGCGGTCCGCTTTCCGTCCGATCCCATTGCGCAGGCGGTGATCCTGCGCTCCGGCTGCCCGCTGGCGGCCCCCTCTGCCAATCGCAGCGGCATCCCCAGCCCCACCAATGCGGGGCGCGTGATGGAGGATATGCAGGGACGCATTGCTGCGGTGCTGGATGGCGGGGAGTGCGCCGTGGGGGTAGAGTCCACAGTGGTGGATCTGTGCGGCCCGGTGCCGCGGCTGCTGCGGCCGGGCGGCGTTACGCCGGAGATGCTGCGCGCCGTGACCGGCCGGCTGGAGATCGACCGGGCGGTGACCCATGCGCTGCAGGCCGGCGCGGTGGCGGCCTCACCGGGGATGAAATACAAGCACTATGCACCGCGGGCGGAGGTGTGGCTGGTCAAGGGCACGCCGGCCGCCTATACGGACTATGTGAATGCCCACAGCGGTGAGGGCGTGGCTGCGCTGTGTTTTGATGAGGAGCAGGCGGAGCTGACGGTGCCGGCAGTGCCCTACGGCGGAAGACAGCAGCCGCTGGAGCAGGCACACCGGATATTTGACGCCCTGCGCCGGCTGGATGAAATGGGTGCGCACACGGTATATGCCGCGTGCCCGAGGCCGGAGGGCGTCGGGCTGGCTGTGTATAACCGGATGCTGCGTGCCGCGGCCTTCCGCAACATCAATACCATCCGGGTGGTGGGGCTGACCGGGCAGACCGGTGCCGGAAAATCCACCGTAGCCGCCGTCTGGCGGGCGCTGGGCGTACCGGTGCTGGACGCGGATGCGGCCGCGCGGCAGGTGGTGGAGCCGGGCTCGGCGTGCCTTGCGCAGCTGGTGGAGGCCTTTTCTCCGGCAATTCTGACCCCGGAGGGACGGCTGGATCGGGCGGCGCTGGCGCAGCGGGCCTTTGCCACCAGGCAGGCGACCGAAACGCTGAATGCCATTACCCATCCGGCGATCATGGCGCTGCTGCGCCAGCAGCTGGAGGATGCGGCGGATGCCGGCTACCCGGCGGCGGTGCTGGATGCGCCGACCCTGTTTGAGGCGGGCGCTGACGCGCTGTGCGACCATATTGTGGCCGTTACCGCCCCAGCGGCGGTACGCCTGCAGCGTATCCGGCAGCGGGACGGCCTGTCGGCCGAGGCAGCACAGCGCCGTATGGATGCCCAGCCGGAGGAGAGCTTTTATTGCCGTGAGGGTGTGACGGTGCTGCCGAATACCGGCGACCGGGAGGCCCTGTGTGCCGCGGCCACGGCCCTGTGGCAGCAGCGCATGGCGAAGGGGTGGTGGTCGGTGGAATGATACGCAAGCCTGTGTGGCGGCATCTCTGCCTGCTGCTGCTGACGGCGGTGGTGCTGACGGCCGGCGTGTGTCTGTTCCGGGTCGGCTACCGCCGGTATTTCCGGAAGGTATACCCGCTGGAGCATGAGGCGCTGGTGGAGGCTGCCAGCGAGGAATTTGATATTCCTGCCTCGCTGATCTATGCCATCATCCACACCGAAAGCAGCTTCGAGGAGGATGCCACCTCCCACGCCCAGGCCAAGGGACTGATGCAGCTGACGGATGATACCTTTCAGTGGGCGCTCATGCGCGCCGGTGAAACGGGGAAATATACGACCGACGCACTGTATGATCCGCAGGTGAATATCCACTACGGGGTGTATGTTCTGAAGCTGCTGGGGGAACAATTTCCGGATATGCAGACGGTGCTGGCCGCCTATAATGCCGGCCAGGGGCGGGTGAAGGAGTGGCTCAAGGATCCGGCGTATTCGGCGGACGGAGAGCACCTGGACACCATCCCTTATGCAGAAACAGCGGAATATGTACGCCGGGTAGAAAAGACCCGCCAGCGCTATCGCCAGCTCTACCGGCTGGATGATTGAACAGACAAAGCAGCAAACTATAGAAAAGATATAGAAAAGGTGGTATACAGTATGGAAAACGAGACGAAAAACAGCCGGGCAAAGGCACTGCGGGAGCAGCTGGCCTATGCCCCGAAAAACGGTGGCAAAACGCTCTCGGAGGAGGAGATTGCCGCCAGCGACCGCTATTGTGAGGGCTATAAGCAGTTCCTGAATGCGGCCAAAACCGAGCGTGAGGCAGTGACGCAGGCGGTGCGGATGGCCGAGCAGGCCGGGTTCCGCCCGTTCACCCCCGGTATGGCGCTGCAGGCGGGGGACAAGATCTATGTCAATAACCGGGGCAAAGCGCTGCTGCTGGCGGTGATCGGCACCCGCCCGATCACCGACGGGGTGACCATTGCCGCTGCGCATATCGACTCCCCGCGGCTGGATCTGAAGCCCAATCCGCTGTATGAGGACAGTGAGCTGGCCTATCTGGATACCCACTACTACGGCGGAATTAAGAAATACCAGTGGACGGCAATGCCGCTGGCCTTGCACGGGGTGATCGTGCGCCGGGACGGCACCAGCGTGACGGTTACGGTGGGCGAGGATGCCGACGATCCGGTGTTCTGCGTGACGGATCTGCTGCCGCACCTTGGCGGTGAGCAGATGAAGCGGCCGGCCGGCGAGGTGGTGCGCGGTGAGGATCTGAATGTGCTGATCGGCTCCCGCCCCTTCCGGGAGGACGATGCCAGTGAGGCTGTGAAGCTGCACATCCTGCAGCTGCTGCATGAGAAATACGGCATTGAGGAGGCCGACTTCCTCTCGGCCGAGCTGGAGGTGGTGCCGGCTTTCCCGGCGCGTGATATCGGCTTTGACCGCAGCATGATCGGCGCCTATGGGCATGATGACCGCGTGTGTGCCTATCCGGCGGTGACGGCCATCCTGGAGTGCGGTACGCCGGCCTATACCGCTGTAACGATCCTGGCGGATAAGGAGGAGATCGGCTCGGAGGGCAACACCGGCATGCAGTCGGCTTTCCTGCGGTATTTTATCGCAGATGTGGCGGCGGCCTTCGGCGCCGAGGGACGGCATGTCCTTTCCCATTCGATCTGCCTGTCGGCGGATGTGAATGCGGCGCTGGATCCGATCTATCCGGAGGTGATGGTGCGCTCCAATGCGGCACAGCTGAACTATGGCGTGTGTATCACCAAGTACACCGGCGCCCGCGGCAAATCCGGCAGCAGCGATGCCTCGGCGGAATATATGGGGCAGGTGCGGCGGATGCTGGACGAGCGGCAGGTGCTGTGGCAGATCGGTGAGCTGGGCAAGGTGGATGCCGGCGGCGGCGGCACGGTGGCCATGTATATCGCCAACCTGGATGTGGACACGGTGGATATGGGTGTGCCGGTGCTGAGCATGCACGCCCCCTATGAGATCGTGGCCAAGATTGATGTGTATATGGCGCACCGCGCATTCCTGACGGTGATGCAGCGGTGATCCTATACGAGGACGCGGATATCCTGCTGGCTGAAAAGCCGGTGGGGCTGCTGTCGCAGGCGGATGCCGCCGGCGGCGACAGCCTGCCGGCGCGGCTGGCGCAGCAGGGGCGACCGGTCAAGCCGGTGCATCGGCTTGACCGCATGACGGGCGGGGTGCTAGTGTACGCCCGCTCCGACCGGGCTGCGGCGGCGCTGAGCGCCTTGGTGGGACAGCATGACCGGTTTGTAAAGGAGTATCTGGCAGTGGTGTGCGGCTGTCCGGCGCAGCCGGCCGGCGTGTGGGAGGATCTGCTGTACCACGATGTGCGGCGCAACAAATCCTTTGTGGTGCAGCGTCCACGCGCAGGCGTGCGGCGGGCAGTGCTGGAGTACACCGTGGTGGAAACGGCCGAAACGCCGCAGGGCGTGTATTCGCTGCTGCGCATCCGGCTGCATACCGGCCGCACCCATCAGATCCGCGTACAGGCCGCCTCGCGCCGGCTTCCGCTGTGCGGCGACGCCCTCTATGGCGGCCGGCGCGGCTGCCCGCCGGCGCTGTGGAGCCGCCGGCTGCAGTTTCCGCACCCGGTTACCGGGGAACCAGTTGTGGGGGAGAGCCTGCCGGATACGACAGGCTTTCCGTGGAACCTATTCCCGGCTGCGGCCTATGAGAAATGAAAAATGCCTCTCCCTTTATCAGGGAGAGGCATTTTTTTGTTCTCAATCAGAGATAGGCTTTCAGCAGCTCCTGCAGGGCGGCCTTTGGCTGGAAGCCAATGCTTTGGCCGACCGTCTGCCCCTGCTTGAGGATGACGACGCAGGGGATGCTGGATACACCATATTCGGCGGCCAGGGCGGTGCTGAGCGCCTTAGTGGGACAGCATGACCGGTTTGTGAAGGAGTATCTGGCAGTGCCGGAGTACACCATGGCGGAAACGGCCAAAACGCCGCAGGGTGTGTATTCGCTACTGCACATCCGGTGGTCACAACCCATTCGGCTATTCATAGCGCTTGGGATTGTCTGTTTCTCCCAGAAGGTAGTCAATACTTGTTTTGTGAAACTGAGCCAGTTTGATCAGTATGGATGTCGGTATGTCATTTTCTCCGGTTTCGTATTTTGAATACCCTGTTTGCGACATTCCAAGGATTTTAGCCATCTGTGTTTGGCTCAGATCTTTATCCTCACGCAGATTCCGAATGCGACTATACATAGGCACCTCTCACAACAGTTATTAATAAATATGGTACCAGTTTCAAAACAGGCTATTGACTTTTAACCTGTTTCAGGTTATAATTTGGGTAAATTTATGAGAGGGATGGTGAAAATGGAATACATATCTGTAAAGGAAGCCGCTGAAAAATGGGGGTACAGCGAGGCTACAGTGCGTAAGTGGTGTAAAAGCGGAACCGTTTGCGTGATTGTGGGAGCAAAAAAAGAGAGCGGACACTGGCTTGTTCCGGCTTTAGCTGAATGCCCCAAAAAATGCAAGAAAAACAACTGAAAGCATGTAAGGAGGATATTATTATGAAAAGAGTATGGGCAATTCTTATGGCACTTATAATTCTTACGGTGCTGGTTTCCGGCTGTGATGCTTCAGGGGCCGGCAAGGTGGCGTTGACCGTTGATAACGCATCGGACTATTTGGAATTCAATATCAAAGCTGGGGGAGACGATTCGGAGTATTACAGTATGTGGAAAGCAGTTGCTTATAAATCCGCTTTTATGTCCGGCACCATTAGCGGTATCAGCGGATACATTTATGATAATGTGGTTGTTACTATAGCCTGTACCTTCACTTTTGAGGAGTTGGAGGGCGGACGCAAACCTGGTCTCGAGTCAAAATATACCACAACGCTATCCGAAACAGTAAAACTGAATGTTGGCGGCAATGGGAAAATAGCGAAGAAGGAAGAGCTGGATGTGTTGCCGAACACGAAAGAAGCGTTCAAGAATGTTAAGTGCTCGGGATATGTTATTGAGTCTATCAGCGGGACTGTCCGCGAACAAAAATAAGCAGGACACTGTTGAAAAGCGAACAGCCTGGCGGGACATCCGAAAAGGATGTCCCGCCAGGCTGTTTCATTAACGATTGTGATTGGTGGTGCTTACCGCTCCATAAACAGCTTGCGGGAGACAAAATTATACACCATCACGATGCCGGCGGCGGCACGGTGGCCATGTATATCGCCAACCTGGATGTGGATACGGTGGATATGGGTGTTCCGGTGCTGAGCGTGCACGGCCCTATGAGATCGTGCCCAAGATTGATGTGTATATGGCGCACCGCGCATTCCTAACGGTGATTCTATACGAGGACGCAGATATCCCGCCGGCTGCAGTTTCCGCACCCGGTTACCGGGGAACCAGTTGTGGGGGAGAGCCTGCCGGATACGACAGGCTTTCCGTGGAACCTATTCCCGGCTGCGGCCTATGAGAAATGAAAAATGCCTCTCCCTTATCAGGAAGAGGCATTTTTTGTTCTCAATCAGAGATAGGCTTTCAGCAGCTCCTGCAGGGCGGCCTTTGGCTGGAAGCCAATGCTCTGGCCGACCGTCTGCCCCTGCTTGAGGATGACGACGCAGGGGATGCTGGATACACCATATTCGGCGGCCAGGGCGGGGTTCTCATCCACATCCACGCTATAAAATTCCGCCTGTCCGTCCAGCTCGTCGGAAAGCTCCTCCAGCACCGGGGCCAGCATCCGGCAGGGCTGACACCAGGTGGCGGAAAAATCCACCACAGCCAGCGGATCCTGCAGCGCCTGCTGCAGGTCATTATTGACAACTTCGTTTACCATAGGGCACAGCTCCTTTTTCTATTTTTGCGCGGCCAGGTAGGCAACGGCGGACAGCGCCGCGATATTTCCCTGACCGGCGGCTTTGATATACTGATACGGCTTACCGGCAAGATCGCCGCAGGCAAAGCAGCCCGGCAGATTGGTGCACATCTGTGCGTCCACGGCCACATGGGCACCCGCGGTGTGCAGGCCGGGCACCAGCTTGTTCGGGGCTACGGCCTCCCGCAGCACGAACACGCCGTCCACCGCATAGTCGCCGCCGTCGGTCTGCAGGGCGGTTACCCGTTCACTGCCAAGGATGGCGCGCGGCCGTTCGGTGATGACCTGCACCCGGCTGCCGACGGTGACCGGATGCGGGGCGGCGGGAAAATACAGCACCTTTCCGGCGGTCTCGGCCAGAAAATCGGCCTCGGCGCAGGAGTCGGCATTGTAGCCGATCACGGCAACGGTTTTGCCCGGATAAAAGTGCGCATCGCAGGTGGCACAGTAGCTGACCCCCCGGCCGAGCAGAGCCTCTTCCCCGGGGAAGGGCTTGTCCTGCACCACGCCACCGGCCAGAATAACCGTTCTGGCCGTGTACATGGTATCCGGTGTCTGCAGGCCGAAATAGCTGCCCATGGCGTAAACGGCGGTTACCTGCTTTTCCGTGATGGGAATATTCATGACCTCCAGGTGATGCCGCAGCGCGGCAGCCAGTGTAGCGCCGTCGATATCCGGCAGGCCGGGATAATTGCGGATGCTGTGGGTGCGGGTGAGCTTGTCGCTCAGCCGGCGGCTGCCGAACAGCCACAGGCTCTTGCCCCGCAGGGTGGCCGTGATGGCGGCAGAAACCCCTGCCGGCCCGGTGCCGATGATGGCGATATCGGCAATGGTTGCTTGCTGCATGCGGCATTCCTCCCTGCGGCAGCGGATGTGAAGGCTGGTCGACCGACGATAGTGGTAGTATGTGCATATGGTGGGCGAAAATGCGCCGGCCGGCAACGGTATCGGCGGTGTATCCACCTGCCTTTTTTCGACCCTTCTGCCGATAAAACGATGGTATCACATGACCGCGGCTTTGTCAAGCGCAGACAAAAAGCGGCGCACCGTTCGTTTTCAACGGTGCGCCGCCGGGGTTATTCACCAATGAGGATATCCTCGCCGGGCTTTTGATACAGGCGGATCCAGTCCACATGGTATTCCACGGGGCAGGGATCCTCCGGCTTCATCAGATAGCCCTCCGGTGCCCAATGATGGCCGGGGGTGAACACATAATCGCACAGAATAACAAAGTGGTAGTCCTGATAGCACTCCATGCCGTGGATCTTCTGCCCGAAATCGTGGTGCAGGTCAATGGTGGTGTAGGGCACATCGTCGATCAGGAAGGTCATGGTGTCCCGCGTCCAGTCGAAGCCGTATACATGGTATTCCTCATTCAGCTTTTCCGGGTGCGGGAAGGTATAGTTCAGGTTGGAGATCATCTTGCCGTGGAGCTGCTCCCGCGCCGCAATGCTGCCGGAGGGATCCCGCTGGGATTTGTGCAGGTTGCAGAACAGGGAGTCCTCGCTGGAGAACACCTCGAAAATGTCGATCTCCGAGCGCATGGGCGCTTCCTGCAGCGGCTCATAGGTGAGCATCCAGAAGGATGGCCAGGTGCCGTGGCGGAACGGGATCTTTGCCCGCATCTCCAGATAGCCGCGGCGATAGACCATCTTATCATAGGTGGTCAGCGCCATGGGGATGGTATACAGCACACCCTCATTTTCCCCCTTAAAGGTGCGCATTACAAGCTGCCCGTCCTCATAGGCCACATGGCGGGCGTCGGTTTTCAGTTCGCAATCGGTGGAATTCATCTGGGTGCGGAACAGCCAGTTTTTATCAAAATCGGCCGGCTGGGTAAATTCATCGTGCCAGGTCAGCACCCGATCCCCCCGGCGGGTGGGAATGCCCTGCTGTTCGGCCTGCTGCCGGATATCCTGCAGCGCCTGATCGTGCGGTTTTTTCATGGTGTCGGCTCCTCTCACGCGTTTTTTTCATTATAGCAGAAACCGCGGATGTAAGAAAGGTAAACATTGCAGAAAAAAACGGGAGGAAAATTCCCCCTCGGCTCTGCGGCGGGGGAACGGAGAGCGGCCGTTCCGGGCATGGCCGGCGCTCTGTTCCGGAAAAATTTCTCGTCGAAATCCGCCTTTCCCGCTTGACAATGCCGAAAAGGGGTGGTAAACTGACGGTAAAGTGTTGATGGGGAGGGTCGCTGCCCCGCTCCCGCAGAGAGCGTCCGGCCGGTGTAAGGACGCGGAGCAGACAGCAAGCACCTACCACCCCGGAGCGTGCGCCGAAACAAGGCGTGCCGGCCGACGCCGTTATCCGTCAACCGTGAGTGCCGTCTGCGGACGGCAGAAGCAGGGTGGAACCACGAGGCTTTGCGCCCCGTCCCTCATTGTGGGGGACGGGGCTTTTCTTTTTTAACAGCCGAAATACAGAAAAGGAGCGATATGTTATGCTGAAGATCACACTAAAAGGCGGCGATGTGCGCGAGGTGGCGGAGGGCACCACACTGGACGCGCTGTGCCGCGATATCTCCATGGGGCTGTACCGCAATGCCTGTGCGGCGCGGGTGAACGGCAAGGTAGAGGATCTGCGCACCCCGCTGCAGGAGGATGCCGAGGTCGAAATCCTCACCTTTGACGACCACGACGGGCAGAAGGCCTATTGGCATACCGCCTCGCACATCATGGCGCAGGCGGTCAAGCGGCTGTACCCTGCGGCCAAGCTGACCATTGGTCCCTCGATTGACGAGGGCTTCTACTATGATATCGACATTGACCTGAGTGTAACGCAGGAGGTACTGGCCGCTATTGAGGCTGAAATGAAGAAGATTACCAAGGAGGGCAGCGAGATCACCCGCTTCACCCTGCCGCGCGCTGAGGCGCTGGAGCGTATGAAGGATGAGCCGTACAAGGTGGAGCTGATCAACGACCTGCCCGCCGACGCCGAGATCTCCTTCTATACGCAGGGCGAGTTTACCGATCTGTGCGCCGGCCCGCACCTGCCGGATGTCGGCCGCGTGAAGGCCTTTAAGCTGCTGTCCGCCACCGGTGCCTACTGGCGTGGCGACAGCAAGAATAAAATGCTGACCCGTATCTACGGGATTGCCTTCCCCAAGGCCTCCATGCTGGAGGAATATCTGGAGCGGCTGGAGGATGCCAAAAAACGGGATCACAATAAGCTGGGGCGTGAGATGGAATTCTTCACCACGGTGGACACCATCGGCCAGGGGCTGCCGGTGCTGCTGCCGAAGGGCGCCCGCGTGATCCAGCTGCTGCAGCGCTGGGTGGAGGATGTGGAGCAGCAGCACGGCTACCTGCTCACCAAGACCCCCCTGTTCGCCAAGCGGGAATTCTACAAAATTTCCGGCCACTGGGATCACTATCTGGACGGGATGTTCGTGATGGGCGATCCGGAGGATTATACCAAGGATTGCTTTGCCCTGCGTCCGATGACCTGCCCGTTCCAGTACCAGGTGTATCTGAACCGCGCCCGTTCCTACCGCGACCTGCCGATGCGTCTGGGCGAGACCTCCACACTGTTCCGCAATGAGGACAGCGGTGAGATGCACGGCCTGATCCGTGTGCGCCAGTTCACCATCTCCGAGGGGCACAATGTGGTGCGTCCCGATCAGCTGGAGGAGGAGTTTAAGGACTGCCTGGAGCTGGCAAAATACTTCCTTGGCACTGTCGGTCTGCTGGGTAAGTGCACCTTCCGCTTCTCGCAGTGGGATCCCGCCAACCCGAAGAATAAGTATGAGGGTACGGCGGAGCAGTGGGAGCACGCCCAGAGCACCATGGCACAGATCCTCGATGACCTGGATGTGCAGTACGACATCGGCATTGACGAGGCTGCCTTCTACGGTCCCAAGCTGGATATCCAGTATAAGAATGTTTATGGCAAAGAGGATACGCTGGTCACCATCCAGATTGATATGCTGCTGGCACAGCGCTTTGGTATGTATTATACCGATAGTGACGGCCAGAAAAAGCTGCCGTATATCATCCACCGCACCTCCCTTGGCTGCTACGAGCGTACGCTGGCCTACCTCATTGAGACCTATGCCGGTGCGCTGCCGCTGTGGATGATGCCGGAGCAGGTGCGTGTGCTGCCGATCTCTGAGCGTCTGTTGGATAAGGCCGGCGAGGTCACGGCCCAGCTCAAGGCGGCCGGCATCCGTGCCGAGCTGGATACCCGCAGCGAGAAGATGGGCTATAAGATCCGCGAGGCACAGGTGGATAAGATCCCCTATATGCTGGTGGTCGGCGACAAGGAGGCCGAAAGCGGCACGGTTTCCGTGCGGCACCGTAAGGCCGGCGACCTTGGCTCCATGCCGTTGGAGGACTTTATCGCCCGTGTACTGAAGGAGACCGCGGCCAAGACGCGTGAGTGATTGCCGGGGAGGATAAACGACGATGCTGTGTTTAGCGGATGTTTTTCAGGATCATATGGTGCTGCAGCGGCACAAACCGATTGCTGTTTTCGGCACCAGTGAAACCCCCGGCACGGTTACTCTGGCCGGGCAGTCTGTCGCATTCACCCCGCTGGCGGACGGCCGTTTTCTGTGCCGTCTGCCGGCGATGCCGGCTGGCGGTCCGCACACCCTCACGGTCACGGCCGGCAGCGAGAGCGTCAGCCGGACGGATGTGCTGATTGGCGAGGTGTACATTGCCGGTGGGCAATCCAACATGCAGCTGCATGTGGAAGATACCGTGGATATCCAGCCGGTCGACCGGCCGCAGCTGCGCTATTTCCGTGAGCCGCACTACTACCGTGAGGATCGCACAGCCGGCTGTGACGAGCCCTGCTGGCAGCCCTTTACCAAGGAGCAGATGCCTGGTTTTTCTGCGGTGGGCAGCAGCTTTGCGCTGCACCTGGCGGATGAGCTGCCGGTGCCTATCGGCATCGTTTCCTGCAATACCGGCGCCTCCCGTGTAGACGCCTGGACGGCGCCGGAGATCACACAGGTGCCGGAATACCAGCGTCTTGTCTCTGAGCCGCATCCCGATTACGAAAACTACCGCTTTAATCAGGATAACTGGCTCTATTGGCACAAGCTGCTGCCCATTGTGCCCTATACCGCCGCCGGCGTGCTGTGGTATCAGGGTGAGAGCAACCGCGGCAGGGCTGAGGCGCCTTACTACGACCAGCTGCTGGCCAAAATGATCGAAAACTGGCGTGCGCTGTGGCAGGAGGAGCTGCCGTTTTACCTTGTGCAGCTGATGCCCTATGCCGATGGAGCCGCCTGTGCGGATCTGGCTTCCATCCGGCTGGCACAGGAGCGCGCCAGCCGGCAGATCCCGCACACGGCTATGGTCACGCTGGTGGAAACCGGCGAAAGCCATGAGATCCATCCGACGCACAAGGATACCGTTGGGCACGCGCTGGCCAATGCGGTACTGCATTGGCAGTTTGGCCGCACGGAGCTGGAATATAGCGGCCCCATCTGCACAGCGTGCCGCCGGGAGGAAAACGGCGCGCAGCTGATCTTCAGCCATGCGGACGGTTTGCATTTTGCCGGCGGGAAGGCGGAGGATATCCTGGTGATCGGCCGCGACGGTGCGGTACACGCCCCCACGGCGGCCGTCATCGAGGGAAATGCGCTGCACCTGCGCTGGGATGCCGCCATTGATGCCGCCGGGATCGACATTGGCAACTGCAATGCGCCGCAGCACACGCTGTACAATGCTGCCGGCTATCTGGCCTCTCCGGTGCATTGGCTGTTCTGACGCCATTGCGCAGCAGAAAATTCAAAATACGAAAAAGCATCGCCTGCCGCTATGCGCGGCAGGCGATGCTTTTTTTGTTCCGTATTTGTGTGCGGCAGATCAGGAGCGGGTTTCCGCCCGCGGCCATCTCCGCCCGAACAGGGCATAGAATCCATAGCCGATCAGGCCGCCGGTGGTGTTGGTGATCACATCGGTGATATCCGCCCGCCGTGCGCCGTTGATCAACGGCTGGAGCAGCTCGATGGACAGGGTGAGTGCCAGCGTCATCAGCAGGCAGCGCAGCAGACCGCATCGCTTTCCCGCCATGCGGCGGCACAGTGGATACAGAAAGCCGAAGGGTACGGTCATAACCACATTCAGGACGATCTGCCGGACGAAATCCCCCCGGCCCTTCAGGGCGTCCTCAAACGGCGCCATGTGCATGGGGGTATAGGGGTGATTGAAGCAAAATGGCAGCGAGGCAATGACTGGCATGAGCGTCACAAAGAGAACGCCGGAGAGATAAAGAAACATCACCGTATTGGCTGCCAGGAGAGGCTTGCCGCCACGCTGCCATTTTGGACGCAGCCAAAGGCAATACAGCAGCGCCAGTGCGGCGAAATCGAGAAGATACTTAAACAGCTTTGGCATGGGTTGCCTCCTTTTTTGTTGCTGCCTGGCGACAGCATAAATCCACTCAGGGGGTCATTTTTGGCGGCAATGCAAGGTGCTGCGGATGCTTTACAGCTCTGTGGGCGGATTGTCGGCGGCATCGGCCGCGCGCTGCTTTACCTCCTCTGCCCGCCGATTAAAAATGCGCGGGAGGGAGGTGAAAATGACGACCGCGGTAATGATGCCGGCGGCAAAATCGGCGATCCCCTCGGATAAGTATACGCCGGAAAAGCCCAGGGCGTCGGTCAGAACAAAGCAGAGGGGGATAAGGATAATGACTTTCCTTGTTACGGCAAGCAGCAGGGCCAACCGCGCCTGCCCCAGCGCCACATTGACATTCTGCAGCGTCATCTGCACAAAGAACATGATCGAGCCCATCAGAAACAGCGGGCAGTAGCTGCGGACAATTGCCGTAACGGCCGCGCTGGCCGAGAACAGACGGGCATACATCTGCGGGATGGCCATGGAGAGCGACCAAATGATCAGACAGAAAACAAAGGCAATGGCGGTGACATACCGGATGCCCTTTTTCAGCCGGGATTCGTCGCCCTTGCCATAGTTATAGCTGACGAAGGGCTGCACACCGTTGCCAAGTCCATTGAGCGGCAGGGAGATCAGCTGCAGCGCGCTGAGCATCACGGTCAGTGCCGCGGTGTAATCGCGGTTCCCACCGGTGGCACGGTTCAGGTTGATATTGAACACCACCTGAATGGCGCATTCGGTTATCGCCATCACAAAGGGGGTGACCCCGAGGGACAGGATACTGGCCACCCTGGCAAGGGAAAGCCGCATCTCGCGCAGGCGGAAGCGGAACAGACTGGTGCGGGTGAAGAAAAACGCCACCACGCACAGGCAGGAGCAAAGCTGGGAGATGACCGTGGCCAGGCTGGAGCCGCGTACCCCCATGCCCAGGGTGAATATCAGCAGCGGGTCAAGCGCCATATTGATCAGCGCGCCCACCAGGATTGACCCCATGGCGATCAGGGAATAGCCCTGGGTGAGAATGAACGGATTCAGCCCCTGGGCAAGCATGACGAAGAGGGTGCCGCAGGCGTAGATCCTTAAGTACGAGACGGCAAACTCCTCTGCGCTGGGCGGACAGCCGAACAGCTGCACGATCGGCCCGGCAAACGCAAAGGCGGCGCAGCCGAGCAGCAGGCCGATCCCGGTGAGCAGAGAAAATGCGGTGTTGAAGATGCGGTTGGCCTCGGCCATGTTGCCCTCGCCCATCTTGATGCCGGCCCGTGGCGCACCGCCAAGGCCGACCAGATTGGCAAAGGCCTGTATAATCAGGGTGATCGGAAGGACAATTCCCAGCGCCGCCAGGGCGTCCATCCCGGAGTTTGCGATCCTGGCCACATACATCCGGTCAACGATGTTGTACAGAAAGGTGATCAGCTGCGCAATAACGGCAGGCACCGAAAGCCGGACGATCAGGGGGAGAATTTTCCCGTGATCCAGCTGTGCGGTCATATCCATGGAGGATTTTCGGATGTGATACATACGGACGCTTCCTTTATAAAATAGGGGGGATTACTCCTGTATTATAGGACATTTTTTGTGAAAAAGCAAGCCGGTGGTGTCTATCCCACACAGTGTGAAGCTTTGTGCAGCAGAATGGTGCGGCGATATGCGCTGTTTCGGCTTTTGGCGCACACGCCAAAAAAGACTTGACAAAATGGCACTTATAGTTCAAAATAACAAGCGCAAGCCAAAATATTGAACATTCAGAGGTGTGGGTATGTTAACAAAGCTGCAATTTGATGGGCTGCATTACATGGCTGTTCACCAGAATGCCTCTAAGGCGCTTTCCCAGCGGGAGATCGCACAGGGGATAGGTCGCTCTTTGGGAAGCGTAAACGGTTTGGTGAAGCAATTGCTTTCTATGGGTCTGATCGATGCAGGCGGACGGGTGACGGAGGCCGGCTTTGCGGCTCTGGAGCCGTATAAGGTGGATAATGCCATTATCATGGCGGCCGGAATGAGCTCCCGCTTTGCACCGCTCTCCTACGAAAAGCCGAAGGCTCTGCTGCGGGTCAAGGGGGAGATCCTGATCGAGCGGGAGATCCTGCAGCTTCAGCAGGCCGGGATCGACGACATCACGATCGTTGTCGGCTACATGAAGGAAAAGCTGTTCTACCTGGAGGACAAATTCGGCGTCCGGATCGTGGTCAATGAGGATTATCACCGCTTTAATAATCCGTCGACCCTGATGCTTGTCCGGGAGCGCCTGGGCAACACCTATATTTGTTCTTCGGATAACTATTTTGACCACAATCCCTTTGAAAGGTATGTGTATCATGCCTACTATTCGGCGATGTATGCCGAGGGGAAGACTACGGAGTATTGCCTGACGACGGACAGCAAGGGCCGCATTACAAAGGTGGATGCTGTGGGTGGATGTGATGCCTGGTACATGATCGGCCATGTCTATTTCGACCGCCAGTTCAGCAAAAAATTCGTCGAGATCCTGGAAAGGGAATATGAAAGCCCGGCGACAAGGGCCGGCCTTTGGGAAGACCTGTATGCACGGCATGTGGACGAGCTGGAAATGTACATACGGAAGTACGACGACGGTATCCGGGAATTTGATTCGCTGGATGAGCTTCGCGCCTTTGACGATGTGTATGTGACCAATACCGATTCCTATATTTTTGATAATATTTGTTCCGTGCTTGCGTGTGAGCCAAAGGATATCGGAAAGATCATTCCGATCAAAACCGGTCTGACCAATCTGTCGTTCAAATTCACCTGCAAGGGCCAGTCGTATGTATACCGTCATCCGGGCGCAGGCACAGAGGCGTATATCGACCGTTCGGCGGAGGCCGAGGCGATGAAGGCCGCCAAGGAGCTGGGGCTTGACGATACCTTTATCTACATCGATAAGACAAAGGGCTGGAAGATCTCCCACTTTGTTGAGGATGCGGAGAACCTGGATTATCACAACGAGGCGCATGTGGCCAATGCAATGAAAATGCTTCGCAGGCTGCATACCAGCGGTGCACAGGTGAGCGGCCGCTTTGATGTCTGGGAGAAGATCGCGGACTTTACCGAAAAGCTCCGGGGATCGGATATCTCCAATTTTACCGGCATGGATGAGATCCGGAACACCATGCTGTCCCTGCACGACCACCTGAAGGCGGATGATCAGCCGCCCTGCCTGTGCCACTGTGACAGCTATGCCCCCAATTTTCTTCTGGATAAGCAGGGCAAGATGTTCCTGATCGATTGGGAGTATGCCGGGATGTCCGATCCGGGCTGCGATATCGGAACATTTGTTGCCTGCTCGGATTACAGCGTGGAAGAGGCCGAAAGGGTCCTTGAGCTGTACCTTGACCGCAAGCCCACACCGGATGAGCGGCGCCACTATCTCAGCTACATTGCACTTGCGGCGTATTTCTGGTTCCTGTGGGCACTGTACCAGGAAAAATGCGCCAAGCATGTCGGTGAGTATCTCTATATATGGTATAAGTATTCAAAGCAATACGGCAGGCTTGCTTTGGAGCTGTACAAATAACTACAGGAGGAGCGTTTATGGAAGGAAAAGAATCCATTGAAGAATTGATTTACCAGGAGACAGACCAAAGACTAAAAGAAATGCAGTCCGACAGCTATGAGTTCCCGAAGAAAATGACCCGGGTGGATTACATCATTATTGCCGCTGCGGTCGTTGTTTCGATCGGCCTTATTGTTGCCTGTATGCTGGGGGTGATCAACTGATGTCGAGCAAGAGTGAGTATATCAAGCAGGAAACCGTAACAGGTGTTGTGCCGATGCTGAAAAGGGACAGACAGTATTCGTTTATTGACCTCTTCCTTTCCACCAGCGGCTTCGCTATCGCTACCTGGTGCTACACGCAGGGGGCCTATGTTGCCCAGTACCTGTCATTCACGCAGATGCTGATCAATATTTTCTGCTTCAATATCGCCTGGGTGCTTGTGGAATGTCTGCCGGTCATATTTGCGGTCAGGTACGGCATAGATCTTTGGATCTGGCTGCGGTCCGTTCTGGGGAAAAAGGGCGTTGCCGTTTTCTCCATCATTATCAGCGTAGCGAATTTTGGATGGTATGCGGTCGCGGCCGGCCTGTTCTCATCCTCCATGATCAATTTGGCGGATAAGTTCGGCCTTGTACTGGATAAAGGTATATGGGGGCCGATTCTCGGCTGCCTGTGCGTTGTGCTGGGCACGCTGATAGCGCTTGCCGGCCCCTCGGTGATCAAATGGACAAACCGCTTTTTGGTCACGGCGCTGCTGGCTGTCGGTTTGGTGGTCGTGGTGCTCTGCTTCGTTTCGGTGCCGTTTTCGGATATCGTCGCGGTGAAGCCCCAGCTGGAGGAGAACATGACGCCTCTGCAGGCATTTATGGTGTCGGCGGAGGGCAATGTGGCCTTTGCCTTTTCGTGGTCAACGCAGGCGCTGGTCTTGCCCAGACTGGCGAAAACCGAGCGCGGTGGCTATTGGGGCACCTCTCTTTCCTATGGCGTTGTTGCCCCCTTCTTTGTGGCGGCCGGCGGCGTGATGGCACTGGCCATGTTTGTGCGCACCGGCGTCTATGAAAGCGATCCTACGACGATGCTCTCCAAGCTCTGCGGTTCGGGCTTTGCGCTGCTCAGCCTGCTGCTGGTGGCCTTTGCCAATGTCGGCACGCAGGGCACCGGCTCCTATGTCAACTGCATGATCGTGAAGAGCGGTCTGCCGAAGGTCAGCTACAAGCTGATGGTGCTTATTGCCATGGTGTATGTCAGCGCCCTGACTGTATGGGGCGGCGTGGAGGAGCATTTCGGTGCTTTCATTTCCATTGCGGCATTCATCCAGGCGCCGATCATCGGGATGATCGTAGCGGATTATCTATTGGTGAAAAAGCGGAAGCTTTCGCTCAAATCCGCCTACTTCATCGAGGGACACGATGCGTATACCTTCACAGGCGGGTTTAACCTTGTGGGTATCGCCTGTGTGATCATCTCCTGCGTTGTGACCATTTTCTTTGTGTACAACCCGCTGACAGGGGCGATTCAAAGTCCGCTGTTCCTGCTCTTCACCGGCAGCGGATTTGACGCGATCTTCGGCGGCCTTCTGTACTGGCTTGCCAGCCTGACGCCGCTGAAAAAGTACATGCTCCGCGATCGGGATGATCTGGAGATCGTTTAAGTCCATAGCTCCGGACGCTGTTTTAAGCCGCTCCGCCCCTGCCGGGAAGGCAGGGGCGGAGCGGCTTTATTTGTTTTTTCGAATTTTGCGGGCTGCAACACGCCGGTAGGGGAGCTGCGGCGGCTCATAAATAGCGGCCGGTGATGCTGTTCCGGTTTTCCCGGATCTCCTGCGGTGTGCCGGTGGCGATAATCCGTCCCCCGTTTTCGCCGCCGCCGGGGCCCATATCCACCACATAATCGGCATTGCGGATCACATCGCGGTCGTGTTCGATCACGATAACGGTCGCTCCGGCATCCAGCAGTGCCTGGAAAACACCAAGGAGCACCTGCACATCCAGCGGATGCAGGCCGATAGAAGGCTCATCGAAGACGAACACAGAATCCGTCTGCGTTTTACCGATCTCGCTGGCCAGCTTCAGGCGCTGCGCCTCGCCGCCGGACAGGCTGGGCGTTTCCTCGCCGAGCGTGAGATAGCCGAGGCCAAGCTGTTTGAGAATATGCAGTTTTTGGCTGACGGCTTTCATGCCCTTGCAGAAGTTGATGGCGGAGTTGACATCCATATCCATCAGCTCCGGTAGAGAGGCGGTCTGTCCGTCCGGGTTCGTCAGCCGGATGGCGTAGGCGGCCCGCGCATAGCGGGAGCCGCGGCAGGCCGGACAGGGAATGTTGACATCCGGCAGGAATTGCACATCCAGGCTCACAACGCCGGTGCCGTCACATTCCGGGCAGCGCAGCGAGCCGGTATTATAGGAAAAATCGCTTGCCTTGCAGCCCTGTGCCTTGGCGTCGGCCGATCTGGCGTACAGCTTGCGCAGCTCATCGTGGATGCCTGCGTAGGTAGCCACAGTCGAGCGGACATTGATGCCGATGGGGGTAGCGTCGATCAGCTTGCTGTGCCGGATACCCTCGGCATTGATCGCGCGGATATGCGCCGGCAGCGCCCGGCCGTCGATGCTGGCCGCCAGTGCGGGGAGCAGGCTTTCCAGCACCAGCGTCGTCTTACCGGAGCCGGAAACGCCGGTAACGACCGTCAGACGCCCCTTGGGGATATCCACCTCCAGAGGCTTGACGGTATGGATCTGCGCGGTGGAGAGGTGGATGACGCCCTCGGCAAACAGCGCTTCCCTGGCGATGCCGTTGCGCAGCATGGTTTCGGCTCTGCCGGAGAGAAACGGCCCGATCTGCGAAGCTGGAGCCGCCTCAATGGCGGGGACTGTGCCCTGTGCGATCACATGGCCGCCCCCGGCGCCCGCCTCCGGCCCCATTTCGATAATCCAGTCCGCCTCTTTCAGAATTTGTGTGTCGTGATCCACCAGGATCACGGAATTGCCGTCGGCGATCAGGTCATGCATCACGCCGGTAAGCCCCACAATGTTGGCGGGGTGCAGCCCGATGGATGGCTCGTCCAGCACATAAAGCACGCCTGTGGTGCGGTTGCGCACAGCGCGCGCCAGCTGCATCCGCTGGCGCTCACCGGTGGAGAGGGTAGAGGCCGAACGATCAAGGGTCAGGTAGCCCAGTCCCAGCTCCATCAGCCGCTTTGCGGTGCTTTCAAAGGCCTCGCAGATGCTCTCCGCCATGGGGCGCATTTGCTCCGGCAGGCTGCCGGGAACGCCCTGCACCCATTCCACCAGCGCGGACAGCGTCATGGTGCAGGCCTCATCCAGGGATATTCCCCGCAGCCTTGGCGCACGGGCGGCAGCGGACAGCCGTGTGCCACGGCAGGCCGGGCAAACAGCCTCTTTCAGAAATTTTTCCACCCGCTTCATGCCCTTTTCATCCTTCACCTTGGCCAGTGCATTTTCTACGGTGTAAACGGCATTGAAATAGGTAAAGTCCAGGTCTCCTGCCTGGCCGGTGTTCTTATTGTGGTAAAAGATGTGCTTTTTCTCCGCCGGGCCATGGAACACGATATCCTTTTCCTTTTCCGTCAGCTCCCGGAACGGCACATCCGTGCGTACGCCCATTTCGCGGCAGATATCCGTCATCAGCGACCACATCAGGCTGTTCCACGGGGCGACTGCGCCCCCGTCAATGGTCAGGGAATCGTCCGGCACCAGCGTATTCAGATCGACTGTGCGGACAATGCCGGTGCCGCTGCATTCCGGGCAGGCGCCCTGCGAATTGAATGCCAGCTCTTCGGCAGACGGCGCATAGAAGGACACGCCGCATTCCGGGCACACCAGTTCCTTTCCGGCGGCCACCAGCAGAGAGGGCTTCAGATAGTGCCCGTTCGGGCAGCGGTGGCTGGCCAGACGGGAGTACATCAGCCGCAGGCTGTTCAGCAGCTCTGTCCCCGTGCCGAAGGTGCTGCGGATGCCCGGCACGCCGGGGCGCTGGTGCAGTGCCAGTGCCGCGGGGACATACAGCACCTCGTCCACGCAGGCCCTGGAGGCCTGGGTCATCCGGCGGCGGGTGTAGGTGGACAGCGCTTCCAGATAGCGGCGTGAGCCCTCCGCGTACAGCACACCCAGCGCCAGCGAGGATTTGCCGGAGCCGGACACGCCGGCAATGCCGACGATCCTGTTCAGTGGGATGTCGACATCAATGTTTTTCAGATTGTGAACCTTGGCCCCGCGGATACACATTTGATCTTTCACGCTTTTTCACTCCGAATGGTGGAATTTGGCTCTTCCGGGCGTAAAGCGCCGGTGAAAGCAGCAACTTTATCCCCAGTATACCACATTTCCGGCAGCTCTTCAATGCAGAAAAATCCCCCTGCCGCTGAAAAGCGGCAGGGGGAGGGTGTTCAGGTTATGCCGTTTTTTCTTTGACGGCGATCCAGATTTCGCACTGATACTGCGGGTCAGAGGTATCGGCCGAGGGGTACACCTCAAACTCCACATTTTCGGCGTATTCATACTGCGCGCTTTGCGGGAAAAATTCCGTTACGATCCGGTTGTATGTGGAAATAAACGCATCGGGCACCTTCCCCTTGCAGGTGAATACCGCATAGGTGTTTGCCGGAATGTTGACGATCTCCAGGTCATCCTCAATCTTTCTTCCATCGTATTCTACACCGATGCCATAGGGAAACCGCTTTGCATCCAGCTGCGAGGAAAAACAGATGCCAAGCAGCCCCTTCATCACCGGGCTCTCCGGCAGGCAGGCAACC
Organism: Ruminococcaceae bacterium UBA6353; assembly: GCA_002437905.1. Classification (GTDB taxonomy): domain Bacteria; phylum Bacillota; class Clostridia; order Oscillospirales; family Acutalibacteraceae; genus UBA5905. The sequence continues at coordinate 90,211 of DJRT01000023.1, read as the reverse complement.
AGCCGGTTGATCGTGCCGTCTGCACCGTATTCCCGCCACATGGCGGTGATATCCTGCGGCGCATTGGCCGATTGCGGCTTGTTGACCTGCTTTCTTTTGCAGACTACCTGAAATGCCTCTCTTTTTTCAATTCTGTAATCCATCCTGCTGCCTCCTGTTAAGATCAGTTTTACAGACAGGGGGGTGAATATCTTGATATTGCCGCTGTGCTTTGCCTCGCTGGGGGCAATACCGTGAAACCGTGTAAAGGCACGGGAAAAGCTTTCTGGCGTATCATATCCGTACTTCAGCGCAATATCAATGATCCTGGCGTTTCCTCCGGACAGCTCCTCCCCGGCCAGAGAAAGCCTGCGCAGCCGGATATACTCACCAAGCGACAGACCGCACAGGATACCGAATACCCTCTGAAAATGAAAGGGGGAGGAGTAGGCCTGCCTGGCCACCTCTTCAAAATCAATCTCTTCGGTGATATTGGCCTCCACATAATTGATTGCCCGCTGTATTCCCTGTATCCAATCCACTTTTTCACTCCCTCTCTGCCGTACCAGTGTACCAAAGTGCGCGCAGGATTTCCTGATTCTTCGTGCTCCCGGATGTTATGCGGCGGTTTCGGAGCGCCCGGCGGCAGGCTTCAGATATCCAGCCTGTACAGGAGGCCGTTTCTGTCCGGATACGAATAGGCGATTGGCAACTCTTCTGCGCGGATCCGGTGAAATCCGGACTTTTCATAAAACCGGTGAGAAACGCGCGCCACAGAGGGGGTATCTGCACCGGGTTTATTGCTTCAGTGTCGATTTGTAGTAGTTTCCGAAGTCGGCAAGAGCCTGGATAATGGGCAGCATCTGTCGGCCGAGATCGGTCAGCCCGTATTCCACCCGTGGCGGCATTTCGCCGAAATCGTGTCGGTAGGCAAGGCCGTCGTCGATCATCTGGCGCAGGCTATCGGTCAGCACCTTTTGGGATATCCCGTCCAGATCCCGCTGGAGCTCGTTGAATCGCCACGGTCGCGATTGCAGGTTGCGGAGGATCAGCAGCTTCCACTTTCCGCCGATCAGGGATACGGCGGTGGCCACCGGGCAGGCGGGCAATTCGGCTTTTGTTTTCATGTGTTCTTCACCTCACGGACAACAGTATACCACACATTCTTTAGAAAGTGTACAGTTATAAAAAAGTGCGTACTTGTTTTCGGAGAAAAAGAGCGGTAGACTTTAGACAACGCAAAGAAATTTGCCAAATCCTTAGGAGGGAAACAGTATGAAAAACTACACAAAAACCACCATCGGCAATGAAGGCAGAACGGAGCTCCACGAAGCGCTCGGCCTGACCGGCGCGGAGGTCAGCATCAACCGGCTTCCCGCCGGCGCCGGCGTCCCGTTCGTTCACTCCCACAAGAACAACGAGGAGATCTACGGGATCCTTTCCGGCAGGGGCAAGGCGGTCATTGACGGAGAAGAGGTAGCACTTGCGGCTGGTGATTGGCTCAGGGTCGACCCCGCAGCAAAGCGGCAGTTCTCGGCGGCCGCTGATGAGGGTATGGTCTTTGTCTGCGTTCAGGTGAAGGCGCATTCTCTCGGCGGATTTACGGCGGATGATGCCGTGGTGTACTGATCCTGCACGCGAGAAAGGGCACAGCTTCGGAACAGAAGCTGTGCCCTTTGCCGTATTTATCCAGCGCTATTATTGTTCCCGGTTGTCGATTGTGTAGACGATGCAGGCTATCCCGGCAATCATCGAAAACAGGATGGCACCGGCTGCCGCCTCGTCCAGAGTGGCACCAAGGAACAGGCCGGCCACTGCGGCAATGACCATGATGGCGACCGATACTGTTGTCCGGAATTTTTTCATGTGGGATCCTCCTCCGTGGTTTGTGTAAATTTGTGTTGCCTAGACAAAGCACGGAGTACCCGGATGGCTTTGTCTGAACACAGTATACAACAGAAGATTGAAAAAAGCAATACTTCTTGCCCGTTTTTAATAGGCAAGCCAGCCACTGCCGGGTATCCGGCAGTGGCTGGCTTTTTTTACTATACACAGAATTTTTACATCCTGCCAAATGAGGCTTTGTGTTGGTGTACATCGACCGTCAAATGGCAATTTTAAGAGCGGGATTTACTTGTTGCCCTGCTCCTTTATTGCTGCCTGTGCGGCCGCCAGACGGGCGATCGGCACACGGAAGGGAGAGCAGGAGACATAATCCAGACCGATCTTGTGGCAGAACTCCACGGAGACCGGGTCGCCGCCATGCTCACCGCAGATACCGCAGTGCATGGACGGACGCACCTTCTTGCCCATGGTGACCGCCATATCCATCAGCTTGCCCACGCCGGTCTGATCCAGCTTGGCAAAGGGATCGTTCTCATAGATCTTGTTGTCGTAGTAGGCGCCCAGGAACTTGCCGGCGTCGTCACGGCTGAAGCCAAAGGTCATCTGGGTCAGATCGTTGGTGCCGAAGCAGAAGAATTCGGCCTCCTCCGCAATCTGATCGGCCGTCAGAGCCGCACGCGGGATCTCAATCATGGTACCGACCTCATACTTCAGGTCGCTGCCGGCGGCGGCGATCTCCGCATCAGCGGTCTTCACCACGATATCCTTCACGAACTTGAGCTCCTTGACCTCGCCGACCAGCGGGATCATGATCTCGGGCACGATGGTCCAATCCGGATGCGCCTTCTTCACATTGATGGCGGCACGGATAACGGCCTTGGTCTGCATCTCGGCGATCTCCGGGTAGGTGACGCACAGACGGCAGCCGCGGTGACCCATCATGGGGTTGGTCTCATGCAGGCTGCTGATGATGGCCTTGATGGCCTCCACGGTCTTGCCCTGCGCCTTGGCCAGCGCGGCGATTTCCGTTTCCTCGGTGGGCACAAACTCATGCAGCGGGGGATCCAAGAACCGGATGGTCACCGGGTTGCCCTCCAGCGCCTCATACAGCGCCTCAAAGTCGGCCTGCTGCATGGGCATGATCTTCGCCAGAGCGGTCTCGCGCTCCTCCACGGTATCCGAGCAGATCATCTCGCGGAACGCCGCAATGCGCTCCGGCTCGAAGAACATATGCTCCGTGCGGCACAGACCGATGCCCTCGGCACCCAGCTCACGCGCCTTCTTGGCGTCGCGGGGGGTATCCGCATTGGTGCGCACCTTCAGTTTGCGGTACTTGTCCGCCCAGCCCATGATGCGGCCGAACTCGCCGGCGATTTCGGCATCCACGGTCGGGATCGCCTCGCCATAGATATTACCGGTAGAACCGTCGATGGAGATGACATCGCCCTCATGGAAAGTCTTGCCGCCCAGCTCGAACTTCTTGTTCTCCTCGTCCATCTTGATCTCGCCGCAGCCGGACACGCAGCAGGTGCCCATGCCGCGCGCCACCACAGCGGCGTGAGAGGTCATGCCGCCGCGCACGGTCAGGATGCCCTGGGAGGCCTTCATGCCGGTGATGTCCTCGGGAGAGGTCTCCAGACGCACCAGAACGACCTTCTCGCCGCGGGCGTGCCAGGCTTCGGCATCGTCGGCAGTGAACACGACCTTACCGCAGGCAGCGCCGGGGGAGGCGCCCAGACCCTTGCCCAGCGGGGTAGCCGCCTTCAGAGCCTTTGTATCAAACTGCGGGTGCAGCAGAGTGTCCAGGTTGCGGGGGTCGATCATCAGAACGGCCTCCTGCTCGGTCTTCATGCCCTCGTCCACCAGGTCGCAGGCAATCTTCAGAGCGGCGGGAGCGGTACGCTTGCCGTTACGGCACTGCAGCATATACAGCTTCTTGTTCTCAACGGTGAACTCCATATCCTGCATATCGTGATAGTGGTTCTCCAGCAGGTCGCACACCTTCACAAACTCAGCATATGCCTCGGGGAACTCCTTTTCCATCTGCGCGATGGGCATGGGCGTACGCACGCCGGCCACCACATCTTCGCCCTGGGCGTTGATGAGGAACTCGCCCATCAGCTTCTTCTCGCCGGTGGCGGGATCGCGGGTGAAGGCCACGCCGGTGCCGGACTCGTCATTCAGGTTACCGAACACCATGGGCATAACATTGACCGCGGTACCCCAAGAATAGGGGATATCGTTGTCGCGGCGATACACATTGGCACGGGGGTTGTCCCAGCTGCGGAACACGGCCTCGATGGCCAGCTTCAGCTGCTCCACGGGGTCGGAGGGGAAGTCCTGACCCAGCTGCTTCTTGTACTCAGCCTTGAACTGGGTGGCCAGCTCCTTGAGGTCGGCGGCGGTCAGCTCGATATCGAAGTGCACGCCCTTTTCCTCTTTCATCTTGTCGATGAGCTGCTCAAAGTACTTCTTGCCGACTTCCATAACCACATCGGAGAACATCTGGATAAACCGACGGTAGGAGTCGTACACAAACCGCTCGAACTTGGGATCGGGGTTGCCGGCGATCATGGCGGCAACCACCTCGTCGTTCAGACCAAGGTTCAGGATGGTGTCCATCATGCCGGGCATGGAAGCACGGGCGCCGGAGCGCACGGAAACCAGCAGCGGGTTCTTCAGGTCACCGAATTTCTTGCCGTTGATCTTCTCCATTTCAGCAACGCCGGCCATGGCCTGTGCCATGATATCGTCGTTGATCTTGCGGCCGTCCTCGTAATACTGGGTGCAGGCCTCGGTGGTGATGGTGAAGCCCTGGGGAACCGGCAGACCGATGTTGGTCATCTCGGCCAGGTTCGCACCCTTGCCGCCCAGCAGCTCGCGCATGGATGCGTTGCCTTCGCTGAACAGATAGACATACTTTTTGCTCATTTTTTTACCTCCAACTGCGTAATTATCCTCTCGGGGGCGGCGGCAGCAGCCTGTCCGCGCCCGGAAGCCACTCGTTATTATAACAGATTTAAGAGGGTTTGGCTACTGTTTTTTCCAAAAAAAACGGAAATATTCAAATTGCCGGTTTTTGCTGCTGATGAAAACGGTTTCATACGGCACAATGCTGGAAAAACCGGCAGAAAGCCGGCAAAAAAACGGCCTTTTTGTATTGCTTTTTTGGGGGTTTTGCGGTATACTACAATGGGAAGTATGTTTTTTTACTATTTCTGTGCCTTTTTCGTTCGGGTGGCGGCGGCCGCCGGCGGCGGAAAAGCAGTGCCGAGAATGGAGAGAATACACTATGCGCAAAACAAAGATTGTGTGCACGATTGGCCCCGCCTGCAGCGATGAAGAAACGCTGGAAAAAATGTGCCTGGCCGGCATGAATGTGGCCCGGCTGAATTTTTCCCACGGGACACATGAGGAGCAGCAGAAGCGGATTGATACCATCAAGCGGGTGCGGGAGCGGCTGCAGCTGCCCATCGCCATCCTGCTGGATACCAAGGGGCCGGAATACCGCATCAAGACCTTTAAGAACGGCAAGATCGCACTGAAGGCGGGGGATGCCTTCACCTTTACGGTAGACGAGGTGGAGGGAGACGAGCACCGGGTATCGGTGAACTATGCCGGGCTGACCGGGGATCTGCAGCCGGGCGACCGGGTGCTGGTGAACAACGGGCTGATGATCTTCGATGTGGAGCAGGTGACGGACACGGAGGTGCGGTGCCGTGCGGTCAATGACGGGGAGCTTTCCGACCGTAAGAGCATGAGCTTTCCGAATAAGGTGCTGCGGCAGGTATACCTCAGTGAGCAGGATAAGCAGGATATCCTCTTCGGTGTGAAGAATGAGGTGGATTTTATTGCCTGCTCGTTTGTTTCCTGCCGGCAGGATCTGCTGGATGTGAAGCAGTTTCTGGCTGAAAACGGTGTGGAGGATATTGAGCTGATCGCGAAGATTGAAAACCGCTCCGGTGTAGACAATATTGAAGCAATCTGCGAGGAGTGCTCCGGCATCATGATCGGGCGCGGCGATATGGGGGTGGAGATTCCCTTTGAGGAGCTGCCGGCGATCCAGAAGCACATCATCACCGAGTGCCGTATGCTGGGCAAGCGGGTGATCACCGCCACCGAGATGCTGGAATCAATGATCCACAATCCGCGCCCGACGCGTGCGGAGATCTCGGATGTGGCAAACGCGGTATACGACGGCACCAGCGCCATCATGCTTTCCGGCGAGACAGCGGCGGGAAAATACCCGGTGCTGGCGGTGGAGACCATGGCGCGCATTGCGCTGGAGACCGAGGCGCATATTGACTATAATGAGCGCTTCCATCGCACGGATTTCCGCATCAAAAACCTGCTGGACGCGATCTCCCACGCCACCAGCGGCATGGCGATTGATATTCACGCCAAAGCCATTGTGGTGTGTTCGCTTTCCGGTACAACGGCGCGCATGGTCTCCCGTTTCCGCTGCCCGGTGGATATCCTCGGCCTGACGATCCACAAGCGGACCTGGCGCAAGCTGGCGCTTTCTTGGGGAGTGACACCGGTGCTCAGTGAGACCTACGATTCGATTGATGTGCTGTTCTATTATGCCAAGCAGGCGGCAAAGGAGACCTTCCACCTGGAGAAGGGCGACCATGTGGTGATCACCGGCGGCAAGCCGAACGGCAGCTCCGGCAACACCAACCTGATCAAGGTGGAATCCATATGACGCAGCGGCTGTATGAACAGGATGCCTACTGCCGCCGGTTCACGGCGAAGGTGCTGTGCTGTGAGCCGGCGGGCGACCGCTGCGCGGTGGTGCTGGATCGCACGGCGTTCTTTCCGGAGGGTGGCGGCCAGGCGGCCGATACCGGCCAGCTGGACGGCGTGGCAGTGCTGGATGTGCAGACGGACGGCGAGACGATAACCCACTACACGGCGGCCGCCCTGCCGGTGGGGCAGACGGTTACCGGTGAGCTGGATTGGCCGCAGCGTTTTTGCCGGATGCAGAAGCATACCGGTGAACACATTGTTTCCGGGCTGATCCACCGGGAATACGGCCTGGAGAATGTCGGTTTCCACCTCGGCCATGAGGATGTGACGCTGGATCTGAACGGGGAGCTGAGCCGGGAACAGCTGGATCGCATTGAGGATCTGGCCAATGCCGCAGTGGCGGATGATCGCCCGGTAACGGCGCGCTATCCCTCCGAACAGGAGCTGGCAGGCATGGCATACCGCAGCAAAAAGGCGCTGGCCGGCGCGGTGCGGATTGTCACGGTGGAGGGAATTGATGTGTGCGCGTGCTGTGCACCGCATGTATCCTCTACGGGGCAGATTGGTGTGATTAAGCTGCTGGATGCGCTGCGCTACAAGGGCGGCATGCGGATACATATGCAGTGCGGCCGCGATGCGCTGCTGGACTACCGGATGCGCTATGCCCAGACGGCGACGGTGGCGGCGGCGCTGTCGGTTCGGCAGGATGCGATTACTGCGGCGGTGGAGCGGCTGCTGGAGCAAAAGGAGCAGCTGGCCAGGCAGTTGCGGCAGGCGCAGCGCACGCTGCTGCTGCAGCGTGCGGAGGGGATCGCGCCGGGTACCGGTGCGGTCTGCCTGATCACCGGGCCGCTGGAAAGCGCCCTGCTGCAGGAGCTGGCCACGGCGGTCAAAAGCCGCTGTGAGCATTTCTGCGCGGTGTTTGCCGGTGAGGATGATACCGGCTACCAGTATATGCTGCTGGGACAGGCACCCCCGGCGCTGCAGGAGCGGATGACGGCGCAGCTCGGCGCCCGTGGCGGCGGCCGGGACGGTGTGCTGTGGGGGCGCGTGACGGCCACCGCGCAGCAGATCCGCACATTTTTTGCCGGGGAAGCCGCCGGCGGCACTTGCCAAAGCGCTGTAAGTGTGCTATGATAGGCAAGGTTGGGGCGGTCTGCCTGCCGTGTACGGCGGGCGGATTGTTTCGTCGATTGATATTTTGATTGTGAGGGGACAACGGTATGTCAGGACATTCCAAGTGGAACAATATTAAACGAAAAAAAGAGAAGACCGACGGCCAAAAGGCCAAAATCTTTACCAAAATGGGGCGTGAGATCGCCGTGGCGGTGAAAGAGGGCGGCGGTGCTGATCCGGCCAGCAACTCCAAGCTGAAGGATGCGATCGCCAAGGCCAAGGCCAACAATGTGCCCAACGATAATATCGACCGCATTATCAAAAAAGCGGCCGGCGAGGGCGATGCCGACAAATACGAAGCACTGCGCTATGAGGGCTACGGGCCAAGCGGTATTGCCGTGATCGTGGAGACGCTGACCGACAACCGCAACCGTACCGCCGGCGACCTGCGCCACTATTTTGACAAATGCGGCGGCAATCTGGGACAGAACGGCTGCGTGGCCTTTATGTTCAACCAGAAAGGCAAGCTGGCGATCGAGGCCGAGGGGCTGGACGAGGACAAGGTGATGGAGGATGCGCTGGAGGCCGGCGCCGCCGACTTTGCCGCGGATGAGGATATCTTTGAGATCACGACCGAGCCGGAGGACTTTTCCGGCGTGCGGGACGATCTTGAGGCCAAGGGCTATGCCTTTGTGACCGCTGAGCTGCAGATGGTGCCGGATGTGCTGAGTGCCATTGACGATGCTGATGCGGCGCAGAACATGGAGAAGCTGCTGGATCTGCTGGAGGACGACGATGATGTGCAGGATGTGTGGCACAACTGGGATCGTCCCGATGAAGAATAAGGCTGGATACTGAGCGACAGGCGCCTGCGTACAGTGTCTCTGCGGCAATCGGCAGAGAAGAAATACCAGGTGATTTTCAATCAAGGCTGAGGGCATTCCGACGCTTCCCGGACTATCCGGGGGCACCGGAATGCCCTCGGTTTCTTTTTGCGCCTTTCAAAGAAAAAGCCCCGGAAATGCGCGGAGCCTGAAGAGCGGAAAAGAACTTTCTCCTGGTTCGGGGCGTTTTCCGGGGCGTATCATTGCGAACGAATTATTTCATCGCCTCATAAGCAGCCAAAACATCTTTTATTCCATTTTTATCGCTTTGAGAAACCACCAGGTCATAATGGTACTGATCGCCTCTAAAACGCACAATTGTCTCTTTGGAATCAGCAACTGCTTTCAACATTTCAATATCTGCATCCGTGGCGGGTATATCTACCCATTCCCATACATCGGTTTTATTGTCGCGTTCAACATCCCAGTACGAAAATTCTTCTTCATACTGTTTTCCGTCAATTGAAATGGTTATGGACTTAAAAAACACCCAGGAATCTCCTGTGTAGAGATATTTTAATCTTAGCCAAGTGCTGCTGGAGTTTGTACCGATATACGGCAGGACATAGCTGCGTACATTGGCATAATCCGGATTGACCTTTGCTTTGTACCAGGTAGTTCCTTCGACTTTATCCGTTTCACTTTTCAGCTTTGATGTTGCATTTTGCCTTTTTTTCGCTTTAAGTTTTTGCGGAGCATCACTAAGGACGCTATAATTACTTACTTTAGTTTTCTCTGCTGCGGACAACGCATAATATGCTTTTTGTGCTGTTGTGATCTTATCCTCGCTATTTATTGTAATCGTGCCGATCTGATTGATCAAGTTGATCACATTGTCTACTTTTTGCCTGCTGAGTTCATTTTCTGCTTCCTGCAAAGCTGCGTAGTTGCTGACGGCAGACTTGACCTCATTTGAACAGCTATCGTAAAGTTCTCGTGCTTCTTCGATTGCCTTTCCACTGTCAAGAGTAATAGAACCAATCGCTGCTATCGTCTGATCAACCTTGTCGGCTAAAAGCTTATCATATGTATCTTGAGCGCTATCCAACAGGGCAGCATTTTCGAGTTGTTCTTTCTGTAGATCGGTTAGATTCGAAACGGCTTGTTGGGCCGCCTGGAGCTTCTCCTTGCTTTCAAGTGTTACTTCGCCAATGTTTGCTATTAAATTATCCGCTTCCGTGACAGCTTTGCTTTTTCCGCATCCCAGAACGGTAAAACACATACAGAATACGAGAAAATATAATAACCCCTTTTTCATTTTTATTATCCTCCCTATTGGTTTTTGTTTGTAGTAAAACTGTATATTTGCCTGTCTTTACCTTTTTCGATGAGCGCTGGGCAAATACCTTTGTTGATCAATGTGGAAAGCACAGCTCCGTAATAAAAATCCGCTTCTTTTAGGGTTGACATACTGGTTCCTCCTCCTGCATTCACAATGGTACTTTAATCGCTGTCTGCACAGATCTTTTGTACAGTTCCTCCTTTCAAATCATCTTCAATTCGATTATAACATATATTGTTATACTAATTCAATATATATAACAAATATTTCTTGATTATTGAACAAAATTTATAGCTATCATTGGAATATGAGGTGATAGCTAGTGTATGAAACTTTTGTGCGCGACAGAATAACACAACTTCGACTCCAAAAGGGAGTGTCAGAGTATCAAATGAGTTATGATCTTGGGCATAGTCGGGGATATATTTATAATATTTCTTCCGGAAAATCTCTGCCGCCGCTTTCGGAGTTTTTTTCGATTTGTGAATACTTCGATATAACGCCTTTGGAATTTTTCGATAAAGAACGGCGTTATCCAGCTCTTGTTCAAAAAACGATTGATGGGCTGATGGAATTATCGGATGATGATTTGCTGCTGGTGCTTAGCCTGATTACTCGTCTAAAAGAGAAAGATTGAAATTTTCGCCGAACATCGAACAAATAAAAGAACAAAGCGGACGGTTATTCAAAGATCCAGTATGCTGTTTCTCGATGGGTGAGCGCAGGTGGAAAACTTGCAATGTAATGGATAGTTTGTTATACTTATCCAAGCTGAAGCTGTGCTGCGGCCATCGAAAGGGGAATGTCCATTATGCATTACGAGCCGATCCATCTGCATCTGCATGCTGCATTTGAACCCTCCGGCAGCATGGCCGGACACATGGTGCGCGCCAAGGCATTGGGCATACGCCACCTGTGGTTTACGGAGCATGATGTGCGCCTGGGGCCGCGACAGTATGACATTCCGTATTTCCGCTTTGATCGGGAGTCCCTCACGGTGGAGGACGCCCCCGGCCTGTGCTGTGGGTTTACCTATCTGAACGATACGCCCGTTGACAAGGGGCAGACTGTTTGCCCCGATGGAAGACCCGGACGGCTGCTGTCCCCGGATACCTCCGGGGAGGTGGGGCAGGATAGCTTTTCCGGCGGCGGGATCGAATTCTTTTCCGACGCCAAACGCCACTGTGCCGGTCTGCTTTCGGGCGTCCATATCACGCTGCGCGCCTTTTGTCGGGCGGCGGATTGGCGCCGGGCGCGGGTGATCTTTGATTGCACGCTTTCGCAGCAGCCGCCGCACTTTGAGCAGGTGCATCTGCTGTATGTGATTGGCTGCGCAGATGGCCTGGAGAACGACAAAACGCAGGTGATCCCGCTGCCCCTGGAGGAAAGCGGGCAGTACGCGCTGTCCCTTTCGGAGGACTGCGCCGAGCGGATCGGTGGGCTGGATAATGCCTTCTGCACGGTGGCTGTGCGGGTGGAGCACAAAGACGGCGCGGCGGTGGAGGCGCAGCTGGAGGAGATCGGCTTTTCGACGGATTTCCGTTTCGAGAAGACCCGCCGGCGGATGGAGCAGCTTGTACAGAAGCTGGAAAAGCGCTACGGTGTGCGGGGCTTTGTGGGGACCGAGATCAGCGGCGCCGGGCAGCACAAAAACTGCTTTGGCAGTCAGGTGCCCATTATTCCTTATGATACCCTCAATTATGCAGTTTCCCACGAATATGCCTGTCACCATGTGCTGGCGCATGGCGGCATATTCGCCTTTAACCATCCCTTCACCCCTTGGAAGCGGGATAAGCTTTCCGAAGCGGAAAAGTGGGCTGTGGTGGAAAAACGGGGCGAAGAGCTGATTGCGGCGGACGCCTATGGGGCCGATCTGATCGAGGTCGGCTTTCCCCACAGCAAGCAGAGCTTTACGGCGCCGTATTACCTGCGGCTGTGGGATATGCTGTCCGCCAAGGGGGTTGTGCTGACGGGCTATGGCGACAGCGACAACCACCGGAACGGAGAAGAAGGCTGGCTGCGGGGCAACAATTTTGTCGCCTTTGTGGGGATGCCGCCGGAAAAGCAGGCGGATGAGAACGGGTTTTATACAGAAGAGGATTTCCTGACGGGGCTTCGTCTGGGACGGGTCTACAATGGCGATCCTACGATGGTGGGCGAGGTGTCCTTTGCCACCGCGGACGGTTTCCCGATGGGGACGGTTCTGCGGGACGAGATGCCGGCCGCGGCGGTATTTTCGCTGCCCTGTCCCCGGCCGGGAACCGTCTATCGGCGCATAGTGGATGGGGCAGAGACTTTTTCGACGGTGCTGGGCACGGCGGCCTTTACCGACCGCTTTTCTCTGCCGGCTGATGGCGGGCTGCACTTCGTCCGCTGTGAGTGCTATGATGAAAATGGGCGGCTGATGCTGTTCACCAACCCCATTTACCGGATACCGCGCTCCGCGCCCCTGCGGGAACGGAGCCTCTCCCGTGCTGTGGACCGCACCCGGCTGAGCCGTGTCTTTATTACCCGTCATGGGCAGGTGCTGCCGGATGAATACTACGATTCGGACGCCGATTTTCCCGTGGGGAACCAAGATCTGACCCCGCTTGGCCGGCAGCAGGCGCAGTGCCTGGCCGGCTATCTGCGGGAGCAGGGCTTCCACGGAGTGATCTATGCCTCCCCCTACCGCCGGACAATGGAAACGGCGGAGGTGGTGGCACAGGCGGTGGATTGCTCCATCGTAGTTTTGCCCTGCATACGGGAGCGGGTGAAGGAGCGGGGCTGCTTTGTCCTGGACCCGTCCGAGGAGCTGCTGCAGCGCTACCCCCACACACAGCGCAGGGATGCCCTGTGGACGGAACCCTTTTCGGATGACGAACCGGAGGAGTACAGCGATGTTGTGCGGCGGGTGAGGGCCGGGGTGGCCGGGCTGCCTGTGCAGGGGGATGTGCTGTTTGTGGGGCACGGCTCCTCGGTTGCCGCCCTGATGGCGGCGTTGCGCATCCCCATGACCACGGCAACGCGCTGGAACTGCTCCCTGGCGATACGGGATGGGAAGACCGGAAAGGTGCGGCCGTATATGGATGGCTTTATCCCCCCGGAATGGCGCACCTCCAACCGGGTGAGCATGGCCGAGGAGCAGCAGAAAGGGATGGAATATCGCATCCCCAATGCTGCGGCGCTGAGCCGGAAGGGCAAATGCAAGGTGCTGCACATCGGGGACACCCTGACGCGGAATTACGCCTTTTACCGGCAGCTGATCGAGACGGTCGATCCGGACATTATTCTGCACACGGGGGATCTGGCAGACGAGGTTAAGGCCGGCCGCTGCGAAGCGGACAGGGCGGTGTATCCGGAAAAGATCCGGCCGCTGATGGATGCCCTGCTGTCCTTCAAAAAGCCGGTGTGGATTGTCCCGGGCAACAATGATGTTGTTGGGGTGCTGTCTGCCTATGAGCCGGCGGTGCGGCTGCTGGAGCCGGATACGGTGCTGACCCTGGAGGGAATGCGGGTCTGCGTCGCCCACCGCCTCTGCGATATCCATCAGGCGGCGGAGGTGTACCTGTACGGGCACGGCTATTCGGGGGACGATCACATGCTGTCCGATAATGCCCGGCCGGGCCCCCGATACTACAATGCCTGCAGCCAGAGCTTTGTGCACTTCTTCGGCGAGGGAAAAAGCTGCCAGGTGTTTGATCCGCTGTTCTGAGCGGAGAGGCGTATGCCCGCCCCCGCCGGATCATTGCATACAATAATGAAGCCACGCCCCCTGTTGATCCAACAGGGGGCGTGGCTGTATCTGGCCGGAGAATACGGTGGCTGGTTTACAATACTACAATAAAGCTATTAAAACAGCCTCAAAAAGCGCATTTACCCATGCGTTGGCTTTTTATCTGTTTAATTTTTGGGAAAGAAAAAGCTTTTGTGCACTATTGACAACAAAGGCGTAAAGAGGTAGAATATACAGGAGAATGACGGCAACGGAAAACACTGCCGCCAAATCAGCAGGGAGGACATAGAAACATGAGAGAGCTTTTTCACGGCAAACGGCTGCTGGCAACGGTCTGCGCAGCGGTTATGCTGCTGAGCTGTCTGGCGGTCGCCTTTCCGGTGGCGGCGGAGCAGGCGTTCTTCAGCGAGACCTACGAGGACGCAGAAAACCAGAACTGGACAGCTGAAGGCAACTTTGTGCAAAAGACAACTGGCTACGGTGAAGCGAGCCAATACAAAGATGCAGCACACGGCGGAGAGGCCAGCATCAAGCTGGAATATCTGACAAACGAGCCAAACCGGCTGGTGGCCTACCGCTCCGGCTGTGCAAACGGCGCCAACCGGTCGCTGACAGCCGGCACCTACTATCGGCTGCGCTTTTGGTACAAGGCGCTGAATGTGCCGACCACGCTGCAGCTGGTAACGATCGATAACTCCTGCAACTGGGGCACATCAAGTACAAAAGAACCGTGGCGGGACCAAACGCCGTGGACAAATAAGAGCTACGGCGAGACCTCCTCTGTGCTCTGCACCGTGACGACAGATGACGCCACGCTGACCGATGGCTGGCAGCAGGTGGACTTCCTTTTCCAGGCGCCGCTTGGCAAAGGCTTTCACATCGGCCTGGATGCGGCAGACCGCACGGCGGTGTCCGGCGCAGCGGTGCTGATCGATGACCTGACGCTGACGGTCTGTGATGCCTCCGAGCTGGTAACGCTGACGCTGAACGCCAACGGCGGCACGGCGGATGCCACCGCTATCGGTGTGGCTGGCATGAAGATCACGAAAACCGCCACCCGCGGGAACGGCTATACCTTTGCCGGCTGGTATGACGCGGCTGAGGGCGGCAATCCGGTCGAAAGCTTCCCGTCCGCAAACACCACGGTGTATGCGCACTGGACGGCGCCGGCTGTGCCGCAGTATACGGTGACCTTCCATGCCAATGGCGGCTCCCTGACCGGCGCGGCCAGCCAGACGGGGGAGGCCGGCACGGCGCTGAGCGTGACGGACCCTGTCCGGGGCGGATATACCTTCCTTGGCTGGTATGATGCGGCGGAGGGCGGCAATAAGATCGAAAGCATCCCGGCGGCGGATACCGATGTGTATGCACACTGGGACAGAAACGGCGATATACCGATAGACGATACCGTGCAGAATTTTGAAACGGTGACGGCGGGGAACTACCCCTTTGCCAGTAAGCTGCTGGAGGCCTCCACCGAGGAGAACCATACCTATGCCGGCGGCGTATCACTGAAGGCTTCCAACCTGCCGGGCACCTCTCAGCGGCAGCGTTCGCGCCTCGTTCTGCGCACCGGCGATGCCCTCACAGCCTCGGATGTGGTGGTGACGCTGGGCAAGGAGTACCTGGTCAGCTTCTGGATCCGGTCGGTGAATGACACCCAGCGGGCCGGGTATTATCTGGCGACCATGAGCGACAACAGCAAAGAGGGAGCCATCACGGCCAACAGCGGCAACTGCCATACCCTGCAGGTGCTGAGCTACACCAGCAAGGGCAAGCTGTACAGCGGCGGCAAGCCGGCAGCCCTCGGCGTGGCGAATGAGTGTGCCGAGATCGAGCTGAAGGCCGGCGAGTGGACCAAGGTGACGGCGCGCTTTGTAGCTACGGCACATAACGGTGCCACGACCAACTATCTGGCGCTGGGCGTGACCACACAGACGGTCGGCGAGGGCGGCACCCCGTGCGATTTCTACCTGGATGATATCACGGTAAAGGAATATGTCCCGACCACCGTGACGGTGACGCTGAATGCCAATGGCGGCAGCAGCACGGAAACGACGGCCACCGGCATCTCCGGCGAGGCGTTCTCTGCTGCAGAGCCGGTGCGCAAGGGATATCTGTTCACCGGCTGGTATGATGCGGCTGAAGGCGGCAATGAGATTACGGTGTTCCCGGATGAGGACGGCGTAACGGCCTACGCCCACTGGAAGGTGGATCCCCTGGGCGACTCCGCAGCGGTGAAGGCGGCCCTGGAGGGCAAGAGCGCGCTGTTTATCGGCGACAGCATTGCCGCCGGCTGGCGCGACTCGGTGAACGGCGACTTCACCAATGCCGGCAGCTGGGCCAAGCGCATTGGCGATACCTACGGGGTGGAGGACACCCTCGGCGCCATTGCCGGCTACACTTTTTCCAACATTCGCGGCGATAAGCGCATTGTCAATGAGCTGGAATCCTATAAAAACAACACCTACGACTATGTGATCCTGCAGGGCGGCTTTAACGACGCCATGGGGACAAATGAGGACCGTACCAAGGAGAGTGCGGCGCCGATCGGCACTGTGGCGGCGGATTTCGCCCTCAGCTCCTTTGATAAGGGCACCTATGCCGGCGGTCTGGAGGAAACGCTGTATTATATCCGCCAGTACTTCCCGCAGGCCAGAGTGGGCTATATCATCACCTATTCGACGCCGCTTTCCGCCTATGGCGGGTATACGGCGGAAGAGGACTATATGCGTGCACAGTACGCAATGGGCAAGCAGATCTGCGATAAGTGGGGCGTTTCCTACCTGGATCTGTATGACGGTACGACCGCAGACGGAAAATCCTACAGCAAGGATATCCTGAAAACCAGTACCACGACCTATTTCCCCGGCGGAAACGACTGCATCCATCTGAACAGCGCGGGCTATGACGCGATCTATCCCTACATTGCGCAGTGGATGGCCACTATTCCGAAAACCGGGAAATGCACGGTGCACTTCAACACCAATGGCGGCAGTGCCATCCAGGACAAGACCGTGGAAAGCGGCACGGTGCTGGATCTGCGTGCGCTGCGCCCCGTGCTGGAGGGTAAGCGGCTGGTTGGCTGGTATACCGACAGCGCCCTGCAGAACAAGGTGGAGAGCGTCACGGTGACAGACGACATGACCCTGTATGCCAAGTGGGAGGATCGGCCGACCGGTGCCGGCGGACTGGGTGACCTGAACGGCGACGGTGTGGTGGATGCCAAGGATGTGACCTATCTGCGCCGGGCACTGGCCAAGTGGGCAGGCTACACGGTATCCGCGGCAACGGCGGATCTGAACGGCGACGGCGAGGTGGATGCCAAGGATGTGACCTACCTGCGCCGGGCACTGGCCAAGTGGGAAGGCTACGCCTGGTAAGCATTTCCCTGCGGCAGCAATAACAAAAAAGGCCGGCTGCCCCGACACCGGAAACGGGTGGGGCAGCCGGTAAATTTTTCCCTTTTTCCGGGCAGGAGCACTTGCGGATAAGGCGGAGTTTTGGTATAATGAACAGCGAAAGATCAGCATACGGAGGAATGAGCACTGTGAAAAAACTGAGACAAAGGCTGCTGACGGTACTGCTAGCGGCACTGCTGCTGACGCTGGCCTTCAGCGGCGCCGCTGCGGCGGCGCCGGAGGCTGATGCTATCCGTGCGGTACTTTCCGGCAAGAAGGTGCTGTTTGTCGGCGACAGCATTGCTGCCGGCTGGCGCGACGAGGTGAACGGCAACTATACCAATGCCGGCGGCTGGGCGACGCGTATTGCTGACGCCTATGGGGCGGATGTGACGCTTGGCGCCATCGCCAGCCAAACGCTTTCGGATATCCGGGGAAACGAAAAGCGCATCGTGAACCAGATCAAATCGCGGGAGGGCATTGCCTACGATTATGTGATCCTGCAGGGCGGCTTTAATGACGCCATGGGGACGAATGAGGCGCGTACCAAAGAAAGCGCGGCACCGATCGGCAAGATGGCCGACGGCTTTGCCCTGGAGGACTTTGATGTTTCTACCTATGCCGGCGGTCTGGAGGAGGCGCTGTACTATGCCCGCCAGTATTTCCCGGATGCCAGGGTGGGCTATATCATTACCTATTCCACGCCGCTTTCCACCTATGGGGGGTACACGGCAGAGGCAGAGTCCATGCGCGCCTACTATGCGATGGGCAAGCAGATCTGCGATAAATGGGGTGTGTCCTATCTGGATCTGTATGATGGAAAAACAGCAGATGGACAATCGTACAGCCAGGATATTCTGAAAACCGATACCACCGCCAATTTCCCCGGCGGAAGCGACTGCATCCACCTGAACAGTGCGGGCTACGACGCCATCTACCCGTACATTGCCGAATGGATGGCGGCTATACCGGCACCCAAGGCTGCAACAGAGCCGTCACAGGAAACAACCGGCGCGCTGACGACCACCACAACGCAGGCAGAACAGGTGGCTGCGGTGGATGCACCGGCTGCGGCCAACCATGGCCGGACGGTGAAAATCGTGCTGCTGACGGCAATGGCAGTGCTGGTGCTGGCGGCTGTGGTGCTGCGGGTGGTGCCGTTGCTGCGCCGCCGCAACGGGCAGTAAAAACACCCGGCACTTTTTCGGGGAAAGCGCTTGACAAGTGGGGAATAATTCGCTATAATAGCACTCGTTCCGGTAAATGGGGGTATAGCTCAGCTGGGAGAGCGCTTGAATGGCATTCAAGAGGTCAGCGGTTCGATCCCGCTTATCTCCACCAGGAAAACGCCTTGAAACCACATGGTTTCAAGGCGTTTTCTTTTTTGCTTTCTGGCGTGCTTTTTGCGGATTTCTAACACTTTTTCTAACACTGTACCGGCAAATGACCGGGGGCTTCTTTTCGCGGCGGGTTAGATATACTTCCGCTTGCTTTCGATTACCAGGCCGACCACGGTAACCTGGGCGGTATTGCCGCCCTCAAAACGCCGGGGCGGGTAATAGGGGTTGACGCTCTGCAATTCGATCCAGTTATCCGCGTAGACGACCCGCTTGACCAGCCCCTCCTCGCCATCCACCAGCACCACGGCATAGCGTCCGCTATCGACAGTGGGCTGCCGGCGTACCAGCACCAGATCCCGGTCATTGATGAGGGGGGTCATGCTGTCCCCGGTGACCCGCAGCCAGAAATATTCGCCGCCGCCGCGCAGCAGGGCGGCATCCACCGGCTCGGTGCCGGAGGGGTCCTCCAACGAAAGGCCGCCGAGACCGGCACGCACGGCTCCCATCACCGGCACCGGCACCACATCCGGCGCGGCCAGCGGAGTGGGGCAGGAGCCGACCTCATCCGTCAGCCCCAGCAGCCACTGGGGATCCACGCGGAAGTGCTGCGCCAGCAGATAGACCGTGGGGAGATTGATCTTGGAGGTATCCCCGCGCTCCCAGCGCATGACGGTGGATTTATTGACGCCGGCCAGGCGGCCGAGCTGCTCCAGGGTTTCCTGTTGTTCCTCGCGGCATTGCCGCAGGCGGCGGGCGGTCAGATTTGGTTCCATAAATGCTTTCTCTCCCTGTATTGCTTTGTCTATGCGCAGTACGCGCGGGGGGTGTTTTTCTTAGTTTATCACGCGAGAAAGCAAAATGCAACAAGTTTTTGATAAAAAAGTTGCAAAATGCTCTTGACAGATGAAAAAATGTGGACTACAATAAATGACAGACGAACAAATGTTCGCAAAAGAAAGGAGCGTGACTATGACAGCAGGGGAGTGGCAATGTCTGCCGCCGATCGCACCGAATACACCGGTGCTTTTTTATTCTGCTGGCGGACTGGCGGCAGAAAGCTATTGCGATGGTGCACAGGTGCGGATATCCCGGTACTGGGACGGACGGCGCGGCTGGCAGCCCTGTGTGTTGGTGGAACTGGGTGCGGCTTTCTGATTTTTTTAGCAAGGAAGTTGCAAAATGCAATAATTGGAGGTGAGAACTGTGTATGATAGCCCCTTGGAGCGCCGCCGGCCGGAAGAGATCGCGGCTGCCATTGAGCGGGCAGCAGCCTATGCCCGTGAGCAGGATGTGCCGCTGACGGCGGAGCGGCTGGCGGCGGAGCTGGAAATGCGGCTGGACACGCTGCACGCCATTGCGCGGGGGGAATATCCGCCGGCGGTGGATAAGGCACATCCATCCGCCGGTGCCCGGCGGGCAGCAAAAAATGCACAGGCTATCCGTCGCGCCTGCGGCGAGGCGACCGCCAGCGTGGTGGAGCATGCTATGCGGCGCGGCTCCGGGACCAATATGCACCTGCTGTATCTGAAAAACAATGCCGGCTATGATAGCAGGGAAAAGGAACCGGAAAAAGAGAAAGCGGACAAGGGCGGCGGCCGGCCGCCGGTGATCTTTGCAGGAGAGGAGGATATCCCTGAATAATATGGCAGAGCTGTATGAGGTGTATAAAGCGTCCCTGAAGCGGCTGGCGCAGAGGCATGAGCAGCTGACGCTGGAGCGCTCCGGCTATGACAAGCGTGTGGCGCTGCTGGAGGAGGAAATGGACGAGCTGCAGGAGGTTATGTGTATGATGCGTCCCTACCTGGAGGGCGCATGACCGGGGAGGAGCAGACCACGGTCTTTCTGCCAGCGGTGGTGGGTGGCGGCTACGGCGCCTTTTGGCGTTGCCGCAAGCGCTACCGGGTGGTAAAGGGCGGCAAGGCCAGCAAAAAATCCTCCACCGCGGCGCTGTGGTACATCCTGCACCTGATGAAGTATCCCGGCGCCAACCTGCTGGTGGTGCGGCAGGTATATCGCACCCATGCGGACAGCACCTATGCCCAGCTACGCTGGGCGATCCGCCGGCTGCGGGTGGAGCACCTGTGGCATGCCGGGCGAGAGCCGCTGGAGCTGACCTATCTGCCGACAGGACAGCGCATCCTTTTCCGTGGGCTGGACAATGTGGAAAAGCTGGCGTCCACCACGGTGGAACGCGGCGTGCTGTGCTGGGTGTGGGTGGAGGAGGCGTTTGAGATCAGCCGGGAGGCCGATTTTGACAAGCTGGATCTTTCTGTGCCGCGCGGGGAGGTGCCGCCGCCGCTGTTCAAGCAGACGACGCTGACCTTTAATCCGTGGAACGCCAATCACTGGCTGAAAAGCCGCTTTTTTGACCAGCCGCAGCCGGATGTGCTGGCGATGACGACCGACTACCGCTGCAACGAATTCCTGGACGAGGCGGACCGGCGGCTATATGCACGGATGCGGGAGGAAAATCCCCGGAAATACGCCGTGGCGGGGCTGGGAGAGTGGGGACACAGCGAGGGACTGGTGTTTGAAAACTGGCTGGTGGAGGCCTTTTCCCTGCAGGAGCTGCGGCGGGAGGGTGTACGGCACATCTTCGGGCTGGACTATGGCTATGCCAACGACCCGACGGCCTTTATCGCAGCGGCAGTGGAAGAGGAGAAAAAGCGGCTGTATATCTACGACGAGCATTATGCGACCCATATGCTGAATGAGGATATCGCGGCAATGCTCCGGGAGAAAGGGTATCAGAAGGAGCGCATCCGGGCGGACAGTGCCGAGCCAAAAAGCAACGAGGATCTGCGGCGGCTGGGCATCCGGCGGCTGGTGGCCGCCGGCAAGGGACGGGATTCGGTGAATGCCGGGATCGCCCGGCTGCAGGAGTATCGCCTATTGGTGCATCCGCGCTGCGTGCACACGGCGGCGGAACTTGGCGCCTACTGCTGGCAGGCAGGCGGCCGGGAGGGGGAATTCCTCAACCAGCCGCGTGACCGGGACAACCACCTGATGGATGCCCTGCGCTATGCGATGGAGGACATGCCGCGCGCCGCACCGCGGGTGAAAGCACGCCCCGGCGGGCTGCCGGGGCAATGGAACGAGTGAAAGGAGGAAAAAGCCGGTGTTTATTGCTGGATTGCTGTGCGGTTGGCTGATGGCGGCCGCTGCGGTGGTGCTGCTGTGCCTGCTGCGGGCGGGCGGCCGCCGGCCGCCGCAGGCACATGCTGCCAGGCCGCCGGCCAACCGGGAGCGGCAGCGGCGGGAAAACCGCAATTTTCTGTACTATGACGGCACGGAGATGCCCAAGGGTAAGGAGGAAACAGGATGAATGAGGCAACAGCCGGGCAGCTGGAGCAGATCAGCCCGGCGCAGGTATTTGCAGAGTATGAGCGAGGCATTGCATACAAGCGCAGCCTGGGCAAGCACGGGATGTTTGAGCAGAACCGCATCAATGAGCGGTTCTTTTCCGGAGACCAGTGGGAGGGCGCAAACTGCGGCGACAGCCGGCCGCTGGTGCGCTACAATGTGATCCGCCGGATCGGTGAATACAAGATGGCGGTGGTTGGTGCGGCGCCCGTATCGGTGGAGTTTTCGGCTGAGGGGGTGCCGGATACGCTGGAGCTGCGAGAGCGGCTGACGGCCTACCGCCGGGCGCTGCGCCGGGGAGAAAAGCCGCCGGCGCTGACCGGCGATGAAGAGGCGCAGGCGGTGGCCGGTGCGCTGACGGATTACTTCAACACGACCGCGCAGCGGCTGCATCTTCCGATGCTCAGCCGCCGGGCGCTGCGGGGCGCCTATATCACCGGCACAGGGGTGCTGTACACCTATTGGGATGACCGGATAAAGACCGGTCTGTACGCGGATGTATCCCGCCGCATGCCGATCCGCGGAGATATTGCGTGCGAGGTGCTGGATATTGAGCAGGTGTATGTGGGCGACCCACAGGTGGAGGATATACAGCGGCAGCCGTATATCCTGATTGCACAGCACCGGCCGGTGGAGGAGCTGCAGCGCATGGCACGGCAGCACGGCTGCCGGCAGTGGCGGGATATCCGCCCGGATGAGGGCGGACAGGATCCGCGGGCGCACGCGACGCTGCTGACGCGCCTGCGCAAGCAATGGAGCGCGGACGGGGAAAGCTGCACCGTATACGCCACCCAGGTGTGCCGCGATGTGGTGGTGCGGGAGGAATGGCCGCTTGGTATACGGCTGTACCCGCTGACGCTTTTCAGCTGGAACGAGCGCCGGGGCTGCGCCTATGGCGACAGCGAGATCCCGCAGCTGATTCCCAACCAGATCGCCATTAACCGCACGGTCTCGGCCGGCGTGTGGGCGGTGATGATGATGGGCATGCCCATTATGCTGGTCAATGGCGATGTGGTATCGCAGCCGATCACCAACGACCCCGGGCAGATCATCTCGGTCTACGGCGGGGAGGAACAGCTGAGCAATGCGGTGCGATATGTGGATCCGCCGGCCTTTTCGGCGCAGTTTGATGCCAATGTAGAAACCCTGATCCAGGATACCATGAGCCAGGCCGGCGTCAGCTCGACCCTGCTGGGTGAGGTGAAGCCGGATAACACCTCCGCCATTCTGGCGGTGCGGGAGGCGGCGCTGATGCCGCTGCAGATGCTGCAAAACCGCTATTTCGGCTTTCTGGAGGAATTGGCGCGCATCTGGACGGAATTCTGGCTGACGATGTACGGCAGCCGGGCGCTGAAGCTGCAGCTGCCGGACGGCGTATGGTATATGCCCTTTAATGCCGACCGTTACCGGGATCTGTTGCTTAGCGTGACGGTGGATGTGGGCGAAGGCAGCCAATATAGCGAGGCGCGCACGGTGGAAACGCTGGATAATCTGTACAAGAACGGCGCGATCACCGTAAAACAGTATCTCAGCCGCCTGCCGCAGGGGTATGTTCCGCGTTTGGATGCCCTGCTGCGGGAGCTGGAATAAAAATATAGCTCTCACCGGCATATTCCGTATAGGATGGGGGTGAGACGATGAAGTAGAGAAGCAGAAAGGGAGGAACCGTATGAAAAAAGAACAGACAGGCCAATCCGGAGCCATGCCGCAGCCGGAGCTGCCGGCACAGGTGGCGGAGGCCAAACAGCCACAGGCGACGCCCGCGCCGCAGCCCATGCAGCCGGATATCACCCACCGGCTGACGGAGGAGTTTGCGGCACTGCGGCGGGAATTTCCGGAGCTGAAAAGCCCGGAGCAGCTTCCGCCGGAGGTGCTGGAGGCGGCGCAGGGGCAGGCGCCCCTGCTGGATGCCTACCTGCGTTTTCGCTGGCAGGAGGAAAAGCGTGTGCGGGCGGAGGCTGCCCGCCGCCAGGCGGCGGCGGAAAGCACCGTCGGTTCGCTGCTGCAAGGGGGAGAACCGGTACGGCCGGAACAGGATGCCTTCCTGTGTGCCTTCCGCCGGGCGCTGCGCTGAAAAACGACCGTGTATGAACAAAGGAAAGGATGTATGCTATGAGCCTGAACTTGAATTCGATCTCTGTGAAGATGACAGATGAGCTGGACAAAGCCGTGATGCAGAAGCCGGTGACCGGTTTTCTGGCAGACAACCACCTGCGCGGCAAATTTGTTGGTGCCAAGACGGTGATGATCCCCGAAATGAATGTCTCCGGTCTGGGAGACTACAACCGGGATACCGGCTTTGTGAACGGAACGGTGTCGGTTTCGGCCACGCCGTTCACGCTGGCGATGGATCGCGGCCGCTCCTTCCAGCTGGACCGTGAGGACAACGATGAATCCGGCATTGCGGAGCTGGCCGGGCAGATCATGGGCGAGTTTGTGCGCACACAGGTGGTGCCGGAGGTGGACGCCTATGTGCTGTCGAAGCTGGCCGGCTATGCAGCCACGGCCAAGCAGACCGTGACCGGCACCCCCTCCACCGGTGCCCTGAAAATGCTGACCGATGCCATCGCCGCTGCGCAGAAGACCATCGGCTATGATGAGGAGCTGGTGGCCTTTGTGGATGGGGCGATGTGGTCGGCGCTGCAGAACAGCACGGATATCACCCGGCAGCTGATGATCGGGGACTTTGCCAAGGGTGAGATCAATACCCGGGTGACCAGCTTTAACGGTGTGGCCATCCTGCCGGTGCCGGACAGCCGCATGAAGACCGCCTTTGATTTCTATGACGGCACCAGTACCGGCAAGGAGACCGGCGGCTTTGCTCCGGCCGAGGCGGCCAAAGGAATCGGTCTGCTGCTGATCCCGCGCCACGCAGCGGCGCTGATCAAAAAGACCGAGCAGGTGCGCTGCTTTGATCCGGAGCACAATCCGCAGGCGGATGCCTGGAAGCTGGACTACCGCCTCTACTATGATGTGGTACTCAAGGACAGCCTCAAGGCCGGCATCTATGCCTACCTGCACGATTGAGGAGGGGCGGCATGACGGGTTTGGCGATCCTGCGGCAGGCACTTGCCCTGCTGGAGGAGGATAAACGCCTGGCAACAGCCGGAGAGGATGAAGCGGGGCTGCTGGCGGTCAATCAGATCTACAGTGAGCTGTGGTACCGTGAGCACCGCAGCGATTTCCAGCCGCTGGACCGGCTGCAGCAGTCTCTGCAGCTTTCCTGGCGCTGCCTGCCGGCGATGGCCTACGGCACGGCAATGCTGCTGTGCCTTAACGACGAACGGCGGGAGTACACCCGCTATCAGCGCCTGTATGAGCGGGCGGCCGCCCACACCGGCGGCCCATACAGCCCGCGCCGGGATGTGCTGTTCGGCGGAGAGGCAAAGGAATAAAGAAGAAGCACGGGGGAGCTGCCTTGGCAGCTCCCCCGTGCGGTATGTTTGGCTCGATGGATCAAACAGTCTCTTCTTTATCCATCAGCTTGCGTCCCATCAGCACCCCCATCACCGAGGCCATCATCAGGCCGCGTGTCCAGCCGGAGCTGTCGCCCAGGCAGTGCAGACCGTGGATATTGGTATCGAGGTTGGCGTCCATCTTCACCTTGTTGGAATAGAATTTCAGTTCCGGGCTGTACAGCAGCGTCTCATCGCTGGCAAAGCCGGGCACCACCACATCCAGCATCTTGATGAATTCAATGATGTTGGTCATAGCGCGGTAGGGCATGGCCGCGGTGATATCACCGGCCACGGCATCCTTCAGCGTGGGCTGCACATTGCTGTGCGCCAGCTCCTTGGCCCAGGTGCGCTTGCCGTCCAGGATATCGCCGTAGCGCTGTACCAGAATGTGTCCGGCGCCCAGCATATTGGTCAGCTCACCAACCTTTTGGGCATATGCGATGGGCTGGTTGAACGGTTCCGTGAAATTGTGCGAAACCAGGATGGCCAGGTTGGTATTGGAGCTTTTTTTGTCCTTATAGCTGTGACCGTTGACCACAGCCAGGTCATTATCGTAGTTTTCTTGCGCCACAAAGCCGCCGGGATTTTGACAGAAGGTGCGCACCTTGTTTTTCCACGGCTTCGGATAGCCGATCAGCTTGGACTCATACAGGGCGCGGTTGACGACCTCCATGACCTCATTGCGGCACTCCACCCGTACGCCGATATCCACCGTGCCGGGGGCATGGGCGATATTGTGCTCGGCGCACAGCTTTTCCAGCCAGTCTGCGCCGCGGCGGCCGGTGGCAATGATGATCTCGCGCCCGGTCACATCCTGCGTGCCGGCAGCGCTGCGCAGGGTGACGCCGGTGCAGGTGTTGTTTTCCAGCAGGATATTCTCACATTCGGTGTTGAAGCGGATCTCTACGCCGGCGTCCAGCAGGGCATTCTGGATCGCCAGATACAGCGCCTGCGCCTTTTCGGTGCCTAGGTGCCGGATGGGGCAATCCACCAGCTTGAGGCCAGCCTTGATGGCATTCTTACGGATGGCTTTGATCTCATCGTTATCGGTGATGCCCTCCACCTCTTTGGCGGCGCCAAATTCCAGATAGATACCGTCGGTGTAGTTGATCAGCTCCTGCGCCAGCTCCTCACCGATGAGGCTGGGAAGATCGCCGCCCACCTCATGGGAGAGGCTGAGCTTGCCGTCTGAGAAGGCGCCGGCGCCGGAGAAACCGGTGGTGATGGCGCAGCTGGGCTTGCAGCTGACGCAGTGGCCGACCTCGGCCTTGGGGCAGTGACGCTTTTCCACGGCCTTGCCCTTTTCCACCAGCAGAATGCGGTGGCCGTCGTCAATGTGATAGCCGCGGCGCAGCAGCTCCAGGGCGGTGAAAATACCGGCCGGACCGGCGCCGACGATGATGATGTCATAGTGCATAATGCTCACTCTTCCTTTTCTGTTTGTGTATCGGTGGGATTTGGTTGGTAAATGGTAAAGGGGTCGATCTCGTCCGGCCCGACGGGCGGATGCTCCTGTGCAGCGGGCTGCAGCGGCGGCAGCTCAAGCGACTGCGGGGCAATCGCGGCGGTTGTGTGTGCGCGGCGGTTGACCGGGACGCTGCACAGCAGGTACAGCAGCAGCGCCAGCAGCCCACCGGCGGAGATCAGCGCGCCGGTACGCAGGCCGGGTGTTTCATAGGTGAAACGGATCTCCACAT
The DNA here is from genome assembly GCA_002437905.1 of Ruminococcaceae bacterium UBA6353. GTDB lineage: Bacteria > Bacillota > Clostridia > Oscillospirales > Acutalibacteraceae > UBA5905. The sequence continues at coordinate 63,382 of DJRT01000023.1, read as the reverse complement.
CTTCACCCGCGGGGCAATTGACGGCCATAAAGCCGACATTGGCCTGCAGGATCTCGGCTGGCTGCCCGTTCACGGTGGCTGTCCAGCCGTTCTCATAGGGAACGCTGAAGAACACCGGCTGCGCCTGCGAGAGGGAGATCGTTGCCGAGAAGCCGCGGTTATCCGTGGTGAAGGAGGAGGCGGCGCCGGCCGCGCGGCTGCGGCAATCCTGCGCATACTCCGATGGAATGAACCACATGGCATTTGTGCTGAGATGCGGCAGGGAGATCTTCTGTGCGTCCTCGTCCTCCACGACCAGCGCCTTGAGCAGTGCCAGCTGGCGGGTGGCCTCCGTCAGCTCCTCGTACTCCGAGCGGGTGATGTACCCATCATAGGTAAAGCCCATGGGAATAAAATTCTCATTCTCATAGATGTTATAGCCGTTTTCGGTGCCGATCAGCTTCCAGCCGTCCATGGCGGTAACGCCCTCAACGCTGAAGAAATCGTCGGCCTCCTTATAGTACAGCTGGACATCGTCGGAAAGCTGCGCATAATCAAACAAATAGCGCACCGAAAGCAGGCTGCGGATGGCGTAGACCTCCGTTCCGGGGCGGGAGGCCACAGTGCGCTCCACGCCGATGGAATTGTAAAAATCCATCACCGGGCCGGGGACGATGCTGTGGAAGGCCTGGATGCAGGGGATGCCCCAATACATCCCCTGATTGTCCATGCCCTTGTACATATCGGTGCGGTAGAAGACCGTATCATCCGTTTTTGTGAAGCCGGGGCTTTGGATCAGCTTGTCAATGACATAATCATCGGGGTAGTTGGACAGGTATTTGCCCATGCTGAGATAGCCCCAGCCAAACAGCAGCGAAACGCCGACACAGGCCACGGTGCACCAGCCGATGAATTCCTGCCGCCGGTAGCGCCAGAGCCACACCAGCAGGCCGGTCAGCAGCAGGCAGGCTGCGGCGATGGCAGCGTACAGCCAGAACACCGGGGGATCGCTTTCCAGCCCGATGGTAAGCTTACCGGTCTCTTCGTCCGGCTTCCAGCTTTTCGGCACAAGGCCGATCAGGAGGATGAACGCGGCGGTGAAGCCGCCGCTCCAGCCGATCGCCCGCCGCCAATTGACCGGCGGATCGGCTTCCTCTTCCTCAAAGCAGCGCAGGGTGGCCAGAATGAGGATGAGCAGCAGCATATAATACCAGCGCGCGTAGTAGATGCGGTTGAACAGCTGGAACAGCGCGTTCAGACCGGGGATCACGGCGAAGAAGAACAGCACCGTCAGCATTCGCCGCAGCCAATCGGTGTGGCGATGGGACTGGAAATACGCGATCACGCCGGTGCAGCCAAAAACCGGGATCCATGCGGACATGGAGGCCCATTTGTTGTTGGCGTCCGGGAAGAAATTGGCGCGGGCCGGCAGCTCCGGCGGGAAGAAAAAGCTGTGCAGAATATCGTACAGCCGCTGCTGGCTGCCGTAGATCAGCAGACCGAAGCCCTCCAGCGGGGCATCAACGCGGCTGTTTTGGATGACGGCGTAGTAGGAGGGCAGCAGCAGCACAGCGGCGCCGGCTATCCCAATCAGCGCCTGCAGCCACAGGCCGAAGAACCGGCGCGGCAGCCGCTGCCATTCGCCGGCACTGGCCCGGACGATCCAGTAGAGCATCACAAAGAAGGCCTGCCCGATGAAGAAATAGTAGTTGGACAGGGCGCTCATCAGCACCGCCACGGCGAACAGACCGCGGCGCCCCTCCTGCATATACTGTTCTATGCCGAGCAGCAGCAGGGGGAACCAGATCATGGCCTCATGAAAATGATTGAAAAATATATTGTATAGGGAAAACCCGCTGAAGGCGTACAGCACACCAGCCAGCACGGCCAGCCGCGGCCGCAGAAAGCGCTGGGCATAGGCGTAGGCCGTCAGGCCGGCAAGGGCGATCTTCAGTGCCAGCAGCGGCGCCAGCATGTAGGGGACAGCGGCGGCCGGGAACAGCAGCGTTAGCCAGAAGAACGGGCTGCCGAGCAGATAGAAGGAATAGGAGCCAATAAAATTGGCGCCAAGATCGGTCGTCCAGCTCCAGCCGATATTGCCGCTGCGCACGGCTTCGTGCGCCAGGCGGTAAAATGGGATCTGTTGGGCGTTATAATCGCCGTAATAGATGAAGTAGCCGCGATTGTAGATCACAAAAGGCAGAAACAGCAACAGCGCCATGCCAAGCGTGAGCAAAAAGGCAATGTGCGCCAGGCTTTTTTCTTTTTGCAGTGAGCGGGTCATGGAATACCTCCTGTTTGCGCAGAATGGCAGAATGGATAGACACACACTTAAATCATACCACAGATGGTCGAAAAAAGCAATAAAAGACCGTCCGGTTTTCGCTTTTTGTTGGGAAGGTCGGGAGGAATTTTCTGCCGGAATAAAAAAACTGAAAAAAAGACTTGATTTTTTCCGCCGGTTGCGCTATAATAGCTAAGCACTCAGCGGAGGGCATATAGCGCGGGGTAGAGCAGGGGTAGCTCGTCGGGCTCATAACCCGGAGGTCGTAGGTTCGAATCCTATCCCCGCAACCAGAAAATCGGCAAGCATCGCCAGATGCTTGCCGATTTTATTTTTTTACCTTTCGCTTTTCATCAGATTTGCCGGCGATACCCCGAAGTGTCTTTTGAATGTGCGGCTGAAATACGAAATATCATTAAAGCCTGCATTCTCGGCGGCTGCCGCTACGGAAAACTCCTCCGAGCAGAGGAGCTCTCTGGCGTAGGCCAGGCGCAGATTGGTGATGTATTCTACCGGCGACACACCGTAGCAGCAGCCAAAAAGCCTGCGGAGATAGGAAACACTGATCCCGCATAGGGCAGCAAGCTTTTCGACGGATATTTTTTCATGGGTATAATGATTGCCGATATAGCTTACGGCAGGGGAAATGAGCGTTTTGTACTTGCTGCCGTAATAGCTGGAGCGATATTCCTTTCTCGAAAGTGAGAGGATCCCGTACAGGTCCGAAAGAACGGCGTCGGTGTAGCCGGTGTCTTTTTTTATCCAGGCTCTTTCCGCCGATTCAAACAACGCCCCGAGCCTTGCGGGATTTTTCAGCGGGAGCTTGAACGGTTCAAAGCGTTCGTTGGAGGATATCAGAAAATTGATCGCAAAAACGCTTTTGGCTGCACCCTCTGCGTGGCCCTGCGTAGCTACTGTATAGTTGCTGCCCTGCGGCATGTAGATCAGATCGCCCTTTTGACAGGTTATGGTCTTTGTATTTTCAAAGGTGTAGCGATATACACCGCCGGCAAAAAACGCTAATCCGTGTGATGGTCGGTTGTTGTGTATCGGCTCGCCTGTGCCGAATGGAACATGAATTGCCAGTGTCGGTCTGGTGACATAGAAGTCTGTTTCTAAAAGGTTCATCGGCTTTCCCCTCCATGCATACAGTATACTATGTGTAGCGAATAAGTCAAGTGTGGCGATTGGTTCATTCCATTCCGACCGGCTGTGTGATACAGTATCGGCAAAGGAGTGATGGAGGATGCTGTTAGATAAAACCGACCGAGAGTGGATCGAAAATAAGTATCACCGCACAGACGAACCCTTTGATCCTCTGAACCGGATGGCCTATCACGGCATCGGCTATGCCGAGGAGACCGGTATGGACGATGAAGAGATACTCACCGGGCTGAAGGCGCTGCAGCCGGCGCTTAGTACAATGCCCCACCCGGTGGCGCGGGCAATGGCGATAAAGTATGTGCTGGAAACGGAGCGGCTCTATATCAATGAACACGATTATTTCGTGGGGCTCTATTCGCTTGGCCGGCTGGCCAATTCCGTTACCAGCGATGTGTGGCAGGGCGAAACGCAGAAGAAACGCGATCCGGCGACCCTGAAAAACGCCGGCCTGTTTAATGAATCGGGTGCGGTGGCAAATTGGACAGACTACGATCATGTGGTCCCGGATTGGGAATCGCTCATGCACCTGGGCTTTACGGGGATAAAGGAGCGGGCGCAGAAATACCGGGAAAAACACCTGAAGGATGGGACGCTGACGGAGGAAATGGCCGCGTTTTTCGATGGGATCGCGATAGAATATGACGCCATTATTGCGCTGATCGACCGGATGTACCGCTACGCAGTGATGCTCCGGCACAAGAAAGCGGCCAGGATTGCCGGGTGCCTTGAGACCCTGCGTGACGGTGCGCCGACGGATATTTACGAGGCTATGCAGCTGATCCTGCTGTATTTTATTATCTCGGAGAGCGTTGACGGGTTTCAGGTGCGGTCTCTCGGCAACGGCCTTGACCGGACGCTGTACCGGTTTTATGAAAACGATCTGAAGACCGGAAAGTATACACGGGAGGAAATACGGACGCTTTTGGCCTATTTTCTTCTGCAGTGGTCGGCAATCGGGAATTACTGGGGGCAGCCGTTCTACCTTGGCGGGACCGCCCCGGACGGCGGAACGAGGTACAATGCGCTTTCCGACGATATTCTGGCTGTCTACGATGAGCTGGAAATATACAATCCGAAGATCCAGCTTAAGATCAACCGCAACACACCCGAAAGACTTTTAAATAAAGCCTTTGATATGGTGCGCCGCAAAAACGCAAGCATTGTTTTTTGCTGTGAACCAGGAATGATGAAAGCGGTTATGGGCTACGGCGCTACATATGAAGAAGCGCTGGATATGGATATTCGCGGCTGCTATGAAACAGGTGTGAGAGCGAACGAATCGAGCACCGGTGAGGGGTATATAAACTGCGCCAAGGCGGTTGAATATGTTTTTTCAAACGGTTTTGATAAGGGCATAAAAGAGCAGGTTGGAATTAAAACCGGTGAGCTTACCGAATTTGTCTCATTTGAGGATTTTTATGGGGCATTTTTAAAGCAATTGGAATATCTTATTGAAAAGACGATTGAAATATCCAACGATCAGGATAGATTTTTAAGCTATGTAAACCCATCCTCAATGTTTTCCGCAACAACGGAGCATGCTTTGAAATGCGGAAGGGACGCCTATTTCAACGGCTTGAAATTCAATAACACCGCATTGCTTTGCTGTGCGTTTGCAAGCGCTGTTGATAGTCTTATGGCGGTTAAAAAATTTGTTTACGATGATAAAACAGTAACTTTAAAGGAGCTTTCCGACGCGCTTGACGCCAATTGGAACGGTTATGAAAAGTTGTGCCTTAAAATACGAAATAACGCCCATAAATACGGAAATCATGATGAAATAACAGATATTTACGCTGCGGCGATTGCCGACTTTTTCTCATCACGGGTAAGCAATATGCCGAACGGACGCGGCGGCGTTTATAAAGTTGATATGCACTCTGCGCGCCAGTTTATCGAACAGGGAAGGAAAACCCTGGCCTCGGCAGACGGCAGAAAAAACGGCGACATTCTTTCCAAAAATGGCTCTCCGTGCGACGGTATGGATAAAAACGGTGCGACTGCGCTTATTGAGTCTGCTCTGAATTTAACTCCGACCAACTTCCGTGAGTCTTTCGGTCTTGATATAATGCTCCACCCGTCAGCTGTGGAGGGAGACGACGGGCTGTGCGTTTTTAAGGCATTGCTTAAGAATTATATGGAAAGCGGTGGTCTGACAATGCAATTCAACATCTTTAATTCCGAAACATTGCGCGATGCACAGAAAAACCCGGAAAAATACAAAAACCTGCAGGTCAGGGTCTGCGGCTGGAATGTGCTTTGGAACAATCTGAGCCGTGAGGAGCAGGAGGCCTATATAAGACGGGCGGAGAATATCGGATAGGGGATGGGTGTATCATGACAAAAGGCCGGATCTTTGATATCAAGCGTTTTGCTGTTCACGACGGGAGCGGTATCCGCACAACGGTATTCCTGAAGGGCTGCCCACTGAAATGTCTCTGGTGTCACAATCCGGAGGGGATCAGTTTTCGGCCGCAGCTGGCTTTTTACCGCCATAAGTGCGTAGGCTGCGGCGAATGTGCCGGCGTCTGCCCGACCGGCGCCCAGACGATGTCTACGGACGGGCATGCCTACGATAGGGAAAGGTGTACCGCCTGCGGTCGGTGCGAGCCGGTATGTCTTGGCCGTGCGCTGGTACTCTACGGAAAGGAAATGACCGCCGATGAGCTGATGCCGGTGTTGCTGGAGGATAAAGCGTTCTACGACAATTCCGGCGGCGGAATAACGCTTTCGGGCGGTGAGTGTCTGTGCCAGCCGGATTTCTGCGCCGAGCTGCTGAAAAAAGCGAAGGAAAACGGCCTGAATACCGCGGTGGATACCTGCGGCTTTGTGCCGCGGGCGGCGATCGATGCCGTCATGCCGTACACCGATATGTTTCTGTACGATATCAAGGCAATGGATGAAACGGTGCATATCCGGTGTACGGGACACGCCAACCAGCCGATCCTCGAAAATCTGCGTTATATTGATGCCTGCGGTAAACGAACAGAGATCCGTTATCCGTATGTTCCCGGGTATACCTCCGGGGAGGCCGAAAAGATCGCTGCCTTTGTTTCCGGGCTGAAAAATGTTACCGATGTCCGGGTGCTGCCCTACCACAATTATGCCGGCTCGAAATATTCCTCGCTCGACATGGAGAACACACTGCCCGGTGCATTGCCGGACAGCGGGGAGATTCAACGGGTAAAAACGCTTTTCCGCGGCGGTTGACCTGCCGTACCTTTCGAAAAGGCCGCCCTTTGCAGTCTTTTTGGCGTCCGGGCAAAGAAGCCGGCGGCTCCCAAGCGGGAGCTGCCGGCTTCTTTTGTATATTCCCGGATGAATGGATCGGCTCTGCCCGTTATTGCTTTGCGGCACTTTCCAGAACGCTCGGCAGAGAGCTTTTGAGGACAAGGGAGAAGTATTCGACGACCTTTTCAGGGTCATGCCCGTCTCTGTTTGTAAATTCGTCAATCAGCATTCCGGCGATCGCCTCTGTGTAAAGATGTGCCAGGAATGTCTTGAATTCTTCCTCAGCGTGTACGCCGAGCCGCTGCTCGGTGTTCTGGATGATCCCCTGCGTGATGCCGATGAAATCGGCATAAAAAAAGCGTTTCATCTCATCGCGCCCCATGCTGTCGTAGGCGCAGCACAGCAGATGCTTATTGGTCTTTACATACTCCAGCACAAACAGCACAGCCTCCCGGTAATCTACAAGCAGGTCAAACTGCCGGACAACCTCGATCGCTTCCTCTTCCAGTGTCCATTTCAGCAGGGCGTAGATGTCGGCAAAATGATAATAAAAGGTCTTGCGGTTCACGCCGCAGTCGGCAATGATCTCGCTGACGGTGATCTTTGAAAGCGGCTTTTTTGCCATAAACCGCTTCAAAGAGGCCGCCAGCGTCTTTTTTGTGTTTAGGGTCGTTACTTCGTGTTTCATGCTCTATCCCTCTCCTTACCATTCATTATACACATGACCGGCAAATTTTCAATGGCCATTACGGAACAGTTGTCCGGCAAATGATGGACGATCGGCTATTTACCGGTCAATCTGCACCGATTTGGCCGTTTTTTCCCTAAACACCCCCGGTTTGACCGTTTTTTCGGTGGGATTTTGGGTGTATACTGCGACCGAGATCAAGGAAAGGAGCGGAAATATGTGGGAAAAACACTACCGTATCTGCCTGTTCGCGCCCCTCGGCCGGCGGGAGGGAACCCTGTTCCTTCGCGAAACGGCCGGCGCAATGGAGGGTTGGCTGGAAGTGATGGGGCGGAAGAACCCGCTTGCCGGCCGGCTCTCAGGTGACGGGCAGATCGCGCTTTCAGGTTCGTTCAGGACGCTGATCAGCACGGTGCAGTACACGGCAACGGGGACGGTAAGCGGACGCCGAATTCTTCTGAACCTGAAAACGGCCTCCGGCACATATTATCCGGCCTCCGGAGAGGAGTTTGATACCGATGACAAAATTTTATGAACACATTGTCCATCACCGAAAGGGGATCATCGTGGCTTTTCTGGTGCTGGCCGTCGTCTGTGCGGTGTGCCAGCCGTTTGTTGCCGTGAATTACGACATGAACGATTACCTGCCGGAGAAAAGTCCCTCCACGCAGGCCCTGAACCTGATGGAGCAGGAGTACGAGGGCGGGATCCCGAACGCCCGTGTGATGGTGCAGGGCGTCTCCGTTCCGCAGGCGCTGGAGTATAAGGAACAGCTGCAGGCGGTGGACGGCGTGACCGATGTGACCTGGCTGGACGATGTTTCCAGTGTGACCGTTCCGCTGGAAATGCTGGACGCCGACACGGTGGAGGCGTATTACAAGGACGGCAATGCGCTGTTTTCCGTGACCATCGACGAGGACAAACGCATTGAAGCCGTCAGCGCGATCCGGGACATCATCGGCGATGATAACGCCATGACCGGCAGCGCCGTGACCACGGCGGTTGCCACCACCAGCACCGTCAGCGAGATCACCACCATTGCCGCAATCGCGGTGGCCTTTGTGCTGCTGGTGCTGATCCTGACCACAACCTCCTTTGCCGAGCCGTTTCTTGTGCTGGCGGGGCTTGGCATTGCAATTATCATCAATGCGGGCAGTAACCTGCTGTTCGGCGAGATCTCCTTTGTCACCAATGCGGCGGGGAATATCCTGCAGCTGGCGGTGTCGCTGGACTATTCGGTTTTCCTGCTGCACCGTTTTGCTGAGTGCCGGCAGACGACCGCCGACCCGGAGGAGGCGATGGTGCAGGCGCTGACCATGTCCACAACCTCCATTCTGTCCAGCGGCCTGACCACGGTTATCGGCTTTCTGGCGCTGTGCCTGATGCAGTTCCGGATCGGGCCCGATCTGGGGCTGGCTTTGGCCAAGGGCGTGGCGCTCAGCCTGATCACGGTGTTTACCTTCATGCCTGCGCTGATCCTGGGTACCTATAAGCTGATTGACAAAACGCAGCACCGCTCGTTTATGCCGTCTTTCAAGGACTTCGGAAAATTCGTCAGCCGGGTAATGATCCCGTTGGTCGTGGTGTTTGCCGTTCTGATCGCTCCGTGCTATCTGGCATCCAATGCCAACAGCTTCTACTATGGCGCCTCCCACATCTTCGGCAGTGCCACGCAGCTTGGCGCGGATACGGAGAAGATTGAGGACACCTTTGGCAAGCAGGATACCTATGTGCTGCTGGTTCCGAAGGACAGCACCGCCACGCAGGCGGAGCTGTCGGGGGCGCTGCATGAAATCCCGCAGGTCACGGGCATCCTGTCGTATGTGGATACGGTGGGCGGAACCATCCCGGAGCAATACCTGGACAGCGGCACGCTTGCCAAGCTGAACAGTGAACGCTACACCCGCATGGTGCTGACAATGGATACGGCGTATGAGGGCGAGGATACCTTTGCGCTGGTGGAGATTGTGCGGGAAACCGCGGAGCAGTATTACCCCGGCGAATGGTATCTGGCCGGTGAGGGGGTGTCCACCTACGACCTGATGGATACCGTCACCGCCGATATGGTGAAGGTCAATCTGGTCGCCATTGGCGCGGTGTTCCTCGTCCTGCTGTTTACGATGAAGTCTGTCGTGCTGCCGGTGATTTTGGTTCTGTCCATTGAGACGGCCATCTGGATCAACCTGTCTGTCCCGTATTTCAGCGACCAGACCATTTTCTACATCGCCTATCTGATCATCAGCTCCATTCAGCTGGGCGCGACGGTGGACTACGCCATTCTCTTTACTGACCGGTACAGGGAAATGCGGCAGACCTACGCCAAAAAAGAGGCCATCGTGCAGACGATCTCCGCCGTGGCGGTGTCTGTGCTGACCTCGGCCAGCGTGCTGACGGTGGTGGGCTTCCTGCTGGGCATCTTCTCCACCCATGGCCTGCTCTCGCAGCTGGGCTATTTCCTCGGCAAGGGTACGCTCTGTTCGCTGGCTATCGTGCTGTTTGTTCTGCCGGGGCTGCTGTACCTGTTTGATAAGCTGATCGTACGATCCAAAAAATCCAAGGAGGTCCTTTTCCAATGAAAAGTATGACAAAAATCACAGCGGCGGCGCTTGCGGTGCTGCTTGTAGGCTCTCTCACCGTTCCGGCCTTCGCCGAAACGCCCTCATCGGAAAAAGAAGAGGTTATCTACATTATGACCGATGCTTCCGGTAAGGTGACGGATATGGAGGCGGTCAATATCTTCGCTGGCGGCGACATTACGGATTACGGTGAGTATTCCAGCGTAAAGCTGCTGAACACCACGGATCAGATCGCCCTGAACGGGAACACGGTCACCCTTTCGTCCAGCGCCGACAAGGTCTACTATCAGGGGACGATGAAAAGCACCGTCATCCCGTGGAATATTTCCATCCGGTATTATCTGGATGGAAAGGAATACCCTGCCGGGGAGATCGCAGGCAAAAGCGGCGCACTGGAAATCCATTTTTCGGTGAGCAAAAACGAAAGCTGCAAGGGCAGCTTCTATGAGGACTATGCGCTGCAGGCCTCGTTCACGCTGGACACCGCCCTCTGCAAAAACATCGTTTCAAGCGGGGCGACCGTGGCCAATGTGGGCAGCGACAAGCAGCTGACCTATACCATCCTGCCCGGCAGGGGCATCGACACGGTGATCCGTGCCGATGTCACGGATTTTGCCATGGATGCAGTCGCCATCAATGGTGTGCGCCTGCATATGGATTTTGCGGTGGATGATACCGAACTGATGGATAAGGTGGAGGAGATTGTTTCCGCTATTGGCCGCATTGACAATGGTGCAGCAGAGGTGCGTGACGGAACCGGCAAGCTGTATGATGCCACCGGCATGCTGAACGGGAAGGTTGGTGAGCTGCATTCCGGCGTGGGGGCTCTCGCAGGCGGCGCGGGCGACCTGTCCTCCGGCCTGGCCGACATCACGGTAAAGAATGGTCAGCTGACCGGGGCTGCCTACACGGCGTATGAGGGTCTCTGCACCGCGGCCGCCGCGGCGCTGAACAGCCAGCTTGCGGCAAACGGGATGGAGCCTGTTACGCTCACCCCCTCGAACTATGCCGCCGTGCTGCTGCAATTGCTGAAAAAGATGGATGCCGACACCGTATACAGCCAGGCCTATCAGGCGGCACTGCAGCAGGTGACGGCACAGGTGGAGGCGCAGGCGGACGCTCTGTACCGCGGCTATGTGGAATCGCAGGCCGACGCGATCTATCTGGCCTATGTTTCCTCCCAGGCGGATACGCTCTATGCGCAGGTTGCGGCGCAGGCCGTTTACGAGCAGCTGCTCCAGAATGGCTATACGGACGCGCAGGCGAACGCCTACCTGCAGTCCCCGGAGGGGCAGGTGGCGGTGGCCCAGACCGTGGCCAATATGACCGGGGAAGAGAAGGCACAGATTTTGAATGCGGCGGTTGCCCGGCTGACGGATGAGCAGAAGGAGCAGATTCTGCAGGGGGCGGTCGCCTCGCTGACCGAGGAGCAGAAAACGCTAATCAGAGAAGCCTACATTCAGCAGATGATGGCCTCCGACGAGGTGACGGCGCAGATCAACGCTGCCGTAGCCACAGTCAGCGCCGCCGCGAAGCAGGTTTCGGAACTGAAAGGGCAGCTTGACAATTACGGCGTGTTCTATCAGGGGCTGCTCGACTATACCGGCGCAGTCAGCAGCGCGGCTGCCGGGGCCAAAGAGCTGAAGCTGAATATGGATACGCTTTACAGCAATACCGGGACGCTCAGGCTCTCCGTCGGTGAGCTGCAGGATGCTGTGGGCAAGCTGTACGATGGGACAAAGGAGCTGGCCGGCGGCACGGCGGAATTTGTGGATGAAACCGCGGACATGGATACGCAGATCCGGGAGGAGATCCGTTCGATGACCTCCTCCATCACCGGCGGCGATGGGGAAACGGTCTCCTTCGTTTCTGACGAGAATACCAGTGTGCACTCTGTGCAGTTTGTCATCAAAACAGCGGCGATCGAGAAAGCGGAAACCGCGGGGGATGATGCAGCAGCCAAAGCGCCCTTGACCTTCTGGCAGAAGCTGCTCCGCCTGTTCGGATTGTATAAATGAAAAAGCGGTAAAGCAGGCAAAAGCGGCGGGCATACAGCCCGCCGCTTTTCTTGCGCGTTACGCAAGCTCTTTTTCCAGATAGCACATGATGTTCTCGTCATTTGAGCAGATCGTTTTGTCGGCCCGGGTCTTAATTTCTTCGCAGGCGTTTGCTACCGCGTACTTTTTGGCCCGTGTTTCAAAGGAGGTAATGTCATTTTGGCTGTCGCCGACGACCACGATGCTTCGGATGTCAATGCCGCGCTTGCGGCAAAGCGCCTTCAGCGCAGAGCCCTTGCTGACTGCAGGTGCACAGATCTCCAGATTGTTTGGCAGCGATGAGGTAATGGATAGGTTCCTGAACAAACGGCAAAGCCTTTTCCGGCAGGCGTCCCGTTCCTCCGGCTCCTTAAAGAAAACATCAAACAGCTCCGTTTTGTATGCGGCATTTTCGACCAGTGCGGCAAGGGAGGGCGTCGTGTGCCGGCTTTTGAACATTTCCGGAATAAAGCTGCGGTCAATGCCATAGTACCGAAACTGCTCAAGGCTGAATTTGCTGCTTTCCACAAACGGGATCCCCTTGGAATATACTTCAATGAAGGTCTGGTATTCCGATAAGATCCGGAAGATCGCCTTTGCCGTTTTATCCGGAAGATATGTATAGCGTATTATGCCGTCCTTTCGGTTAAAGATGCCTGCGCCGTCCGAAAAAATGCTGTATTCAACACCGGGGCTTTCCCGCAGCTCGGCCGGTATTTCGTAAAATGTTCTGCCGGTCAGGAGGATCGTTTTTATCCCGTTTTCGGAAAGGCGTTCTATGGCTGCAAGGTTGTCCTTGGATACTTCGGTGTTGCTTGCGAGCAGTGTCCCGTCAAGGTCCGAGGCAATATACTTTATGGATGGCCTGCTGCGGCTTGTCTGTATCACATACCGCTCAAGGGGGTATGTCCAAAGGGTCGGAATGTTTATGATCACAAACTTAACGACTGCTTCCGTCACAGGGTTAGACAAATGATGGGCTTCCATATAGGTGCCGAAAACGCTTCCGATATACGAGCTGATCAGGATGTTGCACACAGCCAGGATAAGGTACAGGCTGGAGCTGTATGCGGGGTTGACATCCGAGTGAAAGGTGATATGGCGGTTGATCAGATAGGCTGCAATATACCCTATGGAGGTCGACAGGAGATACGAGAGCAGGTAGCCCCGGTAGCGGATCCCCAATAGAGCCCAAACAGCGTTGTCCGGGAGCGGGATATCCTTGCTGCCTCTGAATACAAAATACAGGAAAAACAAATACGATAGAATATCCAGAGCCGATGTCACAAGAACGCCTATATTGAATTTGAGAAACCTCCACCATTCCGGATGCCTTTGCCCAAATGGGCTGTTTGTATCTTTCAAAGCGATCACCTTCTCATTTCCGGTAAGGTATAGCATCTATCGTATTTGGTTACAAACTTATTGTAGCGCTATATTGTGAAAACGGCGTGTGGAACATGTAAAATGCGGGTCAAATTTTTGATATAGACAAAACAATCGGGGGCACAGGCGCGCAGGGACATTAGGTTTATAGACGGCTGCCTTTTTTGCGCGGTCTCTTGCTTTTGCTGCGATGGTATGTTATACTGTGTCTGAACAATCAATCAGTTAAGAATGGAGCTGGTACATACCGATGAGAACCGAGAAACAGCATAACGAGAGAAAACAGGCGATTATGGAGAAATGCTTTGACTGCTATGCGGAAAACGGCCTGACCGGCACGGGAATTAAGGCACTGGCCGAAGCGTGCGGCTGCACGACAGGCAACCTGTACTGTTACTTCAATAATCTGGATGAGCTGATCCTCGAGTCCACCGCCTACTGCATGGCAAAGGTTGAGGACGACTTCATGAAGAAAGCGCCCACCGATCCGAAGGATGTGATGCGGTTTATTGAAGAGGTGCCCTATTGGACGGCGAAGAAGCACGGGAAAAAGTATCGCCTGATGTACCAGGTGTATACGCTGCCGAAATACATGGAGCACGGCAAGCGGTTTTTCGAGGGGGTCAACGAGCGCTATACCGAATATGCCAAGCAGCTGGAGCCGAAGATCGGCATTCCGTATACGACCATCACGCCGCTGATCTTCATATTCGTCCGCGCGTGTGTGCACTACGCCATGTTTGAGGATGAATACTATCTGAAATCCCAGATGGAGGTCCTGAAGCAGGGGGTCGCCCTGTTTGCTGATAAATACCGCCCACAGTATCTGAACGGAGGTAACGCGAAGTGAGAAAACGAATACTCAGTATCCTGCTGACGCTATGTATGCTGTTCTGCCTTGTGCCGATAAGCGTGTTTGCCGAGGGTGTCTACAAGGCCGCTGATGAACACCTGAGATACGCGCTGAATGATCCCTCCTATAGCGTTTGTCAGTTGATTGAGAACATTATAATCACCAAACCCCTGGAGATCACCCGCGAAGTCACACTGGACCTCAATGGCTATGTGCTGACATTGGACGGCGGCGGCAGTGTCTTTGTCATCAAGGACGGCGGCCATCTGACGCTGGAGGACAGCGACCTTACATCTAAATATTATTTTACCCCTGACGCCAACGGCCTGTGGAAATGGGGCACCAGCGGCACAAAGACCGTCAACGGCGGCGTCATTTACGGCGGCACGGGTACAGAAAAGTACTACTCTGCCTACGGCGGTGGTGTGCTGATTGAAGACGGCGGCCAGTTCACCATGAACGGCGGCAGCATCGTGGGCTGCCAAGCCATAGGCCAGTACTCTGGCGCGGGCGGCGGTGTGAAGGTCGAAGGCTACGAAAAGTCCGGCATATTCGAGATGAACGGCGGCGCGATCATCGGATGCGTTGCGAACTACGGCGGCGGCGTGGAAACAGACTACGACAGTAATACAATATACGGCAAATTCATCATGAACGACGGCGTAATCGACAGCTGCGTAGCCACCGAAAGAGTGGGCGGCGGCGTTTACGCCAGCGCGCCGTTTGTCATGGAGGGCGGCGAGATCAAAAACTGCGTAGCCGCCAACGGAGAGGGCGGCGGCGTATTCCTCGGCAACAGCAGGTCCCCGCACACCCTCAACGGCACGATCAATGCGGGAACTGCCACGGATCAGAAGTACATCCACTTGAACAACAGTGATGCAGCCATCGGTGCAAACGCCAATATTCACGCGAATATAATGCTGGAGGGCGGCATGATCGCGCTGGCTGACGGCGTGAGCAGCGCGACTGTCTATGGCAAGATCACCAACGATAGCTACGGCAGTGCCAGCTGCTATGCCGACGGCCTTGTCGCCGTGACCTATCAGGTCAACGGCGCGGACTACGCCACGCAGATCGTGCGGAGCGGAAGCACGGCCACCCAGCCTGCTGCGACCACCGTGCCCGCAGGCCAGACCTTTGACGGCTGGTACAAGACCGATGGCACGAAGTGGGACTTTACCACGGCTTTGACAAAGGACATCGCCTTGGCAGGCTGGCTGTATGTTCCCGTGGCGAATGAAACAGAGCTAATCGCTGCTTTGCAGGACGACACCGTGGGCATGATCCGCCTTGTAGACGACATCACCCTCCCTCGCCTAAAAATGTCAATAATCATCAGGAATGGCCGCGAGCTCTTCCTCGACCTCAACGGCCATGTCCTTGACCTGGGGGTGAATCCGATTTCTGTCGGAGGTGATACGGTCGGAACCATGACCATCATGGACAGCGCCCCCAATGAACCCCACAAGTTCATCCCCGATGCCGACGGCCTGTGGGTGTGGGATAAGAACACCGGCACGGGCACGGAGACCGTCCTCGGCGGTGTCATCACCGGCAGCGAAGGCAGCAGCGGCAGTGCCATTCATGCCGGCGGCAGCGGCGGCAAGGTCATCATGAACGGCGGTAATATCGTGGGTCACAAGACCGGCGGCGCAAGCGGTGGCGCTGTGTGTATCACAAGCGGCGGCCGGTTCACCATGAACGGCGGCGCGATCATCGGCTGCACGGCGGAGGATGGCGGCGGTGTGGCCGTGGTTGTAGGCATGTTCGAGCTGATCGACGGCGTTATCAAAAGCTGTACGGCTGCCAGCGACGGCGGCGCTGTGCGCGTGGGCAACAAGGACGGCACATTCACCATGACCGGCGGCTCTATTGAGGACTGCACGGCAGTCAACGGCAGTGCCCTCTACCTGAAAAAAGGCACGATGAATGCCAATGGCGGCACGGTGGGCGGCACAGTCGTGCTTGAAGGTAACAGCACTATCCAAGGCAGCGGCAGTACATTCAGCGGACTGATAATAAACAACAGCGCGCAGGCTCAGTTCGGCGGTGCACACAGCCCCCTGGGCATCGTCGGAGAAAAGCCGACTGGTGCAAACGGTCGCACCTACCACAAAGTTACCTTCGACCCGGCGGGCGGCACGATGGAATACCCGGTGCGCTATTTCTGCAAGGGCGGAAATATCTCCAACCAAATCGTACCCGATTTCCGGGCTGGCTACTTCTTCGCCGGCTGGTACAAGACTGACGGCACGGCGTGGGATCACAACGATACCGTGGGCGAAGACGACCTGACCCTCATCGCCCACTGGATGGCCTGCGACCACAGCGGACACACCGGAGCGCAGCCCACCTGCACAACCTCGGTGACCTGCACCGCCTGTGGCGGCACGATCGCGGCTCTCGGTCACAATTTTTCCATGCAGCATGATAATAACGAACACTGGAATAAATGCTCCCGCTGTGATGCAATAGACGGCAAAGAGCCTCACGATTGGGACAACGGCGTGGTCACGGTTTCTGCTACCTGCATCAAGGCGGGCGAAAAAACCTATACCTGTACCAAATGCCGCCTTGAAAAAATCGAGTCGATCCAGGCAAGCGGCCATAACTGGGGGCGGGAGTGGCAGCACGATCCGACACATCACTGGCACGATTGTCTTAACAGCTACTGTGATGTGAAAGAGCATTCGCAGAAGGAAGGATATGGTGCACACACCGGCGGCACGGCGACCTGCATGGAGAAAGCGAAGTGCGAGGTTTGCGGTGAAAGCTACGGTGATCTCGATCCCGGCAACCACGCAGGCGGCACAGAGCAGTGGACGACAAGGGACGCTGCCTCCCACGAGAAAAAATGGAGCTGCTGCGGTGCTGTAATTGTGGCGAGTGAGCCCCACGAGTGGTCGAACGGCGAGTGCAGCGAGTGCGGATATGTGTGCGCGCACGACGATACGGACAAAAACCATATCTGTGACCTTTGCGGAAAGATCATTTCCAACCACGCGGACGGGAACAAAGACCACAAATGCGACTTCTGCGGCAAGCTGATCTCCAACCACACGGATGGCAATAAAGATCACAAGTGTGATATTTGTGATAAGTTGATTTCCAACCACGCGGACGGGAACAAAGATCACAAATGTGACTTCTGCGGTAAGTTGCTCACCAATCATGAGGACACGAACAAAGACCACAAATGCGACCTCTGTGGCAAGTTGATCTCCAACCACGAGGATGGGAGCAACGACCACAAGTGTGACCTCTGCGGCAAGGTGATTTCCAACCACACCGGCGGCACGGCCACCTGCAAGGGTGTGGCACTGTGCGAGATTTGCGGCAAACCCTATGGCGGGCTTGCCCCCGATAACCACACCAATCTTATCCATGTTCCCGCCAAGGCAGCGACCAGGGACGCCGAGGGCAACACCGAATACTGGTACTGCGATGGCTGCGACCGGTATTACAGCGACGCGGCGGCGACCGGGGTGATCGCCAAGGCCGATACGGTGACCGAAAAGCTGCCGGACGAGTCGAAATCCCCGCAGACTGCCGGGCAGAACAGCCTGGTGCTGTGGATCGCACTGCTGTTCATCAGCGGCGGTGTGCTGGCCGGCGCAGCGGCCGTAAAGAAAAAATCCGGTTCTGTGGAATGATCCCCAATTGCAAAAAAAAGCCGGCCGGCTCAGATTATCTGAGCCGGCCGGCTTTCCTTTTTTCGGTTTTATGCGGCGGTGTTTTCTGCCTTTTTCAGCGTGATCAGCAGGCCGCCGAACATCCAAAGATTGCCGAAGGCGATCCATGCGCATGACAGGGCATTGACAAAAGGCCGGTTGCCGAAAACATTTGGGAGCATAGCGATCAGCATACCAAACAGTACGGAGAAGGTGCAGCCCCACCGCGGACA
The DNA here is from genome assembly GCA_002437905.1 of Ruminococcaceae bacterium UBA6353. Classification (GTDB taxonomy): domain Bacteria; phylum Bacillota; class Clostridia; order Oscillospirales; family Acutalibacteraceae; genus UBA5905. Next base: position 45,278 of record DJRT01000023.1, on the reverse strand, counting down.
GGGGGTGTGCCCCTTGGCAAAAGCCTTGATCTGCGTGATGTTCAGGAGCAGGAAGAAGATCCAGAACAGGGCACATGCGGGCAGAAGGAAGTAGGTGGCATAGGAGGACAGCAGCCCGTCCGCCACACCGTGCTTCGCGAGAAAGGCGATGGCACAGACCGGCACATGGAAGCCGCACGCGCCGAAGATCACATAGCCGAAGATGCCTGCCCGGTAGCGGTGTGCATATGCCGGTGAGCGTGCCGCGATCAGCCGGTAAACGCCGAAATAGCACAGCCCCTCCAGGGTCATGCCGAACAGCCCCAGCAGCGCTGCGGCGAAAATGCCGCCGTCCGGGGTGCCGGTGTAGGCCGAAAGCATCCGCGCAAGCCCCGTCAGTGCTTCATCCTCTATACCCCATCCCAGAAGCATATCGCCGATAAAATGCAGCAGGGAAGCCACCAGGCCAATGGTCAGCAGCTTTTTTATGCGCGGCCAGTCAAGCTGCCGTGAAATACCGATATCGTTGAAATCCTTCATGAAATCCTCCTTGTATTCGCAGGTAAGCAGGCATTTGCCGGTGCCTTTTTATGCGTGTTTCTTTTTGTATCCGCAGTCGCAGTACGGGCCGCCGGAGGCCAGGGTGTATTCCCGCACAAAGTTGGTCGCACCGCCTGCCTCGCTCATGGTATAATCCAGATGGCACAGGGCGGGGGTGAGGTCGTACAGCCCCAGCTTCTGCATCAGCACGCAGATGCCGCATTTGGTGAAGCGCCCCTCGTACCCGCTGCCATCGGGGTATTCGTAAAAGTCCATGTTCCACGAATAGGGGTTGCGGTCGGCGGCTCTCAGGGCGGCGGTCGCCTTCATGCCGGCAATGTCCTTTTCAGTGAATTTGTTTTTTCCGCTCTTCCGGCAGAACCACTGCATTGGCCCGGTCATCATGGCCTTTGCATAGTATTCCGTCAGCCGCTGCACGCCCGGGCGCTCCGGCATGGAGAGAATAAACGCGCCGACCATCGCCGCATTGACAATATTCATCCGGAACCGGTCGGCCTTTTCAAACTCCGGCAGCCCGCGGATGATCTCGCGGTATTTCGGCTTTGCCTTGCGTGTAATAGCCTTTGCCGCTGCCGCGTCATAGCCGAACACGGCTGTGAGCTGCGTGCGGAGTGATCCTGCGAACAGTGCCCACATGCCCATGGGCATACCTATGTACTTCATTCAGCATTCCTCCGTTTTTCTCCGGCTTCCGATGGATCCGGGTATTTGATCAGATCATACAGCACGCCGTATTCGCCGAAGCGGCGTGTGCCGGCCAGCTCCATGCCGAGGTGGACATACTTATCGCACTTGGATGCGGCGTCGGTATCCAGGATCACCGGCACCCCAAGCCGATTGCCCTCGGCAAAGACCGGCTCCAGGAGTCTGCGCATATAGCCCTGTCCCTGGTACGGTTCCAGCACGCAGACCAGGCCGATAAAGATATACGGCTGCTTTTTCCTGTCCAGCTGCTTATCCAGCCCGGCGCTGCCCTTGGACATGATCCGGGCAAAGCGGAGCAGCTCTTTTGGCCCCATGGAGCCGAGCAGCGCCCTGGCCAGGGGAAGCACCGCCCGCGGCCGGAGCTTCTGGCCGGGGAGCTTGTAGGCGATATAGCCTTCGCCGTTTTCGCTTGTGGTATGGAGCATCCCGCTTCGCCGTGCCATGCGCACATAGCCGCGGATGAATGCCGCCGCGGCCTCCCGGCTGGGAAAGGCGTCGATCAGGCCGTGCTCCGTGCCGTAATCGTAGTAGCCAAAGGCGTGCCCGATGGCGCGGATTGCCTCCTCATCCGGTGTGGTGGCTTTCATCCGTGTTCTCCTTTCTGAGGACGGCTACCGCACAGGGAACCCGCCCCCGGCACAGCGTATAGTGCGCATCCGTATACCCCGCCTGGGCGAAGAATGCCCGATAGGTATCCAGTGTGAATTCCCGCTTGAAATCCGCGCCGGCCCGGCCGATAGCCCCGGAGACCCGGTTGGTCGTGCCCCTGTCCGTCTGATTGATGTAGGTGGGGATGATAAGCCTGCCGCCCGGCCGGCAGACGCGATCCAGCTCCTGCAGCGCCCGATACGGCTCATCTAGCAGATGGAGCACATTTGCTGCCACCACCGCGTCAAAGCGTGCGTTGGGGTAGGGAAGCTGCAGAATATTGGCCTGCTCAAAGCGGATATTGCCGTATTTGGCACATTTCCTTTCTGTCCGTTGCAGCATCTTGGCGGAAAAATCCGTTGCGACCAGCTTTTTGCACCGGGGGGCGATCACTCCCGTGAGCAGACCCGTGCCGCAGGCGCACTCCAGCACCTCGTCGGTCGGCCGGATCTGCTTCTCCACCGCGGCGCACAGCGCCCGGTTTGCCTTCCGGTTTATGCCGTTTGCAAAAATGTCATATACACAGGCAACTGTGTCCCAGAACATGCTTTATCCTCCGTTTGTTGTTCCTTCGCTTTTGGCAGGCTTTCAGCGGATAAACAGGCACATGATGCCGGAGAGCGCGGCCGAGATCACCGCCATGCCGACGGTTCCCATCAGCCACTTCCGGCATTTGTCCTTTGTGGTGATGTAGGGGCGCAGCTCCTCCGTCCCGGGGATCACCCACGCCTTTGTGTGCCCCACCCAGAAATCATCGACGAGGAAGCGATCCATCACATTCATCACCGACAGAATGACGAGCATCTGCCAGAACCCGCCGACAAATCCGCGTGTGCCGTTTATGGCATAGACGCAGACGAGAATGTAGGCGAGATAGCCCGGAATGCAGCACAGCTTGAAAAGCCGGCTATTGCGCCGTATGCGTTCCTGCGTTGTCAGCCCCAGCTCGATGCAGCGGGTCTGCACTGCCGGGCCGTAGAGATGCAGCATTCCCACAGCACCCTTGCGGATGCCGAAAGCGCATACCAGGATCAGCAGGATGCCCAGCAGCAGTCCCTCCAAAAGCACCTGGATGATCATATGTCATTCCTCCTATTTATATATTGCGGCGGATGCAGACCGCCGCTCTCCGGCCGCTTCAGAGCGTGTCCGGGGTTTTCTGCAATACGATGATCTTATTAGAAATGTTGCGGACGAGCGGAAGCTTTCCAAGCAGCCTGTAAACCGGCATGAACGCGGCCATTCCCTCGGTCAGGCTGTGTTCCTCCACAAACCGGAAATCCGGCAGCAGCGCCGCGAGAGCCGGGCCGTTTTTGATGCCCCAGGTGAATTTTGCGTGGCTGCCCTCAATGGATTTTTCCTTGAAGCGCCGCACAATCATGGGGTTCATAATCTCAACGAATACGGTCGCCTTTTCAAACCGCTTTGAGATCACCGCAAAGATCTGCTTCACATCGGCCTCGGTCAGGTACATGGTCAGCCCTTCAATAATGACCAGCGCCGGCGCATCGTGCCCGGTGATCCGGCTGCCCCAGTCCTCCATGGCCGACAGCGCGATCTGAGAAACCGTGCCTTCCTCCGGCAGCAGCTTTTCCCGCACGGCGATCGTTTCCGGCAGGTCAAGATTGTACCAGTGGGCATAGCCCTGCATCCGGTAGCAGCGTGTATCCAGCCCGCAGGCGATATTGGCGACTGTCGCACCGGGGTTTTCGGCCAGCCAGGCGCTCACCAGCCGGTCCAGCACGATTGTGCGGGCGATCACGCCGCTGTGCATGGCGGCGTCCTTGTCCGCCAGGGAAAAATCGTAGTCCAGCTGCCCGATGATCTCCTCTGCTTTCCGGTCGCGGATCGCACCGCGCCCTCGGCTTTCCTTGGCGCGGGCATAAACAGTCTGCAGCATGGTCTCCGGTACGCCGGAGATGAATGTTTTTTCAGCCATGGTGTTTTCCCTCCGTATTTTTGGATTGACCGCCCGCCCAAATGGCATTGGCAAGCATCCAGATGCACAGTGCCGCGTTGCCGGAGCCTTGGCTCAGAACAAAATCCCAGGTGGAAACGCCCGCGCCGCACAGCTGCCGGATATCCGGGATCAGCACAAGCACCACCTGCCATGTGAGCAGATGAAACGCAAGCATCCACCGGGGAAGAACTGTTTTCTTTGTCAGCACGGCAAAGAAATTGGTGAGGATGAACAGAACCATCCCCGCATAGGCGATGAACATGGCCGGCATCAGTCTGGCATACTGCGCCTGTATCAGCGCCGCCGTCTCTTCCCGCCCGAGAAGCGGGGCCAGCGTGCTTGTCCAGTCGGCAAGGCTGCCGATAAAGAAGTGCAGCGCGCCGGCAGTGGCGACATAGATCACGCCGCCGGCAAGAATGAGCAGGCGGGTCTTGCGGCATTGTGGCTGCAGCTGCCGGCAGGAAGCCCGTACGGTGAAAAAGCCGAGCGCCATGCCGCAAAGCCCCGTTGCCACCAGCAGCGGCAGCCGCCACGCCTCCCACGACCCGTTCAGATAGGCCTCCCGCGTGAACAGGCCGCTGTCACCGGGCGCTGCGGGGATGATGCTCAGGCACAGATCGCCGACAAGCATGAGCAGTGCACCGAGCGCACCCAGCAGACAGTCCCTGCGATATGCTTTTGCCTCGGTTAATTGCATGATTTCCTCCTCCTTTTTTGTGGTTAGAGCGTGCTAACCGCGGCGGTTTTGAAAAGCCGCCCTACGGCAGCTCTCCATTTCTTATGAGAACAATTCCCGGCAGGCGCCGTTCACCAGCGTTTCCAGCACCTGTGGGTACAGCTCGCCGATCTGTTCCTGATGCGACACCGTCAGGATCAGTCCGCGCACCGTGGCGGCCGCCAGGGCGATGCCGCCGCGGGGGATGAGCCCGCTTTTTTCCAGCAGTGCACGGATATGGGTTTCGTCATCGTGGTAGTGTTCGGCCTTGACCGGCTCCGGCAGCCGGCGCAGGAGCGTCTGCGCATCGTTCTCGATGAAGACCATCATCCCGGTGTCGGAAAGCCTTTTGCACACGGACAGGATCGCCTTTGCCACACGCGGTGCCGGGGACAGCGCCGCATTGGTGCGCAGTACTTGCTCTGCCACCGCATACAGCTCACTGTGAACCCCCTCCAGAACCGCGAAAAACAGCATTTCCTTGGACTCGTAGAACTTGTAGAAGGAACCTTTGGCGATCCCGACGGCCTGCGTCAGCTGTTCAACAGAGGTTTTCCGCATCCCCAGTGTCACGGCGCAGCGGCGCGTTTCCTGCAGCAGTGCCTCGCGGATCTGTTCCGCCTCGTAATCGGTAAAAGCCAAGGGAGCACCTCCAATAAATGTGACCAAAACAGTTTATCCGGTCATATTGTACCACGGGAGCTTTGGGATTGCAAGAGGAAAGTGGCCATTTTTTTCGGTGTTTTCCGCTGTGCCCAAAAAAGCTGCGGCAGAGCGGCGGATCGACTGCGTTTTACCGCGGCAGAATTTTTTGCAAAAAGGGTCTTGACTTTGAGTTAACTCCAAGTTATATAATATTTTTAACGAATTTAACGAAAGGAGGCAAAGCCCGTGACGATAAAAGAGGTTGCCGAAAAATATGCCATATCAACCGATACACTGCGCTACTACGAGCGCATCGGCATGCTGCCGCCGGTGGGACGCACCGCGGGCGGTATCCGCACCTATACCGAGGAGGATATGGGCTGGATTGAGCTGGTGCTGTGTATGCGGGGCGCCGGTCTGCCGATCGAAGCAATCATCGAATATGTGAAGCTGTTCCGCATGGGGGACTCGACCATCCGCGCACGGCTGGAGCTGCTGCAGGAGCAGCGGGAGACGCTGCTGCTGCAAAAGGAAAAGATCGAATCCACACTTGACCGGCTGAACTACAAGATCGCCCGCTACGAGGCGGCGGTGGAAACCGGCAAGCTGACCTGGGATAAGCCCTGCGATAACCCCTGATGATGCAGAAGGAGGAAGAGTCGATGACCGCTCTGGATAAGGCAAAGAAGAATTTCGGTTTTGGCTGTATGCGTCTGCCCATGAAGGGTGATAAGGTCGATTACGACGAATTTACCCGCATGGTAGACCTGTACATGGCGGAGGGGTTCAATTACTTTGACACTGCCCGCGTGTATCTCGGCGGGCAGAGCGAAACGGCGATACGGGACTGTGTGGCCCGGCGCTACCCGCGGGAAAGCTTTGTGCTGACGGATAAGCTTTCCACCCACCTGTTCAACACTGAAGAGGAGATCCGGCCGCTGTTTGAAAAGCAGCTGGCCTCCTGCGGCGTGGAGTATTTCGATTACTATCTGATGCACGCACAGAGCAAGGCGATATTTGAAAAATACCGGCGCTGCCATGCCTATGAGCAGGCATTTGCCCTCAAGGCGGAGGGGAAGATCCGCCATGTGGGCATCTCTTTCCATGATACGGCACAGGTGCTGGAGGAGATCCTGACAGCCTATCCGCAGGTGGAGGTGGTGCAGATCCAGCTGAACTACCTGGATTTTGACGACCCGGCTGTGCAGTCGCGTCTGTGCTATGAGGTTTGCCGCCGCCATGGCAAGCCGGTGATCGTGATGGAACCGGTTAAGGGCGGCAATCTGGTGCGCCTGCCGGAGGCGGCCGCGCAGGTGCTGGAGGAGCTGCACGGCGGCAGCCCGGCCAGCTATGCCATCCGGTTTGCGGCCGGCTTTGAGGGGGTCGCGATGGTGCTTTCCGGTATGAGCAACCTGGAGCAGATGCGGGATAACCTGTCCTATATGAAAGAATTTCGGCCGCTGGACGCTGCCGAGCAGGCGGCGATCGGGCGGGTGTGCGAGGTGTTCCGCTCCATGCATCTGATCCCCTGCACGGCGTGCCGCTATTGCACGGACGGCTGCCCGCGGCATATCGCTATCCCCGATCTGTTCTCACTGATGAACGCCAAGCAGATCCACCATGACCGGAATGCCAACTATTATTACGGTGAGGTCTATACCAAGCATAACGGCAAGGCGTCCGATTGCGTCGGGTGTGGCCGGTGCGAGGCGGCCTGCCCGCAGCACCTGCCGATCCGCCGGCTGCTGCAGGATGTGGTAAAGGAGTTTGAAACGACATGATGGAATACCGGAAGCTGCCGCATGGGGAAGAACGCCTTTCCTGCCTCGGCCTGGGCATGGGCGGCATACAGAACACCCCGCCGGCGGAGATCGAGGCGGTGGTGCGTGAGGCGATCCGCAACGGTGTGAACTTTTTTGACCTGTGTGCCGGCGGTGCAGCGGTGTATGAGCCGTTTGGCCGGGCCATTGCCGGCGTGCGGGAAAAGGTATATTTTCAGCTCCACTTCGGCGCGGTGTACAATGCTGCGGGGGAGTACGGCTGGTCGCGCGATCTGGATACCATCCGCGCCACCTTTGCCTGGGAGCTGGAGAAGCTGCAGACAACCTATGTAGATTTCGGCTTTCTGCACTGTGTGGATGACGAGGGCGACCTGGAGGATATCCGCCGCAGCGGCATTCTGGCCTATGTGGAGCAGCTCAGGGCGCAGGGGATTGTCCGGCACATCGGCTTTTCCTCCCACACGCCGGCGGTGGCGCACCGCCTGCTGGATACCGGGCTGATGGATATGATGATGTTTTCCATCAATCCGGCATACGATCTGGAGTGTGGGGATGAATACGGCATCGGCACCACCAATGAGCGGGCCGCGCTCTTCCGCCGCTGCGAGGCGCAGGGCGTCGGAATATCCGTGATGAAGCCGTTCCATGGGGGACAGCTTTTATCGGACAGAACCTCCCCGTTCCGCACAGCAATGACCAAGAACCAGTGTCTGCAGTATGTGCTGGATCGGCCGGCAGTGCTGGCGGCGGTGCCCGGTGTGCGCAGCCTGGAGGATCTGCATGCTCTGCTGCCCTTTTTGCAGGCAAGCCGGGAAGAAAACGACTATGCGGTGATCGGCGCATTTACGCCGCGTGCGGCGGTGGGCAATTGCGTGTATTGCAACCACTGCCAGCCCTGCCCGGCCGGTATTGATATCGGCCTGGTGAACAAGTATTACGACCTGTCGCTTGCCGGGGATGCGATGGCGCATGATCATTACAGCAAGCTGCGGGTGAACGCGGATGCCTGCCTGGCCTGCGGGCACTGCAACCGCCGCTGCCCCTTCCATGTGGAGCAGCAGCAGCGGATGAAAACCATTGCCGACTATTTTCGATAAAGGAGACGGATGAACATGATTGAAGCTGTATTGGAAAGAAGACAGGCGGCCCGGATGACCCGGATCGGCGTGAAGGCGCTGATTGCGGCCGGGATCATTGCGCTGGCGGTGCTGCTGCCGCAGCTGGCGCACATGACCTATGGTGCGCAGGCGGGCATCGTGCTGCTGCCGATGTATCTGCCGGTGCTGCTCGGCGGCTGTCTGCTGGGGGCACGCTGGGGGCTTTGCGTGGGGGTGCTGTCGCCGCTGGTGAGCTTCCTGATCACCTCGGCGGCAGGTGCACCGATGCCGGCGCTGGCCCGGCTGCCGTTTATGATGGCCGAGCTGGCGGTGTTTGCGCTGGTGACCGGCCTGTTTTCCGGCCGCATTGAGCGCAACGGCCTGATGGCCTTTCCGGCGGTGGTGCTGGCGCAGCTCAGCGGCAGAGCCTTCTTCCTGCTGGCGGTTGCAGCCCTGCAGCGGCTGTCGGCAGCGGCCCCCTTCACCGCAGCGGTGATCTGGGGACAGATCCGGGCGGGGGTGCCCGGCCTTGTGCTGCAGGCGGTGCTGGCGTCGCTGCTGATCATGGGGCTGCGGCGGCTGCTGCAGCGTGGTGGCCGCCATGCGTGATCTGGAGCAGGCGATCCGGCAGCTGCCCGGCCACACCCTGGCGCTGTGCCGGGGAGAGGCTGTTGTGCTCAGCGATAAGCGCGGGGTGGCACCGCTGGCCGATTTTATCCGGGAGGGGCGAAGCTTCCCCGGCTATGCTGCGGCTGATCGCGTGGTGGGCAAGGCATCGGCCATGCTGCTGATCAAGGTGGGTGTGACGGCGGTGTACGCCGGGATCCTGTCACAGGCCGCCGCCAATCTGCTGGAGGCGCACGGGGTATATGCTCAGTATCATACCCTGGTGCCGGGCATCATGAACCGGGATAAGACCGCCCCCTGCCCGATGGAGCAGGCAGTGGCCGACATCACCGGGATCGAAGAGGGCGTCGGGCGCATCCAGCAAAGGCTGCAGGAGCTGCGCGCCGGTAATCCGGCTGCCCCAAAGGTCTGAGGCTTTCAGGCGCCATCCACAGGGTGAAAATCCATTGATACCAAAGAAGAACGGCAGACGCCGAACAGGCGTCTGCCGTTCTTCTTTTTTACCATTTTACCATCGCGACGGAGCCACGCCGGTGATCCTCTTGAATACCCGGCTGAAGTAATACACGCTCTCGAAGCCGAGCAGGGATGCGATATCGCTGATGGTACATTCGCGGCCATGCAGAAGCTGGCAGGCGCGCTGCACCCGCAGACGGTTGCGGTATTCAATGGGGGTGGTTCCGGTCTCTTCGCGGAACAGGCGGTACATCTGCGCCGGGCTCAGGAAGCACAGCTCACACAGCCTGGCGCAATCCACCTTCTCGCGGTAGTGGTCGGCCAGGTATTGCAGCACCGGGGACAGACGGCTGGGTTGCTCGGACTCAAACTGGCATGTCACCTCAGAAAGGATTGCACAGATCAGCGAGGTGCTGCGCAGTACATCATTTGAGCGCAGAAAGTGCTCGGTTAATGCCTGCACATTGTCGCGCAGATACCGGCTGGCGGTCTGGGAGATCGGCAGCGGTCCCTCTGAAAAGATCAGGGTTTCTCCCGTCTCGTCTGTCAGGGTGAAATCTACCCGGTAAAACGCGAATTCGTCCGTTGTCACCACCAGCTGATGCCGGGAGCCGTAGGGCAGGTAGATCAGCGAGCCGGGCACAAGCCGTGTTTCCCCGCCCGGCCAGCGGTAGACGCACTCGCCTTTGTCCATCAGGATCAGTCCGTTGCAGTCCCGCCGGCGGCTGTTCATCGTGCGGTAGATGGGCGTCTGATGGATCGCGGCTACCCGGCTGATCGAATATTGGGCAAAACGCAGCCGGGAAAGGGGCACCACTGTCATGGTTCATCACCTCGCCTTCCATGATACGCCGCCCCTGCCGCTCTGTCAAGTGTGAATGAGAAAATCGTGCAAATCAATGCGACTTCACGCCATTTACTTCCTCCGGCCTGCATGGTATGATGAAGCCAGCAAAGTGAGGTGAGCGGCATGGCAAAAACCAGGTTTTATTATCAGGTCGGCCCGGGTTGTGTGTTGTGCCTGATGTGCGTGTATGAATGCCCGGTGAAGGCAATCTCCGTACATGAGGACGAAAGCGCCTGCATTGACGCGGACAAATGCATCGGCTGCGGGCGCTGCGCCTACAACTGTCAGTCTGAAGCCATTCATCGGTTGGAAAGGAAGGAAACACATGATTAACTATGAGATTAAAGACGGAAAGCTGGTCTGCGGCGGGCGCGAGCTGCCGGTATACGGCGAATATGATGTCGTGGTCGTAGGCGGCGGCATGGCTGGCGTGGGCGCTGCGCTGGCGGCGGCTCAGGCGGGGGCGAAAACGATCGTCATTGAGAACACCTCCGCACTGGGTGGTCTGGTCACGATGGGCGTGGTCAATATCCCGCTGGATTTCGTGTCCGGTGTGGGCCAGAAATTCTTTCAGGAGCTTGAGGCTGAAAACGGCCTGTACCACCGCAATTCCAATCCCGAAAAGCACAAGCTGGTGTTTGACCGCATGCTGAAGGAATACGGCTGCGACTGCCTGCTGGTGACGCCGCTGATTGATACCGTGGTCGAGGGAAATGCGGTGCGCGGTGTCGTTGTGCACACCAAGAAGGGGGCGCAGGTCATCCTGGGCAAGCGCTTTGTGGATGCTTCCGGTGATTCCGATCTGGTCTACTTTGCGGGCGGCGAGACGATGACCGGGCGGCCGGAGGATGGCATGTCTATGGGCTGCTCACTCGAATTTGTGCTGGGCGGCGTGGATTATGAGGCCTATAAGGCCAGCGAACTGTATGCGACCGACCCCAAGTGGATCAATCTTATTGCCCATGCACTGCAGGAGGGCAAACTGCCCTACGAGATCGACAACCACCTCAACTGGTGGACGCGCATTCCCGGTCGGCCGGAGCAGTGCGGCATGGATGAGATCGGCATATGCTTCGCGCACTCCCGGCACTGCTTCCCCACCGATAACCGCGATCTTACCCGTATGTACATCGAGGGCCGTGAGCAGGCGGCCATTCTTGCCGATTTCATCCGCGAGAATGTACCCGGTTTCGAGAAATCCTACCTGAGCTATACCGGCTCTCTGCTGGGTGTGCGCGAGAGCCGCCGCATTCTGGGCGAGTATGTGTTCACCGGTATGGATATTGCCTACGCCCGCAAATTTGATGATGTCATCGCCATCAGCCAGCACGGCTTCGATCTGCACGGCTTTGAGTCGGCTGGCAACATGAAGTGGTTCAAGGGCACGCTGCCCGATGGCACACCGGCCTACATTGCCAACCGTGCCGGCTGGGGTTCGCAGCTGCCGCCGGAGGATGGGATTGCCCGTGTCAATATGAAAGAGCTTATTCCGGATGACAGCGCGTACTATTACGATATTCCTTTCCGGTCGCTTTTGCCGGTGCGTCTGGAAAATGTGCTGGCGGCCGGCCGGAATATTTCCGCCGATGTGCCCGGCCAAAGCGGCACCCGTCTGATTATGTGCTGCATGGCGCTGGGCGAGGCCGCCGGAACCGCTGCTGCGCTGTCCATCCAGAAGCAGTGCCGCGTGCGCGACCTGGATGTGCCCACGCTCCAGCGCCGTCTGGTCGAAAATGGCTGCAATCTGGGACAGGGCTTCCGCAAGCTGCCCGCGCTGCCCGACGAGGATTACACCCGGTACGCTGTGCACCATTTTAACAACAACGGTTGATCGAAAAGGGGAGGCATACCTCCCCTTTCTTCCGTATTTTCCGATCGGCCAAGGAGGGTCATTCTATGGATGAAAAGCTTATGCGTACCATGCAGGTATACGATTTCTACGAGCGCCGCTTTGCGCAGGCGCGCGCCAGCCAGCCGCTGCGCCGCCCGTGGCTGCCGGAGGATCGCGAGGCGATCCTCGCCACAGCCAAGGATGTACTGGGCCTGCGGGAGTCGCTGATCCCGACCATCCGGATGCTTTCGGGTAGCCTGGAGCGCTTCGAGGGTCACACGGTCGAGCATCTGCTCTTCGAGTCCTGGCCGCGCTTTTACGGCTCAGCCAGCCTGTACCGCCCGGATGGCGGCGGAAAGCGACCGCTTGTGCTGGTCTGTCCGGGTCACGGTGAGGAGGGACGCCTGACGGACTGCTACCAGCGCATGGCGCAGCGTCTGGTGCTGCAGGGAGCCTATGTGCTTGTCAGTGACAACATCGGTCAGGGGGAGCGTGCACCGTTTGGTCACGCGCACTGCATTGCACCGTTCTATTGCGGCCTGAGTCTGCAGGGGCTGATCGTCATGGAGACGCTTGCCTGGGTCAGGTGCCTGGCGGCGCTGCCCTTCGTGGACGAGACGCGGATTGGTGCCTGCGGAAACTCCGGCGGCGGTACGCTGTGCACCTTTCTGGCTGCGCTGTGCCCGGAGCTTTCTGTGCTCTCGGCCAGTGGTTACCCGTCCGAATTCAGCTACATCCTGCAGAAAGAGCGCTTCCACTGTGCCTGCAACCTGCTGCCGCACTACGCCGGCCGGCTGGAGATGTGGGAGCTGCTCAGCCTGTTTGCTCCCCGTCCGCTGCTGCTTGAGCAGGGGGAGCTGGACAGCCTGATCCCCTACGACCTGTTCAGGCGCAATGGGCGCAAGGTGCAGGCGGTGTATGAGCAGCTGGATGCGGGTGATCGGGTCCGGGTGATGACGACTCCGACAACGCACTCCTGGACTTCCCGCGACCGCTTTGAGATAGCCTCTTTCCTGGCCGGTCATCTGGGGCTTGCCCCTGCCTTTCCGGAGGATGATGACGAGATCCTCCCGCCCCTGTGTGATCCGGCTGTGCCGCGCGTTTCCTTTCCGAAGGATGCACTGACCACCGATCAGCTTGCACAGACACTCAGCGGCATCCGTATGCCTGAGGGCACCCGGCTTGAGGAGGTGTTCCCGCCCCGGTTCGAGGGCGGTCTGCTTGACCCCGCATCCATTTGTGAGACGCTTGGCTCTGATGAAGTTATGCGTGTGCTTGCCCAGTTTGAATGTTCGCTTTGAGTAGAAAAGGTCTGATGGTTTCCGGTTTCGCCCGCGGGGCGGAGTGCTGCCAGATGCGGAAAAGGACGGCAGACACCAAAGAGGTGTCTGCCGTCCTTTTTTGTACAAAAGATCGTTACAGGCCCGGTCCGCGGCCACGGACACCGGTCAGATCCTTCAGCACCTCGCCGGCGATAATCAGCCCGACCACCGGCGGCACAAAGGCATTGCTGCCGGGCACCTGCCGCCGCTGTGTGCAGCTGCGGGCTGTGCCGGGGGGGCATATACAGTGTGTGCGGCAGCCGGCAGCGCCGTCCTCCAGCGGAGTCATTGGCAGCTCCTTGGAGTATACCACCTTCAGCCGGCGGATGCGGCGCTTTTTCAGCTCATTGCGCATCACCTTGGCCAGGGGGCAGACGGCGGTCTTGTAAATATCGGTCACCTCGAAGGCAGTGGGGTCCAGCTTATTGCCCGCCCCCATGGAGCTGATGATGGGGGTGCCGGCGGCGGTGGCATTGACGGCCAGCGCCAGCTTGCCGGTTACGGTATCAATAGCGTCAACAATATAATCGTACTGCGTCAGATCAAACTGCCCGGCGGTATCGGGCGTATAAAAGACCTTATGGGTGTACACAGCCGCGTCCGGGTTGATATCGGCCAGACGGGCGGCGGCAACATCCACCTTGTATTGTCCCACGGTTTTCCGGGTGGCAAAAAGCTGCCGGTTGAGGTTGGTCAGGCAGACCTTATCATCGTCGATCAGGTCGATGGCACCGAGACCGCTGCGGATGAGCGCCTCGGCTGTGTAGCTGCCCACACCGCCGATGCCGAAAACGGCCACGCGTGAATGGCGCAGTGTCTCCATGGCCTGTGGGCCGAACAGCAATTCGGTTCTGGAAAATTGATTGGGCATAGGGCGTAGTCTCCTTTAGTATAACCTACAAGGTTTGTAGGTATTTATTATACGCACGGCGCGGCGAAAAGTCAAGTCTGCCCCTGGGAAAACGGCGCCAACACAAGAAAATATAAAAAATTTTCCAAAAGGGGTTGACAAAGGGCTAATCGCTGCATATAATAATGCCTATAAACTTTGTAGGTTTAGTAGGTAAATGAAAATTCATAAGGAAAGAGGTCACAGCAATGAAAGTGTATGAGACAATAACCGATCTGATTGGTTCCACCCCTTTGGTCAAGGTGAAAAACTACTCCGCTGCCCGCAGCCTGCCGGCTACGGTGGTGGCAAAGGTGGAATTTTTCAATCCCGCCGGCAGCGTGAAGGATCGCATTGCCCGCGCCATGCTGGACGATGCGGAGGAAAAGGGGCTGCTCAAGCCGGGGGCGGTCATCATTGAGCCGACCAGCGGCAATACCGGCATCGGTCTGGCATCGGTGGCGGCAGCCAGGGGCTACCGGGTAATCCTGACCATGCCGGAGACCATGAGTGTAGAGCGGCGCAATTTGCTCAAGGCCTACGGCGCCGAGCTGGTGCTGACCGAGGGCGCCAAGGGGATGAAGGGCGCCATTGAAAAGGCCAAGGAGCTGGCGGCGGCCACGCCGAACAGCTTTATCCCCAGCCAGTTTACCAACCCGGCCAACCCGGCGGTTCACCGCCGCACCACCGGCCCGGAGATCTGGCAGGACACCGACGGTAAGGTGGATATCTTTGTGGCGGGCGTTGGCACCGGCGGCACGGTGACCGGTGTTGGCGAATATCTCAAGGCGCAGAATCCGCAGGTAAAGGTGGTGGCCGTAGAGCCGGCGACCTCGCCGGTGCTGTCGCAGGGCAAGGCCGGCCCGCATAAGATCCAGGGGATCGGCGCCGGCTTTGTGCCGGACACCCTGAATACCGGCATCTATGATGAGGTTCTGCCGGTGAGCAACGAGGATGCCTTTGCAACCGGCCGGGCGCTGGCCAGGGAAGAGGGGCTGCTGGTGGGTATCTCCTCCGGCGCGGCGATGTTTGCGGCTACGCAGCTTGCCCTGCGGCCGGAAAACAAGGGGAAGCTGATCGTGGCGCTGCTGCCGGATACCGGTGAGCGGTATCTTTCCACGCCAATGTTTGCAGAATAACGAACCAACAGAACAGCGGCCGTCCGGATATCTCCGGACGGCCGCTGGTTTCTTTTTTTGGTGTGTCAGATGACATAGTCGTTTTCGTACCGTGCCTGCTGCTGCTCCAGCAGCGCCTGCAGGGTGATGCCGTCCAGATATTCGCTGACTACCCGATACAGCCCCTGCCACACCGGCAGCGTGGCGCACTCTGCACTGCGGGGGCATTCCACCGGATCCTGTTCAGCGCAGGGCACCGGGGCCAGGCTTCCCTCGGTCAGGCGCAGGATCATCCCCACGGTGTAGTGCTCCGGGCTTTTGGACAGGCGGTAGCCCCCCTGGTAGCCGCGGTTGGTCTTGAGAATATCCGAGCGGTTGAGAATGGGGACGATCTGCTCCAGATATTTTTTGGATATCTGTTGGCGCTCGGCAATGTCCTTCAGCGCCACATAGCCATTGCCCTGGTGTTCGGCCAGATCCAGCAGCATCCGCAGGGCGTAGCGTCCTTTTGTCGATATCCGCATGTGCTCAGCTCCTTTGTGGGGTGGTGTTTCTATACTACCATATATTTGCCCGGCTTTCAAGGGGGGCGGCAGCCCATGCGCGGGGCTTTTTTGTCGCGCGGGGCTTTTTTCTGCATATACTGGGAACGGAGGGGAGGGAAAAGCATGGGCAACCAGTATATCCATGTCGGCTCTGTGACCAATGCCATGCGGGGCAAGCGGCTGCTGGAGCAGCACGGTATCCGTGCCTTTATTCACCGCTCCTCTAATCCCCCCAAGGGGGATGGCTGCGGGTACAGCCTGCTGATCACGGGCAATGGCGGACAGGCTGAGAAAATTCTGCGCAGCAATGGGGTGCGCGTGGTGCGCATCAGCGAGGCGCTGTGAGCGGCGCGTGAGGGAGTGGGGAGAAAAATGCTTTATTGGGACAATGCGGCGACCACCTGGCCGAAGCCGCCGGCGGTGCGGCGGGCGGTGGCGGCGGCACTGCAGGATTATGGTGCCAACCCCGGCCGCGGTGGGCACCGGATGGGCATGGCTGCCTCCGAGCAGGTGTATGTCTGCCGCGAGGCTGCCGCGGCGTTTTTCGGCCTGCCGGATCCGGCGGGCGTCATTTTTGTGCTGAACTGTACCGCAGCGCTGAATACCGTGATCCATGGGGTGCTGGGCAACGGCGGCCGCGCCCTGATTTCCGATCTGGAGCACAATGCTGTGCTGCGGCCGCTGCACGCGCTGCCCCCGGCTGGCCGGCGGTATGATATTGCCCGCTGGTCGCCGGATGAGGACGAGACGGTGGAAAATTTCCGCCGTGCGATCCGGCCGGATACCCGGCTGCTGCTGTGTACGCACGCTTCCAATGTGTTCGGTGTGACGCTGCCGATCCGGCGGCTGGCAGAGCTGGCGCACAGCCACGGTCTGGTGTTTTGTGTGGATGCAGCCCAAACGGCCGGGGTGCTGCCGCTGGATATGCAGGCCGACGGCATCGACTATCTGTGTGTGGCGGCGCACAAGGGGCTGTATGCGCCGATGGGCACGGGGATGCTGCTTTGCCGGGACACTGCGCGGCCGCTGCCGCCCCTTGTGCGGGGCGGAACCGGCAGCCTTTCGCTGCACCCGGAGCAGCCGACGGAGCTGCCGGACCGGCTGGAAAGCGGCACGCCGAATGTGCCGGGCATCTGCGGCATTGCCGCGGGCATACGCTTTGTGCAGCAGCAGGGGCGCGAGACCATTTATCAGCATGAGCTGCGGCTGCTGCAGCGGGTGTATGACCGGCTGAACGGCGTGCCGGGGATACAGCTGTATACGCCTCGCCCGGAGGCAGGGCGCAGCGCGCCGGTGCTGTCGCTGAATGTGCAGGGGCTGAAAAGTGAGGAGCTGGCCGAGCAGCTGGACGCTGCCGGTGTGGCGGTGCGTGCCGGCCTGCACTGCGCCCCGCTGGCACACCGGCACTTCGGCACCCTGCCGGACGGTACGGCGCGCCTGGCCCCATCGGCTTTTACCACGCCGCAGCAGGCCGAGGCAATTTGTAAACTTTTTATCCAAATTGCGCAAAAAACATTGCACCGCCCGAAAAGTATGCTATAATAAACACAAGAATGTGTCGCCGTGCCACCATGGCCGGCTTTTATAGCAGGCGCCGGCTGCGGCCGGCGCGGGAGGTTCGTTATGACGGAATTTGTCAGCAATGCATGGAGCAGGGTGATCCAGTTTTTCTCCACCTACCATTGGCTGGAGGATACACTGGATATCCTGCTTGTTGCGCTGTTTATTTATTTTCTGATCCGGCTGGTGCGGGATTCCCGTGCCGAACAGCTGATCAAGGGGATTTTGCTGCTGGGGCTGCTGTATCTGGCGGCGTATCTGCTCAATCTGACGACGGTGCTTTTCCTGCTCAAGGCGATCTTTGATAACGGTCTGCTGGTGCTGGTGGTCATCTTCCAGCCGGAGATCCGGCGGGCGCTGGAGCAGGCCGGCCATTCCCGTGTGGGTCTGCTGCGCGTGTTCGGCGATCTGAACCAGATGGACAGCACCGCGCTGCTGGATCAGTGGAACAAGGCCATCGAGGCCACGGCGGATGCGGTGGAGATCCTGCAGCGCCAGAAGATGGGCGCCCTGATCGTGATGGAGCGGTCCACCCGCCTTGGCGAGATCGTGCGCTCCGGCACGGTGATTGAGGCGGAGCCGTCCGGCGAGCTGATCTCCAACATCTTTTTCAACAAGGCGCCGCTGCACGATGGCGCTATGATTATCCGTGACGGCCGGATCTATGCCGCCGGCTGCATACTGCCGCTGACGGATAATCTGCAGATCAGCCGGGAGCTGGGCACCCGGCACCGCGCCGGCGTGGGTATGAGTGAAAATTCCGACTGCGTGGTTGTAATTCTCTCGGAGGAGACCGGCGCCATCTCGCTGGCCGAATCCGGCGAACTGACCCGCAACTATACGAAGGACAGCTTGATAAAAGCGCTGGAGGAGCGCATCCTATGGAATAAGCAGGAGAGCAAGAAGCCCCTCTGGCGGCGGAAAAGGAGGGCGGAAAAATGAAGAAACGCTTTTCACTCAGCCGCCTGATGCATAATGACCGCCTGATGATGGTGGTGTCCCTGCTGCTGGCTATTCTGGTGTGGTCGCTGGTGGTGTATGGCCCCAGCAACGCCCAGGATCAGGTCATCACCGGCGTGCCGGTTTCGGTCACGCTGAATGAATATGTGGCGCAGGCAACCAACCTGCGGATTACTTCCGGTGCCAATGCCACGGCCACGGTAACCGTGCACGGCCTGCGTTCGGTCGTCAGCCGGCTAACAGCCTCCGATATCACCGTTACGGCCGATGCCGGCAGCGTGGTCAAGGAGGGCACCTATACCCTGCCGCTGCGCGCGGTATCCACGGGGGATTATACCATCCAGAGCGTGGTGGGCGAGGACGGTACCAGCGATACCGTGACCATTACGGTGGATGTATGGCGCGAAAAGGCGTTCCCCGTAGAGGTCGAGATGCCGAACCTGAAGCTGGCGGATGAGCGCACCTTCCAGTTTGGCACCCCGCTGATCAGCAGCACCGCGATGAGCGATGGGCAGATCACCGTTTCCGGCCCGCGCTCGGCGGTCACCCGGATCGCCACGGTGGTGGCCGTTATCAAGGATGAGGCGGTCGTCAATGAGACGGCCGTGTACGATGGCACACTGGAGGCGCGGGATGAGGAGGGCAATGTACTCGACGCGGTTTCCTTCCTCAATGCAGAGGACAGCAAGGTGAGTGTGACGGTGCCGGTGATGGTCTATCGTGAGGTGCAGCTGAAGCCCTCGCTGCTGCACATCCCGGCGGCGTACAGCACCCGCGGCAGCAGCCTGGTCACGGTCAGCCCCACCTCGGTGGAACTGTGGGGTGTGCCGGATGAGCTGGATGACTATATCACCTCCATCAATAATGCGATACAGGTGGATTTCGACCAGCTTAACCCCGGCAATCTGACGAAGAACATCACACTGGAGACGATGGACGGGATCCGCCCGGTGAACGGCAATGAGACCCTGCAGGTCAAGGTGGGTCTGACCAACATCACCTCCCGCACGCTGGATGTTGAGCTGCCGGCGGATTGCCTGACGGTCAACAACGCGCCTGCGGGTACCACAGTAACCCTCAAGCAGAGCAAGCTGACCGGGATCACGCTTTGCGGCTCGGCGCGCTCACTGCGGCAGATCACCTCGGCGAATATCCGGCTGACGGTGGATATGAGCAATACCACCACAGCCGGACAGCAGACCGTCAAGGCACGCGTGAGTGTGGATGGGTACGACGATGTGTGGGTCTATTACGGCGAAACAGCGCACGGAATCGATGTGCTGGTGTCGGTCGAACAATAAAATTTATACGGGCGTTTTCCTCCTTGTTTATGTGCGAATAGGAAGAATATACCTTTCTTTTGGTGGGGAATTCGGAGGCGTAAGGGTGCTTTTTTGGTCAAATGAACAAAAAGTGCTAAGAAATGCACAATTTTATATATTCTTTTCCGCCAGCTTCCGCTATACTGAAATTACGCGGTAAAGACGCAAGGCAGCGTAGAAGGACGCTGCTCCGGAACAGGAGGAAATGACGATGACAAAGCACCCCCGCGCAAAGTGTACCCTGGCGGTCCTGTTATCCGCCCTGTTGCTGCTTTCCAGTCTGGCGGTGGCACTGCCGGTGGCGGCGGCCACCGGTGCGGCCTATCACTGGAATTTCGGCAGTGAGAAGGATATCAGTACCTACCACAAGAACTATTGGAAAACGGATGGTCCGAGTGCGACCAACAACCGCATTGTTGCAGACGAGGGTGTGGATACGCGCATTGTTGCCGGCGGGTACAATGGGTCCGGCTATGCTATGCAGCTTGCGTATACCAAGGATGCCAAGACAACAGAGGATTACCAGAATTATTCCACCTTCTCCCTGCCCAATAATCTGGGCAGAACGATGGACAGCCGCAAAGACGGACAGACGGCCTATCTGCGCCGCGGCAGCGCCTTCCTGGTCACGGTGACCTATAAGGTGACCGGGTATACCTCGGCTGCCAGGCTGTATGCCGTGGCAGGTCTGGGAAACCTGGCAACGGTGGCAAAGGAATTCAGCATCTATTATTCTGTTCCGGTGGCCACGATCACCGGTACGACCGACTGGGTAACGCAGTCCACACTTTTCCTGCAGCCGGATAAGGCGGACAGCGGCTTCTATCTGCTGCTGAAGATGGAGGATGACACCAACCGCGCCGGCACGACTGTGCTGGTTGGCGAGGTGGATGTGCAGCCGGTGGACGCTGTGACTGTGCGCTTTGACGCAGCCGGCGGTACGGCGGTGGATCCCGTGGCCGGTATGGCCGGCGATACCATTACCTATCCGGCAGCGCCGACGCGCTCCGGCTATCGCTTTGCCGGCTGGTTTACGGCCGCCGGCGAGGCAGCACCGACGGTTTTCCCGTCGGCCGATATCACGCTGGTCGCGCACTGGGTCGAGCTGAAAAACACCGTTTCGCTGGCTTTTAACAGCGTTGGCGGCTCGTCGGTGGACGGCATCGCCGGTAAGCCGGGCGACCCCATCGTGGCGGTGCAGCCGGTCAAGGCCGGCTATACCTTCGTGGGCTGGTTTGCCGATAAGCGCTGCACGGTGCCGGTCACGGTCTTCCCGCAGGAGGATGCCACGCTGTATGCCGGCTGGCAGCCGGATGCCGCTAAGGTACAGACCTATGAGGATATCGGCAATGTGCCGACGCCGCTGCTCAGCTGGGGCTTTGAAGCCGATGAAAACGGCGGCATTCTGGAAAAATACTATGACGGCGCCGGCAATAACAGCAATAATGTGGGCGGGCAGGGCGCCTATGCGCGCTATATGCCGGCATACGGCAGCGGCGCCCATGGCGGCAATGGCGTGATGCA
The DNA here is from genome assembly GCA_002437905.1 of Ruminococcaceae bacterium UBA6353. Lineage (GTDB taxonomy): Bacteria > Bacillota > Clostridia > Oscillospirales > Acutalibacteraceae > UBA5905. Next base: position 24,186 of record DJRT01000023.1, on the reverse strand, counting down.
GCTGGCCTATGAGGAAAATGCCGCAAGCAACACGCCGGCCTATACGGCAGCCTTTTCGCTCTGCCGTTCCGATGCCGCCAGCACCTGGAAATCCCCGGCAGGGCGGATGTACCGGGTCACCTTCTGGTACAAGGCCGAAAATCTGACCGGCAATGCAACACTGAAGGTGTACAGCACCTCCTGCAACCTGCGCGGGCAGATCCCCGGCGCGGATGATAACCTGGCCGGCGGTGCGGCACAGGCCACCGCGGCGGCGCTGCCGCAGGCCGCTGCGGGCACCTGGCAGCAGGCTTCGGCGGTGATCACCTCCACCGGCTATGAGGGAGGTACCGGCCTGTACATCGTGCTGGAGATGGAGGATACAACCCAACGCGCCGGCACCTCTGTCCTGATCGACGATGTGCGTGTGTCAGACTTTGCCGTGCAGGACATCACCGGATATGGGGATGCTGCCCTTTCGACCGGTAAGAACCATACGGCCGCCGGCCGTCGGTCGGTCAGCCTGACAGCAAACAACCAGCCGGTACATACGGCCAACCGCGTGGTGTTCGGCACCGATACGGGCGATACACTGCTGTCCGTTGGGGATGCCTATACGGCTGCCGCGTGGGTGCTTTCGCCGGTTGAGGCGGATGTGACCCTGCAGCTGATCAGTGAGAGCGCGGTTTCGGCCATGGGCACGGCGGCGAACAGCCGCCTGCAGGATGCCGTTACCCTGCATCTGCCGGCCGGTACCTGGGTGCAGGTGCGCCGCACCTTTATCCTGACGGCCGAGGGCGAAACAGCGTATCTTGCTTTCGGCGCGGCGGCGGCCGGCAGCTATACCCTGTATGTGGATGATACCTATGTGACCGCCTATACGCCGGATCGCACCCAGCAGGAGGATTATGAGGGCTTTGCCGTCGGCACCTTTGCGCCGGATGCGGCGGACGGTGTGCATGGCAATGCCGGCGGGCGCACGGTCAGCAATGAGCAAAATCATACGCCGAATGGCGGAAACGCCCTGAAGCTGCGCATGGATAGCCGTGAGCCGGCGGCATATGGCCGTACGGTGCTGCATCTTGATCAGCAGGACTTTGCCGCCGATGTCGGCAGCGGCTATGTGGTAAACTTCTGGGCATATTCGGCGCAGGCGCGTACCGTGCATTTCGTGCTCGGCTCCACCGGTGACCCAACGCTGCAGAACAGCGCTGTACAGGTGGATGAGGAGCGCGGTGCCGCGGTGGATGCGACCCTTGCAGCCGGCGAATGGCAGCAGATCGCGCTGACGGTGCCCCGCGTGGCGGGCAGCGGCACGGCGATGACCTATCTCACTCTGGCGGCCTACACGGACGATTGTGCCGAGAACAACCCGCAGCATGTATTTATTGATGATGTGACGATCTTAGACCATGTGGACTATCAGGGTGACCCGGATACCGAGGCGTTTGAGACCTACACGGCCGGCATGGTGGTCGGTCTGCCGGCCTATGGCGGCACCTTTACTGTCACAAAGGATGCCAACCACTCGGAGGGCGGCGCCAAATCCGCGATGGCGATTGCCACAACGCGCTCCGGTGCCACCCGGCCGCAGCTGATGGTCAAGAACGGTGCAGGCAGCCAGGTGGAGCTGGAGGCGGGGAAAAACTACCGCATCTCCTTCTGGGCGATGATTCCGGGCGGCCAGCCGAATTACAGCATGCGCTACTGGCTGGCGGTCACACAGGATGAGACACCCTTTACAAACAACGACCAGAAGAATGCGGCGGTGATCTATGAAACCGCCGGTGATACGACTGTTACGGCCGGGCGCTGGACCCAGTTCCGTGTGGAGCTGCCGGCGGTGGCCAAGGGGGGCAAGCTGCGCCTTGGTGTCACGACGAATACCAATGACCGCGTGGTCTTCTATGTGGACGATATCTGCGTGCAGGAATACACGCCTGTGGAGTTTGATCCGAATGCCACGGTGTGGAATTTTGAAAACTACAATGCCGGGGATGGCAGTGATTTCATCCTGAATGCTCAGGGCCGTGTGGTGGAGAACCTGTATAACCACACCCCCAATGGCAGCCGTGCACTGGAGCTGGAGACCCTCACCTGGGGCGGTACGGAACGCAACCAGCTGGTGCTGATTGATCCTGCCACCGGTAAGCCGTATGAGCTGGAGATTGGCCAGGAGTATGTTGTCAGCTTCTGGATCTATCTGCCGGAAGAAGAAGCCGGCTCCATGGTGCTCAACTACTGGCTGCTGGGCACAGACGCGGTGGCAACGGTACAGGATAAGAGCAAGGCAGAATTTGACTGCGGCGGCCAGGGCTACTCCCTGCTGGCCGGGGAATGGGTGCAGATACAGACCACCATCACGGTGCGCAATGGCAAGCACCTGATCCTTGGTACAACCGACCGCGCCAGCCGGGCCACCGGTACAACCTATTATCTGGACGATATTTCGGTGATGCCGCCGCAGTATGTGACGGTTCGGTTTGATACCAACGGCTCTGCCGATACCTTCCCGGATGTGCGTGCGGTGGTGGGCATGCCGATGCCGCTGCCGGAGGTCGATCCTTACCTCGAGGGCTACGAGTTTACCGGCTGGTATACGGATAAGGCCTGCACGCCGGAGGGCCTGTTCGATACGGAAAACGGGCGCGTGACCGGCAAGAACGGGGATGTGCTGACGCTGTACGCCGGATGGCAGCGCTGGAAGGAAAAACCCAGCAGCGACTCTGCGGAGGAGCCGCGCTATAAGACCGAATACTACCCCGAGCGGGTGTGGGTCGGCGACCAGAATGTGATCGAGCCGCTGGAATTCGGCGAAAGCCCGACCCTGGGGGATGCCGCTCCGGTCTCCAAAACGCCGGATAAGCAGCCGGCAGATGAGAAGACGGCCGAGGGTATGAAGACCTGGATGATTTTGGTGATCGTGGCTGCAGCGGTGGCTGTGGTCGGCGGCGGAGCCGCGGCAACGCTGCTGCTGCTCCGGAAAAAGAAGAAAGCGTAAGGAGGGAACCTGACCATGAAGAAACGGATGCTGGCATTATGTACGGTGCTGGTTATGCTGCTGGCGCTTTTCGCCGGCTGCAACGGCGCGGGCGACCAGGGTGATGGGAAAAAGCCCTCCGGGAATAAAGAGAATACGCCGCAGCTGGTGGTGGCGATCAATCCGGTGCTGCTGTACGAGGATGAGGAGACCACCATTGCCTATAACGAGATCAATGCGGCGATGAAAGCGGATAATGAGGCCTCCTCGCTCTCCGCCATGGGCAATGCTTCCTGGCATTGGGTCTATGCCGATAACGGCGGCTGGACAAAGCGGGCGGTTTATGGCCTTGGCCGCTGGGTAAGCGGCGCCGGCACAGCGGTGAAGAAAACGGCAGCCTATACCTTCGATGAGGCCGGCGGTATTTCGCTGGCCCGCTATGCGGGGGATTCCGTTGCACTGAAGACCTATGGCGGCGAGGAGCTGCCGCAGGTGGGTCTGCTGCTGTCGGCCACGGCCGGCCGCGAGGAGGCGCTGTGCTACACCGTGCCGCGGGACGGCGTGCTGGGCATTCCGGCCGGCACGGTAACGGCAGTGGCCGAGGTCGGCGGCGTGAAGACCGGCTTCCTGGCCGAGGACGGCACGGCGCGCAGCGCCGGCTTCCGCATGATGATTAACCAGTCACAGATATTCAGCGGCACACTGCAGAATTCGGTCGCTGCGCCGGATGGCCAGGCGGTCACGCAGCTGAGCTATCCGCAGATGATCCGGCTGAAGGTGAAGGCCGGCGATGTGATCTTCTTCTGCCTGAAGCTGGAGGCGGAGGCCAACCGGGATGCAGATGTGACCCTGCCGGCCTACAACCCGGATAAGGACTGGACCACGGTGCAGCGCAGCCGGCAGGTACTGCTGGAGGGCAATACCTCCACCGGCGCCGCCGATTCCGATGCCACCAATGAGGATGGCTCCATCTCCATCATCCGGGATTATGAGGCAGCCTTTGTGGTGGTGCGTGATCCCGCCGATACGGCGGTGGTGAAGATTGCCGCGAATATGATCGAACGCATGACCGAGGCTACGGATGCTGCCTTCACGGTAGCGAAGCCGGACGACCCGGAGGTGCTCAATGAGATCATCCTCGGCTCCTATGATAAGCGGCCGCAGTCGGTTGCGCTGACCGAAGAGCTGTGCGCCGCCCGGGCGAATAATGCTTCGGACTTTTTGATCAGGCGCGTTGGCACAAAGGTGTATATCACGGCGGCCAACAGCGATACCCTGCAGACGGCGGTAAATTACTTCCTCAAGACCTTTGTGCAGGATGATAGCGGCCGTATCCCGGCGAACTATGAGTACCATTGTTATCTGCCGCATACGGTGTATTGGTTGGCCGGGGAAAATATCGGCGTCTATACGATCCGTACCGAGCGGTATCCCTCGCTGCTGGTGCAGCGGGCCGCGGAGAACCTGCAGGCGATGATTGTGGAAAAATGCGGCTACCGTCTGCCGATCGTGCCGATGGAGGATACCGGTGCGCATGTGGCCAATGAGATCCGGATCGGCGCCATGAACGGCACAGTCAAGGTGACCCGTACCTACGATACCCGCTTTACCGCCAAAACGGAAAGCCAGTATATGCAGATCTCTCCGGACGGCCTGCTGGATTGTGCCGATAGCCACTACGAGGCGGCTTTCAGCGGTTCGGATCTGATCATTAACGGCGGCACTACCTACGCGGTCAATGCAGCGGTGACAGCCGTGCAGCAGCAGCTGGTCAAGGCTGGCCGGCTGGACGCCGATTACACCCTGTCCGGCGAGTATATGAGCAGCTACGATTACGCCGGTAAGAAGAAGTACGACACGGTGGATTACACCCTCAGCGACGGCTATGGCCTGGTGTATGCCGAGGAGTTTTCCTACACGGGTTCGGCGGCGGATATTGATGCTGCCATCCGCAGCAAGTGGTCCATATCGGCGGATACCACGGCCGGCCCCACCAAGCTGGCTTCGGGCGAGTGGGATGAGCAGCGCCGCCCCGGCATCTACGGGGAAAACTGGTGGATCACACAGGATGCCACCGGCAATGGCTACCTGCAGGAGATCACCAAGAAGGAAAGCTACGGCTATGATGCCGGCCGTCTGGTTGGCGAGGGCAAATGGGGCTTCCGCTATGGCATCTGGGAGACCCGCCTGGTGATGGCCACCCGCAATGGCGCCTGTTCCTCGGTGTGGGCAACCAGCGGTGGCCCCGCAGCCTATACCAGCCGTAATGAGATCGATGTGTATGAAAACTACGGCAACGAGACCTTCTTCGCCAATATGCACTCCTGGGATGCGGACGGCAGCAACTATTTCAGCTTTGTCGGAGGCGGTGATATGGAACGCGTAGTCGTCGGCCCGGCTGCGGGTGAGCATTTCTATGATACCTTCCACCACATCGCCATTGAGTGGGACAGCACGCGCATCGGGTTCTATTTTGACGGTAAGCAGTTTGTGGAAGTGGATATCTCAGCGCCCCGCTATAAGGCGCTGCGCAACGGCACAGCCATTAAGCTGGCCAATGGCGTCGGCACAAAGAGCTATACCGGCGGCAAGGATCCGGATAAGCTGATGGAGGATGTGTCCAAATTCTTTGAGGTGCAGACGGTGGACTATACCCGCCTGTTCCAGACCGCCAATGAGGGCAAGAACAGCGTGCAGTCAAGCCAGCTCTACTTCGCCAAGAAATACGGTATAATCGGCTGATCATCAACAGCCTGATTATAAAACTTCTTCGCCTGGGTGGGCGAAGAAAAACAGGTAAAGGCAGCCGGCAGCGGAATATCCGCTGCCGGCTGCCGCTTTTTTCATCCGGTTTTTATCGTACAGGATTTACCAAAAAGCCATTTTATCTTCACCGGATGATAATTTTTTATACATTTCAAATAAAAAAACACATTTCAATTTCCGGGCCGCAACGGTACAATACAACTGACGACCGACGAAGGCGATGCCTGCGACGCGTCACAAAAAATCAGGGAGGTATTCTCAAAATGAAAAAGATCCTTGCAATCATCCTGGCAGCAGTACTCGCGCTCGGATTGACCGCCTGCGGCGGTCAGGGCGGTTCAAGCGACGGTGAGGTTTCGGTGTTCTATTATACTTATAGTGACACCTACATCTCCAGTGTGCGCACCGCCATGGATAAGCTCCTCGGCGATGCCGGTCTGAAATTCCAGAACTACGACGCCAACGGCAACCAGACCACCCAGACCGAGCAGGTCACCACGGCGATCGCCAAGGGCTCCCGTGCTCTGATCGTGAATGTGGTGGATACCGGCTCCAACGACGCTGCACAGAACATCGTCGATCTGGCCAAGGCGAAGAACATTCCGGTCATCTTCTTCAACCGTTCGGTGGACGAGTCGGTGGTGACCAGCTATGAGAAATGCGTGTTTGTCGGCACCGATTATGAGATGGCCGGCCATATGCAGGGCGAAATGATCGGTAAGTATGTGCTGGAGAACTTCGATAAGCTGGATCTCAACGGCGACGGCAAGATCAGCTATGTGATGTTCAAGGGCCAGGAGGGCAACATGGAGGCTATCGCCCGCACCCAGTACGGTGTGGAGGATGCCGACAAGGTGCTGACCGAGGGCGGCAAGGCCCAGCTGGAATTCTACGATGCTTCCAACTCCAAGAAGTATCTGGTGGATCAGAACGGTACCTGGGCTTCTGCTGCGGCGACCGATTATATGTCCACCATCCTGGCACAGTACAGCGAGGCCAACAAGAACATGGTGGAGCTGGTGATCGCCAACAACGACGATATGGCGCTGGGCGCGATCTCGGCACTGCAGGCGGCCGGCTACAATAAGGACGGCGGCAAGACCATCCCGGTGTTCGGCGTAGATGCGACCGACTCGGCCAAGGACGCGATCAAGAACGGCTCCATGACCGGCAGCATCAAGCAGGATGCCGAGGGCATGGCGAAGGTGATCTCCACCATTGCCCAGAATTTCGTCAACGGCAAGGATACCTTTGACGGTGTCAATGCGGACGACAAGGTTGGCAACTGGCGTGTGAACATCCCCTACGAGACCTATACCGGGGAATAAGCCGACCGGATAAGCAAAAACCGATCAACCGCGGCGGGGGGTTCCCCCCGCCGCGGAACCGGAACACAACAGACAGGAGACGAGTTCTTATGAGCAATACGAACACGGCGAACGACAAGCTCCGGAAAGCCGGAAACGAACCGGTTCTCCTGCGGATGGAGAATATCGAAAAGGCCTTTCCCGGTGTGAAAGCACTGGACAAGGTGAATTTGACGGTCAAGGCCGGTACGGTGCACGCCCTGATGGGGGAAAACGGCGCCGGCAAATCCACCCTGATGAAGTGCCTTTTCGGCGTATACAGTAAGGATGGCGGCAAGGTGTTCCTGGAGGGACGCGAGGTCGACTTCAAGAATTCCAAAGAGGCGCTGGAGAATGGCGTGGCCATGGTGCACCAGGAGCTGAACCAGGCGCTCAAGCGCAATGTGATGGACAATATGTGGCTTGGCCGTTTTCCGCAGGTGGCCAAGGGGGTGCCCCTGACCAGTGAGAAGAAAATGTACCAGGCCACCAAGGCGGTCTTCGATCAGCTGGAGATCCATGTGGACCCCAAAACGCTGATGAGCCGTATGCCGGTCTCACAGCGGCAGATGGTGGAGATCGCCAAGGCGGTATCCTACCATGCCAAGGTCATCGTGTTTGACGAGCCGACCTCCTCGCTGACAGAGGATGAGGTGGAGCACCTGTTCCGCATCATCAATATGCTGCGGGATCAGGGCTGTGGGATCATTTATATTTCCCATAAGATGAAGGAGATTCTGCGCATCTCGGATGAGGTGACCATCATGCGGGATGGCAAGTGGATCGCCACCAAGGCGGCAAAGGACCTGACCACGGATGAGATCATCCGGCTGATGGTTGGCCGTGAGCTGACCAATATCTACCCGCCGAAGGTAAACAAGATCGGCGATGTGCTGCTGGAGGTGGAGAACCTCTCAGCAGAGTATGCCAAGCTGTACGATGTTTCCTTTCAGGCGCACCGGGGCGAGATCATCGGTATCGCGGGGCTGGACGGCTCCGGCCGCACCTCGCTGCTGGCCAGCCTGTTCGGCACGGCAACCCGCCGCAGCGGCCATATCCGCCTGAACGGTAAGCCGGTCAAAAACCGCAATGCACGCGAATCCATCAAAAACGGCTTTGCCCTGCTGACAGAAGAGCGGCGGGCAACCGGTATCTTCGGTATTCTCAATATCCGCGAAAATGCCACAATCGCCAGTCTGGATCGGTGCCGTACCGGCCCCTTCCTGAGCAAGACGAAGCTGAAAAAGAACACCGAGTGGTGTATCGACTCTATGCGCGTGAAAACGCCGAGCCAGGAGACCAAGATCCGTTCGCTTTCGGGCGGCAATCAGCAAAAGGTGATCCTGGGGCGGTGGCTGCTGACCGATCCGACCGTGCTGCTGCTGGATGAACCCACCAGAGGCATTGATGTCGGTGCTAAATATGAAATCTATCAATTGATCATTGACCTGGCGGAAAAGGGCAAGACCGTCCTCATGGTGTCCTCCGAGATGCCGGAGCTGCTGGGTGTGTGTGACCGGATCCTCGTCATGTCGGGCGGAAAGCTGGCCGGCGAAGTGGACGCAGCAACGGCCACACAGGAAGAAATTATGGCGCTGGCCGCCAAATACGCTTAAAAACGGGGGAGATAAAATGGCTGCTGCAACCTTGAAAAAGAAAAACCGTCTGGCGGCCTGGCTGGACGATTTCAAAGCAAAGCCCGGCATTGACAAGCGCCGCACCATCAGCGACCTGCTGTTCAATAATGCCATGTATATCATCATTCTGCTGGCAATTATCTATATTGCCATCCGCGTGCCGGCATTTCTGTCCACATCCTCCATTGTCAATATCATCTCGCTGACGGCGGCAAAGCTGCCCATCGCGCTCGGTATCGGCGGTGCGATCGTGCTGACCGGTACGGATATTTCCGCCGGCCGCTGCGTCGGCCTCACCGCCTGTATTGCCGCCTCGCTGCTGCAGATGACAACCTACAGCAACAAGATCTTTCCGAACCTGGCGGTCATGCCGCTGTGGCTGGTGCTGCTGATCGTCATTGCGGTGGGCGCGCTGATCGGTTTCGTGAATGGCTTTTTTGTGGCAAAATTCAAGCTGCATCCCTTCATCGTGACCCTGTCCACGCAGCTGATCGTATTCGGCCTGGTGCTGATGTATCTGATGCTGGGCGGCAATAACGGACAGACTCTTTCCGGCCTGGATACCTCCTACACCGATTTTGTCCGCGGTGCGCTGTTTACCGTCGGTGGTGTGGCGGTGCCGAAATATGTGCTCTATTCCGTGGTGCTGACCGCCCTGATGTGGGTCATTTGGAACAAGACGAAATTCGGCAAGAACATGTTTGCCGTCGGCTCCAATGAGGAGGCCGCCAATGTTTCCGGTGTGAATGTGTTTTGGACGATCGTGCTGGTGTTTGTACTGGCCGGCGTGATGTACGGTATCACCGGTTTTATCGAGGGTGCGCGTATCGCCTCCTGCTCGGCCAATACCGGCCTCAACTATGAGTCAGACGCCATTGCGGCGTGCGTCATCGGCGGTGTCTCCTTTGTCGGCGGCACCGGCAGGATCAGCGGTATCGTCATCGGCGTGTTCCTGCTGCAGATCATCTTCGTCGGCCTGAACTTCCTGTCGGTCGATGCCAATATGCTGTATGTGATCAAGGGTCTCATCATTCTGGTGGCCTGCGCCATTGATATGCGCAAGTACCTGGCCCGTCGGTAAAGGTATCCGGAAAGGAGAAGCCGTTTATGCAAAAGCCTGTGGAAAAGACGCCCGCCGCGCCGGATAAGGGCGCGCGCAGCGGCGGCCTGTACGCCAGGGTGCACATGTCGGTGAAGGCGGCAAACTGGATGGTGGCGTCACTGGTGGCGCTGCTGGTGGTGGCAACCGTGTTCGTGGTTCGGCACAATGGCTTTACCGTGCGCTTTGATACCGACGGCGGCTCCCGTGTGGATAGCGTGCGGGTGCTATATTCCGAAACCGTGCCGCTGGAGGAACAGCCGGTCAAGGAGGGCTACACCTTCACCGGCTGGTACACCGACCGTGCCTGCACCAATGCCTGGGATGTGCAGAACGACCGGGTGGAAGGCAGTATGACCCTGTACGCCGGCTGGCAGGCACAGTAAAGGCTGTGCCGTTGGCCACCCCTTCAACTTGCTTACACCTGCTTTTTTCGCGTGCATGCCTGTGGGGCGCTGCAAAGCTTTTTTGCGGCGCCCCCGGCTTGCTTTTCGGGCAAAATATCGGTATAATGAATGTGGTATACTAAAGTATTATGGCGCCGGGGGGATTACAGCGTGAATTATACCGTTCTTGTGGTGGACGATGAACAGGATCAGCGTCATGCGCTGGTGGAAAGGGTCGATTGGGGTGCCGCCGGCTTTACGGTGGTCGGAGAGGCCGAAAATGGCGTGGAGGCACTGGATCTGGTGGAGACACTGGAGCCGGATCTGATCCTGACAGATATCCGTATGCCGATGATCTCCGGTCTGGAGCTGGCGGCCAAGGTGCGGCAGCTGCGCCCGGCAACGCAGATCGTCATTCTCAGCGGGTATGACAGCTTTGAATATGCCCGTACAGCGATCCGGTACAATATCATCAGCTACCTGCTCAAGCCTATTTCTTCGGCGGAGCTGTCGGAGGCGCTGTTTGATATCCGCCGCCGGATGGATGAGAAGGTCGGCAGCGTGATGGCCGCACCGGATGCCACCCTGCAGCGGCAGCTCCACCGGGCACAGGTGGGGGAATTCCTGATGCCGCTGATGCTGGGGAGCAACGAGGTGCGCCTGAATGACGCGGACCTGCTCAGCCGGGCATGCGAGCTGCAGATCGTGCCGCCGCCGCAGGAGGGGGAACGGCACCGCTTCTGCGTGATGGTGAGTAAATTCAAGGCGCAGGACAGCCCCGCCGGTGCCGATGCTGCACAGGCAGAGTTTATCCGGGCGGTGACCGAAAAATATATGCACACCGAGACCTTCGTGATGTACGGGCGGGCGGTAACGCTGGCGGTGATCCCCGGTGAGGGAGAGCTTTCCAATGCGTTGGAGCTGCCTCTGCGCGAACTGGTGCAATCGGCGCGCCGGCTGCTTGGGCTGCGCTGTACGGTCGGCATCAGCCGCGAGTTTTCCTGCCTGTCGCAGTGCTCCGATGCGTATTTTCAGGCGGTCACCGCCCGGCGCTATACCGCCGATGGTGCCGGTGAGGTGCGCTTCATCAATGACCAGGAGCATGATGCGGAATATGAGATTGACCGGGTGGAAAAGACGGCGGTCAAGCTGGAGCAGCTGCTGAAGGTGGGCAGCCGGGAGTCCCTTACAGCGTTTGTTAATGGGCTGTATGAGACCAATACGCCGGAAAACGCCAATCTGCTGGTGGCGCAGATCATCGCCACGGTCTACCGGGTGATGAGCGCGGTGTCTGATAAGGCAGAGCTGATGAAGCTGCTGGCGGATAATCCGCTGTTTTCCCGTGTGACCTCATACAGCAGCGAAACGGTGATGAAAAAAGAGCTGGTGGATTTCTGCGACAGCGCCAAGGCGATCATTGCCCAGTCCCAGAAGCGGGAATCCGAGGTGCTGTGTGACCGGGTGGTGCAGATCATTGATGAACGCTATGGGGATGAGGAGCTGTCCCTGACCGGGGTCAGCAATCTGCTGGCGGTCAGCCCGAACTACCTGAGCACGCTGATCAAAAAGACCACAAAGAAGAATTTTATCACGCTGCTGACCGAGCGGCGGATGCAGGCCGCCTATGATATGCTGCTGTGCTCCGGCATGAAGGTGCTGGAGGTGGCGGAAAAATGCGGGTATAGCGACCAGCACTATTTCAGCTATTGCTTCAAGAAATTCTACGGCGAATCGCCCAACCGTATCCGCAGCCGGGACAGGGAGGATGAGACATGAAAAAGCACCGGCGTCTGAGCATCCCTCTTTCCGTGCTCACGGTGATCGCCATTACGGCGGCCGCGGCGGTTGCTGCCTCGGTGTGCATCGCCATCTTCGCTTCGGTGTACAGCCGGGCGCTGACCCGCGATGCACAGGTCAGTGCCGAGCAGGCCGCCAAGCTGGCCGAGGTGGCTGTGGATAACCAGCTGGCGGCGATGAAAGCCCGCCTGACCGCCGTGCGGCATATGGCGGAAAAGAGCAGCAGTGCAGAGGATTTCCGCCACCAGATCGACGCCCTGACCGCGGTGCAGGAGGATATGTTTGCCGTGACGGTGTACGACCGGAGCGGGAATATCCTCTCGACCTCCGGCAGCGGCTATACCCGCAAGGAGCAGCCCTACCGGGATCTCTCCTTTGACCGGACGCTGTTTGCCTCGGCGCCGGAGTTTGCGGTCTCCCGGCCGCATGTGCAGACCCTGTTTGAAGGGGTCTATCCGTGGGTGGTCACGGTGGCGGCATCCACAGACAGCCAGACCTTCGGCGCCGCCTACATTGCCATTGACTTCCGCTTCTCCGAGCTGGCCGGGTACATTGACCAGGTTGGCGTCGGCCGGCGCGGCTATTGCTATATTATTGATTCCCAGGGCGGCATCATCTACCACCCGCAGCAGCAGGTGCTGTTCTCCGGGCTGAAGCGGGAGGAGGGGACGGTGCTGGCCGCGCTGCCGGATGGCCTGCATACCGCGCAGGGGGTCATCCGCAGCATCCGCACCACAGCGGACGGCGATTGGCGGATCGTCGGTGTGACCTATACGGATGAGCTGGCCGTGGAGCGGCGCACGCAGATTGTGGTCAGCGTGCTGCTTTCCTTTGCCTGCTGTGCGGTGGTCGCGCTGCTGGTGCTGGGGGTGTATTCCCGCATCGTCACCGCCCCGGTGCGTGCGCTGACCCGCGCTATGAAGGGCTTTGAGAGCGCGGCGGACAGCTTTGTGTATCAGGCGGATGCCGCGGCGGTGACCGAGCTGCAGGTGCTGTCGGACAGCTTTGCCCATATGGCGCGGCGGATCCAGCAGCTGATGGAGCAGGTGCGCCGGGAGGAAACGGCCCTGCGCAAGACCGAGCTGAAGGCGCTGCAGGCGCAGATCAACCCCCATTTTCTCTATAACACGCTGGATTCCATCCAGTGGATGTGTGAGCAGGGACGCACGGAGGATGCCACCCGGATGGTCGGAGCGCTGGCGCGGCTGTTCCGCATCAGCATCAGCCGCGGGAAAGAGCTGATCCCCATCCGCGATGAGCTGCAGCACGCAAAGAATTACCTGGTTATCCAGAGCTACCGTTACCGCAACCAGTTTTCCTACACCTTTGATGTGGAAGATGGCCTGGAGGAGTATCTGTGCAATAAGATCACCATACAGCCCCTGATCGAAAATGCCATTTACCACGGGCTGGATCGGATGGTGGATGCCGGCGAGATCCGTGTGGCTGTCCGGACTGCGCCGGATGCGCCGGGCGATATCCTGATCACCGTTGCGGATAACGGCGTTGGCATGACGCAGGAGCAGTGCCGGCGGATACTGCAAAAGGAACGCAGCGATTCCAGCGGCATTGGCGTGAAGAATGTCAATGACCGGCTGAAGATCTATTTTGGCAGCCGGTACGGGCTCTCGATCCAGAGTGAGCTGGATGTCGGCACCGTGGTAACGGTACGCATCCCCAAGGTGCAGAAGGAGGCGGAGGAAAATGCGGTTTAAGCGGCTGGCGGCAGGGCTGCTCGGTGTTTGCGTGGCGCTGTCCATGGGTGGCTGCGGCACAGCCACGGAGCAAAGGACGGTGGCGGTGATTGCCAAATCGGTCACTTCGGATTTCTTTCATAATATGCGCAATGGGGTCTATGCGGCTGCCACGGAATACAATGTGACCGTCACCTTTGACGGGCCGGAAAATGAAGAGGACTACGCTACGCAGAACCGCATGATCGAGCAGGCGGTGGAGGATGGCGTGGACGCCATTGTGCTGTCGGCCATTGATTACACCCGTTCCAATGCGGTGGTGGAGGAAGCGGTGCGCCGGGGGGTGAAGGTGCTCACGGTGGATAGCAATATCGGCTCGTCGGCGGTCAGTCTGTTCATCGGCACGGACAACCGGGAGGCCGGCCGCGCGGCGGCGCTGGCGGCTCTGGACGACTCCTCTACCGAGCGGCTGGTCAATATCGGTCTTGTCAATTACACAGCCGAGACCGATAATGGCCGCCAGCGGGTGGAGGGCTTCCGCGAGTATATCGACGATATTCCCAATGCCCGCGTGGTGGCGGAAATAACAGCCGAGAGCAACACCGTCAGCGCCACGCAGGCGGCGCTCTCGCTGCTGCAGGAGTACCCGCAGATCAATGTGCTGGTGGGTTTCAATGAATGGATGACCCTCGGTGTGGGCAACGCCATCCGACAGGCCGGTGTGGCGGACCGGGTGCGCGGCGTTGGCTTTGACAGCAATGTGCTGTCAGTCAGTATGCTGGAAACCGGCGAAATGGATGCCCTGATTGTGCAAAATCCCTTTGCGATCGGCTATCTCAGCATACAGAATGCCGAGGCGCTGCTTTCCGGCCGCACGGTGGATACCCCGGAGCTGTATACGGCGGTGACCACCGTGAACCGGCAGAACCTGTTTGACGAAAATGTGCAGAAGATCCTATTCCGGTTTGACTGAAAGGAGTAAAAAACCATGTTAGCAGAAGAAAAGCGGTATGAGACCATGGCCTACCATCGCTGCGGAAGCAGCGGACTCAAGCTGTCGGCGCTGTCGTTCGGCCTGTGGCACAATTTTGGCGATACTTCCCCGTATGAGAATATGAAGACGCTGTGCTTTACGGCTTTTAACAATGGGATCACTCATTTCGATCTTGCGAACAATTACGGTCCGCAGCCGGGCAGTGCGGAGGAAAATTTCGGCCGCATCCTGCGCGAGGAGCTGTCGGCCTACCGGGATGAGCTGATCATCAGCACCAAGGCCGGATACACCATGTGGCCGGGGCCGTACGGCGATTGGGGCAGCCGCAAATACCTGCTGGCCAGCCTTGACGCCAGCCTCAAGCGACTGGGTCTGGAATATGTGGATATCTTCTACCATCATCGCCCGGATCCGGAAACGCCGCTGGAGGAGACCATGGGGGCGCTGGCACAGGCGGTGCGCAGTGGTAAGGCGCTGTATGTGGGTCTGTCCAACTATGACGGTGAAACGCTGGAAAAGGCCAGCCGGCTGCTGGAGGAGCTGCACTGCCCCTTTATCATCAACCAGAACCGCTATTCGATCTTTGACCGCACCGTGGAGCAGAACGGCCTGAAGGATACCGCTGCCAGACTGCATAAGGGGATCATCGCTTTCAGCCCGCTGGCGCAGGGGATGCTGACCGACCGCTACCTGCACGGCATACCGGAGGATAGCCGTATCCGCACGGATGGCCGCTTTCTCAAGGAAACGGCTATTACGCCGGAGCGCCTTGCGCAGATTCAGGCGCTGGCGCAGCTAGCGACGCAGCGGGGGCAGACGCTGGCAGAGATGGCGCTGGCCTGGATCCTGCGGGATGGGGTGGTGACCTCTGTGCTGATCGGCGCCTCCAAGCCGGCGCAGATCCTGGATAACATCCATGCCATTGAGAACACCCGTTTCGCGCCGGAGGAGCTGGAGGCGATCGACCGCGTCTGCGGGATTGCCTGAAACGGTGCCGGCTGACGCTGTGAGACCGGATAAACCAGAAAAAACCGCCCGCCGCAGTGATACACTGCGGCGGGCGGTCGCCTTTTCTGCGGCACCTCAGCGGCCGTCAAGATAATCGCGGGCGGCCAGGGCGGCCACGGCGCCGTCTGCGGCGGCGGTGGTCACCTGCCGGATGCGTTTTTGGCGGCAGTCCCCGGCGACGAAGAAGCCGCTGTGGCCGGTGCGGCAGTCCTCACCGGCGGCGATATAGCCGGCGGGATCCAGCGTGGCGCAGGTGGCAAACGGCTCATTCTGCGGCACAAGGCCGATGGCGATGAACAGGCCATCCAGGGGCAGTCCGGCTGTGGTGCCCTCTGTGTGGCGTATGGTCACGCCGGTTAGCAGCCCGCCCTCCGCCTGCAGCGCGGAGACCGTGGCGCCGGTGTGGACGGTCACATTGGCCCGTGCGGCCAGCTGCGCCTGCAGCGCCGGCTCACCGGTCAGGTGATCGAGATTTTGGATAATGTGCACCTGCTGTGCCAAATCGGCCAGCAGCAGCGCCTCCTGCAGGGCGGAATTGCCGCCGCCGACCACACCGACGGTCTTGCCGGTGTAAAAGGCGCCATCGCACACGGCGCAAAAGGAGATGCCGTTGCCGACCAGTGCTTCTTCGCCCGGCAGTCCCAGCATCCGGTGGCGTGCGCCGGCGGCCCAGATCACCGTCCGCGCCGTGAAATCGCCACTATCGGTGTGCACGGTCTTTTCCTCGCCGTCCGTTAGGCCGGTCACCTCGCACATTTCAAAGTCCGCCCCCTGCGCGATCACCTGTTCCACCAGCTTTTCCGCAAATTCGTTGCCGGTGAGGGAGGCAAAGCCGGGGATGTTCTCCACCTTGGGGGAATAGGTGATCTGCCCGCCGAAGGTGGCTTTTTCGATCACCAGCACGCTTTTGTTTGCCCGGCGCAGATACAGCGCCGCGGTCAGGCCGGCGGGGCCGCCGCCAACCACGATCACATCATATACCATAGGGCTGTTATCCATCCTTTTTTCATAAGATAGGGGGCGTCGCATCCTCGCGCGACGCCCCCGCCTTTTTTGGATCAGATGCTCAGATACTGCTTGATGGCAGAGACGCCGGCGTGCCGTTCCGCCTGGCCGTCCTTGATTACGACCAGCGTGGGCGCCTGCCGTATACCGAGCTGCTCGGCCAGCGCCGCGTGCTCATCGGCCAGCAGCTTCTCATAGGCAATGCCCTGCCTGTCCAGTAGGCCGCAGGCAATCTTGCAGTTGGGGCAGGTGGCGGTGGTGAACAGCAGGGTGCCGTCCGTCAGTCCGGCCTCTGCGTGCGCCGGCGCCGCGGCCGCAGCCTCTGCCCGCGGTCCCTTGTGGGTCAGGCGGGAGGTGGCGATGTTGTAGACCTGCCGGTCCTTGTATTCCTGTGTCTTGCCGACATTCCAGTTCTGCACCGGCCGGTAGTAGCCGGTGATGCGGCTGTAGACCTCGGCCGGCTCACCGCAATCGGGGCATACGGTCACCTCGCCGGCCAGATACCCGTGGTTTTTGCACACCGAGTAGGTGGGGGACATGGTGTAGTACGGCAGCTTGTAGTTTTCGGCGATCTTGCGTACCAGGTTGGCCGCCGCCTGCCAGTCCGGCAGCTTTTCGCCCAGGAAGGCGTGGAAAACCGTGCCGGAGGTGTACAGCGTCTGCAGCTCATCCTGGATGTCCAGTGCGGAAAAGATATCGTCCGTGTAGCCGACCGGCAGGTGGGAGCTGTTGGTGTAATACGGGGTATCGTCCGGGCTTTTGGCGGCGGTGATGATATCCGGGAACTGCGCCACATCGTGCTTGGCCAGACGGTAGGAGGTGGACTCGGCCGGGGTGGCCTCCAGATTGTACAGGTCGCCGTATTCCTCTTGGTAGTCCGACAGGCGCTCACGCATATGGTTTAGCACATCCTTGGTGAACTGCTGCGCTTCGGCCTGTGTCAGATCCTCCCGCAGCCACTTGGCATTGAGGCATGCCTCATTCATGCCTACCAGTCCAATGGTGGAGAAGTGGTTGGCAAAGGTGCCGAGATACTTCTTTGTATAGGGATACAGGCCGTTATCCAGCAGCTTGGTGATCACCGTGCGCTTGACCTTGAGCGAGCGGGCGGCCACATCCATCAGGTGATCCAGGCGGGCATAGAAATCCTTTTCGTCTGCGGCAAGATAGGCAATGCGCGGCATATTGATGGTTACCACGCCCACCGAGCCGGTGGACTCGCCGCTGCCGAAGTAGCCGCCGCTCTTTTTGCGCAGCTCCCGCAGATCCAGCCGCAGGCGGCAGCACATCGAGCGCACATCCGACGGCTCCATATCCGAATTGATGTAATTGGAGAAATACGGCGTGCCGTATTTGGCGGTCATTTCAAACAGCAGGCGGTTGTTTTCGGTATCCGACCAGTCAAAATCCCGGGTGATGGAATAGGTGGGGATGGGGTACTGGAAGCCGCGGCCGTTGGCGTCGCCCTCGATCATGATTTCGATGAACGCCTTGTTGACCATATCCATCTCTTTTTTGCAGTCTTTGTATTTGAAATCGACCTCTTTGCCGCCGACAATGCAATTCAGCTCGGCCAGGTCAGCCGGCACCGTCCAGTCCAGCGTGATATTGGAGAAGGGCGCCTGTGTGCCCCAGCGCGAGGGCGTATTCACGCCGTACACAAAGGACTGGATGCACTGCTTGACTTCCTTGTAGGTCAGGTTGTCGACCTTGACAAAGGGAGCCAGGTAGGTATCAAAAGAGGAAAACGCCTGCGCGCCGGCCCACTCGTTCTGCATGATGCCGAGGAAATTGACCATCTGGTTGCACAGGGTGGAGAGATGGGAGGCCGGCGAGGAGGTGATCTTGCCCGGAATACCGCCCAGCCCCTCCTGGATCAGCTGCTTGAGCGACCAGCCGGCGCAGTAGCCGGTCAGCATGGAAAGGTCGTGGATGTGCATATCCGCATGGCGGTGGGCATCGGCAATCTCCTTGTCATAGATTTCGGAGAGCCAGTAATTGGCCGTGATGGCGCCGGAGTTTGACAGAATGAGACCGCCAACCGAATAGGTCACGGTGGAGTTTTCCTTCACGCGCCAGTCGTTGATGTGCAGGTAGTTGTCCACAATCTCCTTATAGTTCAGCATGGCGGTGCCGATATTGCGCAGTTTTTCGCGGGTGCGGCGGTAGAGGATGTAGGCCTTGGCCACATCGTCGTAGTCGGCGCGGATAAGCACCGTCTCCACACTGTCCTGGATATCCTCCACCGAGATCTTGCCGTCCCGGATCTTCGGCTCAAAATCCGAGGTGACCTTCAGCGCCAGGAAGTCGATGGTGTCCTGATTGAATTCCCGCTGACAGGCCTCAAAGGCCAGCCGGATGGCATGGCTGATTTTCTGGATGTTGAAATCGACGATTTTACCGTCCCGTTTGATTACGGTGTACATACTGTTTTTTCCTCCCCTGATGGTAATAGCTGCACGACCCATTATACGGTATGTGTCCGTGCTTTGTCAATGCAAAATCATATATTTTGTGGTTTTTCGTCATATTCCACGAATTTCAACACAAGATATATACTTTCGCGCGGTATCGCGCAGAGCCAGCATGGAGGCCCTGTTTACCCCGTGCAGCCCTTGGCGGATGAGGTTTCCGGAGTCTACGAAGCTTTGCAGATAGTAGCGGCGCGCCCCCTGGATCCAGCGGCCGATCGCTTCCATATCCTCCAGCGAGTGGTATTCGGCCACGATGGTCGTGCGGAATTCGTAGTCCACGGCGCCGCTGAGCAAAAAGCGCACGCTCTCCCGGATCGGTTCCAGTGCCAGCCCCGGTACGCCGGCGGTGGCGGCGTACGCCTGCGGCGCGTTTTTGATGTCCATGGCCACATAGTCCACCAGCCCCTCCCGCACGGCCCGCTGCAGCCGGTCGGGGAAGGAGCCGTTGGTATCCAGCTTGACCGCCAGCCCCAGATTCTTCAGCCGGGCCAGAAAATCCAGTGTGTCCTCTGTCAGCAGCGGTTCACCGCCGGTCACGGCAACGCCGTCCAGCAGCTTTTTGCGTGAGGCGATCAGCTCCAGAATTTCCTGCTGCGAAAAGTGCTCTGAGCGGGACAGCTCCGTTACCAGAAAGGCATTGTGACAGAAGGGACAGCGCATGTTGCAGCCGCCGGTGAAGACCGTACAGGCCACCTTGCCGGGGTAGTCCAGCAGGGTCATTTTCTGAAATCCATGAATTTCCATGGGTGCTTCTGCCTCTTTTCTGCTTTTTTGCACCGGTTTTGCGGATACTATTGGTGCCGTCGCGAAATCCCTCATACTATACCATATCTTGTGCCCAAAAGCAACAGGAATAACGAAATATGGAAAAATAAAAAGGCCCCGACCGGAAAGCGCGGTCGGGGCCAGCCTAAAACGGCGGCCATCACGGGTGTGAACAGCCGGCCGAAAGGGGAGGCACTGTATGCGGGCAGAGTATCGGCGCCCGCAGAATGGCAGGGATTACATTCCGCAGGACGCCGACACCCTCTTGGTGAATGTATGCTCTTTGAAAAGAGCATATTTGACATTATACTCAATATTTCGACAATTGTCAAGACAAAGAGCATAATTTATCATTTTCCTGTAGGATGTGATGAAATGATCTCATATGAGCCATTTTATAAGACCCTGAAGGCGCGTGGCATGTCCACCTATAAGCTGATCAACGAGTTCGGCGTCAGCCGCAGCCTGTTGGACCGGCTGCGGCACGATCGGCCGATCAGCACGCAGACGCTGGACGATCTGTGTGGTTTTTTGCATTGCCGGGTGGAGGATATTCTCCTTTACCGGCAGAATGAGGAAGAATAACCGTGCCTTTTCGCGCAGCGGATACAAAATCAGCGGCCGCAGAGCACCATAGTGGTGCTCTGCGGCCGCTTGCGTATGGGAGAGCTTTAACGGCACTTGCCGTAGATGCACAGATCGTACAGGGCGCTGCCCTTGGTCACGGCATTCTTCATCCGCCCCTCCGGCTGAAAGCCGTTTTTCTCCAGCACGCGGCAGGAAGCGGTGTTTGGGGCGTAGACAAGGCCGGTCAGGCGGACGATATCCAGCTTTTCGAAGGCCAGCGCGGTCAGCTGCCGGAGGGCCTGGGTCATAATGCCCCGGCTCCAGTATTCGGTCAGCAGCAGATAGCCGACCTCGGCATCGCGGCGGTAAACATCGCTCTTCTGCTCGGCGGAGATATTGCCAACGATCCTTACATCGCTTGACAAGGGCACACAGCCCTTTGTCGTGTGCGATGGATAAGTAAAAGTCAAATTTTCCACTCAATCGAAACGTGTTCGTCGGTTGCGCGGATCTGTGAGATCAAGCCGTCAGCAACCTGTCGCCTGTCCTCGAAGTCAATTTCTTCCCATTGGTTGAGGTAGACCGACAACCGCTCGATCTGCTCCGGGGACATGGTTTCCGCCGACAGCGCCGCGATCTCTTTTGTCAGAGCTTGGCGGCGTGTGTCCAGCTCCTCAATTTTGCTGTTGGCGTAAGACAGCAGCACCGCATTAGCCCCGGTCAGAGTATTCAGCAGCTTTTCAATCTCGTCCTCCACGCGGGCAAGCTCCATGTTCAGCGCGGTCAATTTGGGATTGACCGTTTCCCGCTTTGCCGTCAGCGTCTGGAACTCGGACAGCTTCTTGACCATCTCGCCATACAGGAACCTTTCAAATTCCCGTGTACGGAGCGTCCCGCAGCCGTCACAGCTTTTACTGTCGGCTCGCTTGGAGCAGCGGAGATATTGAACACCTGTCGGATTGCCGACGCTCATAAGCGCGTACCCGCAGCGGCCACACTTGACCTTTCCGGCAAGCCATGTGTTTTTTGCTTTGCGCCCGCCTTGGAACGTCTTGTTTGCCATGAGCTTCTTCCGGCAGCGTAGCCATGTATCAGACGATACCAGCCCCTCGCTGGGAGCCAGAACAAGTATCTGATCTTTCAGGTGCTTGTTTTTTCTTTCCTGCACGTCCCGGCCCTGATAGAGATAGCAACCGTTTGTCCCGGCAAAATCTGTGGCTTCATTGACTACCACCGTACCCTGGCTTTTGAAGAACTCGTACATATCGAGATCGGCCTGTGCGTAAATGGGGTTTCTTAAAAGCTGGGAGATAAAGCCCCGTTTCATTTCCTTGCCGTAGATCAGGATACCCTCGTCGGCAAAGTAGCGGGCGATGTCCCCGAAAGAGATTCCGGGCTGGGAGTACATTTCAAACATCAGCTTTGCAATATCTGCCGTTTCCGGGTCAGGCTTCATCATTTTTGTGCGGATGCCCTCAATGGTGGTCGGCTCCAGTTGGAAGCCGTAGGGAGCCGCGCCGCTCATGTGAAAACCGTGCTGGCAGCGGGAATAGTAGGCATCGGTCACGCGCTTCTGGATGGTTTCACGTTCAAGCTGGGCGAACACGATGCAGATATTCAGCATGGCCCGCCCCATCGGAGTGGACGTGTCAAACTTTTCCGTAGAGGATACGAACTCGACATTGTATTCCTGAAAAGTTTCCATCATGGTTGCGAAGTCCAGGATGGAACGGCTGATACGATCCAGCTTGTAGACCACCACGCGCTTGATCAGGCCCCGGCGAATATCGGCCATCATTTCTTGGAACTTGGGTCGGTCGGTATTCTTGCCGGAATAGCCCTTGTCGGTGTACTTGCGGAAATTGCCCCCTCTCAATTCATACTTGCAGAACTCGATCTGGCTTTCAATGCTGATACTGTCCTTGCGGTCAACGGACTGTCTGCCATAAATGGCATCTTCACGAATAATCATTTGGTGCTCCTTTCCGTGTAGGAGCTACCAAACCTTACACCTATATTATACCTCTGGCAGCCCCGCATCTCAAGGATGTCCCGCATTAGTGCATCTGCGCCCGTCCCGGCGCATACTTCACAAAGACCTTATACAGACAGCTTTCAATTTCACGCTTGCGCTTATCCCGTGCTCGGGGAGAGAGCATCGGGGTCAGGTTTTCCACGGTGATGGATTTGCCCTGAAAAGACGCGGTTTTGACTTCCTTGTGATAGCCGACTCTTGCCTCCGTCATCTGAAAACCTCCTATAACAATCAGCGGTGTGAATAGATTTTATGGTTTCCCGTTGTCCGTGGGGAAACGTGAAAGGACGGCACAAAAGCGCCGTCCTTTGACCTTGCCCCACCTCTGGCCACGATGACCAGAAGCAGCGGGACGGTTGTTTTCCGTTTCAATCCACAAAAGAGGGAGCCGCCGCGCCGGAATGGTTTGGGCTGTCATAAGACAGAAAGGCCCGGTTGGACGGCTCCCTATATGATCGTTGTGTGCCGTATTTGCCACGCATCCCCGGCACGGGGAGTATTCCAGACCGCCGATGGCTTCGGCTGCATAGTCCCACAGCACCGCTGCCCGTGGAGGGCTGGCGCATACCGTAGGAACTCCCCCTCAAGTCTGTGGGAGGGCGTGAGCAAGTTTCATTATCCTCCGCGCTGTCCTCGCGCCCGGTTTGCCGGCACCGGGTCAAAGGCTGCGTTGATCGCTCGGCCAGCTTGTCCATCACCTCCTGAGCTGGCTGTCGTGGCGGCGCACCTTACGTCGCTATCACGCGGATTTCGTATCGGGAATACTGTCTATTCAGTTTTCAAGGCGAGGAAGAAAACTCCTCTCACCTATCAGGAGGTTTTGGGGGCAAATGTACTCCCTCTTACAGAGATTTTTTCAAAATATTTTTCATAGCAGCCAGCCCGCGCTCAACGGAGCAGCAGATGCGACTCCGTCCAACGCCCTCGGCTGCCGCGATTTCGGCCTTGCTCATGCCAAGAAGATAGTGCTGGTACACACGCCGGGCCTGCGTGGGCGGGAGCTGGGCCAGCGCGTCATAGAGGGCAAAGGTGGTTTCTCGCGCCTCAATGTACTCATCCGGGATCATGGGCTGGCGGAGCACGTCGGCCTCAAAGCCGGGATCGGTGTCCAGCGAGCACTCGCCATTTCTGCGCTTCTGCCGCTTGTAGCTGTCGCACAGGCGGCCTCCCATCGAGAGGGCGGCGGCGATCTCGTCCGAAACTTCCAGCATCACATTTTCGGTCATATAGGGGTAATACCGTTTCAGGTTGATAGTCGTCATAATTGTCCTCCATTTCAAAAGGTGGTTGGTGAGTGCGGATTGAAATGGAGAACAGGCGGCCCCCGGCACCTTGGAGCCTCTGGCCACCGTGACCAGAAGCAGGGGCATATAAAAACGCCCACACAGCATGACGCTATGCGGACGCAAGCAAATAAATATCTTGTTACATGATGTTTAATTTCACTTTCAAGGCCAGAATACTCCGATGGAGGGGCTACGCTTTTTTTAGCTGGTGCAGATCGTGGATACTATGGAAAAGTAAAATGGACACGGCGATACCTCCTCGGACACCGCCGTATCCTTAAAAAAGGGCGACTTTAACACACCCTCCGTAAGTCCATTTTTTCAAAAGGAAAACGGCGGCTTGAAGTGCAATATTTCAAAACCGCCGT